>JBHAFG010000097.1:0-5499 GCA_041855945.1 Treponema sp. | reverse complement strand
CTGAAAATCCGTATGTCGTTGGTTCGATTCCAACCTGTGGCAAAAGGCTTCCGTTTTGCGGAAGTCTTTTTTTATGTCCTCCGCCTTTTTGTTTCCGGAAACCGCACTGCATGGAATGTACCATTCAGCACGGTTTTCTTTCGTTATAAAGATCTTAGTTTTTTTCCCGCCACTTCCGCCGTGCGCTCTCCGTCCATCGCTGACGAAACTATTCCTCCCGCGTAGCCGGAGCCTTCTCCGCACGGATATAGATTTTCAAGACCCACACATTCTAGCGTTTCCGCGTCGCGCAGGATTCTTACAGGAGTTGAGGTTCTTGTTTCACTTGCCATAAGGACCGCGCTGTCCGTTACAAAGCCCCTCATGTTCCTGTCAAAATCCCTGAATCCTTTTTTTAGCCTTTCCGAAATGTGCCGTGGAAGCCAGAGGTCAAGTCTTGAGGAAACTGTTCCTGGCGTGTAGCTTGTTTCAGGAAGTTCCGCAGTTTCCCTTCCGTCCAAAAAATCCGTTAGCCTCTGGCATGGCGCCTTCTGTCCATCGCCGTGTTTTTTTGTTTCGGCCTCAAGCCATTTTCTGAAAAAAAGTCCAGCGAGGGCGGGGCAGTTTTCTTTTTCCGCCATCCTGTAGAATTCTTCGGGGATGTCCTCCGGTCTTGTTTCAACCACTATCGCTGAATTCGACCACCTGCTGTTTCTTCCAGAGGCGCTCATTCCGTTCACCACTATCTGGTCTGGTCCTGACGAGGATGGCACTACAAATCCGCCGGGACACATGCAGAATGAATATACGCCGCGCCCATCCACCTGCGTGGTAAGCCTGTATTCCGCGGCATCCATTCCATCCGTCTTTCCGTGGTATTGAATTCGGTCTATGAGCGTCCTTGGGTGTTCGACCCTCACTCCCATCGCGAAAGTCTTCTGTTCAAGCGCCGAGGGGTTCTGTCCTGCAATCATTTCATACACGCCGTCCGCGGAATGTCCTGTCGCAAGAATCACCGCGTCGGCCTTCATTGTTGTGCCAACGTGAGTTTCCGTGTCCTCGAATCTTATGCCCACGACCCTGCCGGCTTCCACCTCAAGTCCCGTGAAAAATGAGTCGAAATGGAACGAGCCTCCCATTTCAGTTATGAAATCCCTCATCCTGTTTATGACCAGTGGAAGTTTTTCTGTTCCGATGTGAGGATGCGCGTCAGTGAGTATTTTTTTGTCCGCTCCAAAATGCGCGAATATCTGCAGGATCTTTGGAACGCTTCCACGCTTTGAACTTCTTGTATAGAGTTTTCCGTCTGAAAAAGTTCCCGCTCCGCCCTCGCCAAAACAGTAGTTTGAATGTTCGTTCACCGTTCCCCTTGTGCTTATTTCCGCTATGTCTTTTTTGCGAAGCCGTGTTTCTTTTCCACGTTCGATTATCACGGGGCGGATTCCTTCCTCAAGGAGTTTAAGGGCGGCGAAAAGTCCTGCAGGACCTGAACCAATTATTGCCGCCGTTGGAGTTGGGTCAGATTTTGACGCGGAAAGGTTCTTCCATTCGGGTATGAGGTTTGATTCAATGTCTTTGGCATCCTCGTCTATGAAAACCCTGTGCCTGATGTGGATTTTTACTTTTCCGTGCCTTGCGTCGATTGATTTTTTTTCTGCGACGTGGCTTATCCTGTGATCTCTTTCAAAAATTCCCTGTTTTTCAAGGGCGTCCATTATGAGGGCGTGCACCGCCTTCTCGTTTTTTTCGTCTTCTGGAAGGACGGTGACCGTTATTTCTTTCTGCATTCTTTGGATTTTAATGTAAAAACAGATTATGTGCGAGAGCATGGATTTTTTTGCCGTCCGCTACACCGCCTTTAAAATCCTGAGCCACGAAGGACTTATCTCGATTTCGCTCGAGTTCTCAAAAAATCCTCCGTTCAGCACATCCTCCCATCTTCCATGGAGTTTTCCGTTCATAGAAAGTGTGTATGGCGATGAGTCGCAGTTTACAAGAACCGCGTATTTTTCGCCGAAAAATTCCCGAGCGAACGCGAACGCCTTGTTCTGCACCGAAAGTTCTGTGTAGTTTCCTTTCTGCAGCGCGGCGCTTTCGCTTCTGATTTTCGCGAAACGGACTATCGTTTTAAAAAGGGAGGGGGAATCACACAAAGGACTTGCATAGTCCGGCGTGCATGAAAACGGCGGAAGGCTCGGCCTGAGTTCCCTGTCGCCCCAGGCGTTTCTTTTTCCGCGGATTCCGTATTCGCTCCCGTAATATATCGAAGGAATTCCCGGAATTGTGAAAAGAAGTCCGTACAGGGCGAAGAGGTTTTCGCTCCTTTCCAGCGTAGAGGCGAGCCTGTCGACGTCGTGGTTGTCGGCAAAATTGTAAAGGGTGTTTTCACGATATATTCCGTGGCTTCCGAACTGCCTGTTCAGCGAGTAGGCTATCTCGAACATATTCCTTGAATTGAAGCTTGACCACAGCCCCTTGAACACTTCGTAGTTTGTGACGGAATGGATGTTTCCATTTTTAAGCCAGTTGTTGTAGTCTCCGTGGACCACCTCTCCCATCAGCCAGAAATCCTTCCTCATTTCCTGTGTGAAGGCCCTGAGGTTTTTAAGAAAATCAAGGCTCAGCACGTCCGCGGCATCCAGCCTGAGACCGTCTATGTTGAATTCCTCCATCCAGAGTTTTACCGCGCTGAAAATGTGGGTCCTCACTTCAGGATTGTCAACGTCGAGTTTCACAAGGTCCTTGCACCCCGCCCAGCCCTCGTAGTCAAAGTCGTCTCCAAGACCGCTTTTTCCGTCGAACCGTATGTTCCTGTACCATCCGCGGTAATTTGAGGAGGAGTGTTTTTCCTTCAGATCCCTGAACGCAAAGAAATCCCGTCCTGTGTGGTTGAACACCGCGTCAACAACGATTTTAAAGCCCATTTTGTGCGCAAGTCGTGAAAATTCTGAAAAACTTTCGTTGTTTCCAAGCCTGCGGTCCACGTGGTGGTAACTTACCGTGTCGTAGCCGTGCGAGGAACTTTCAAAAATCGGTCCAATGTAAAGCGCGTTCACTCCAAGGGATTCAAGCCTTGGAAGTTCCTGCGCGTATCGTTCAAAGAAATCTCCCTTGGGACGAGAAAAATCGTTTCTGAATTCCGCGCCGCAAAGTCCAAGTGGATAAACGTGGTAGAACACGCGGTCTGAAAAAGTTGAGTCCATGTCTGCTCCTTACCGTTCGGTATATGAACTATACCATTCGGTATATATCGCGTCAATGGGCAGATTCAAATGCATTGGGAAAAAACTTGAGATTGTCTTATTGGTGCAATTGGTTTACTATTGTTGGAATAATTGCTTGCAAAGGATTTTGGAGGTTCGTATGAATATGAAGGTTGGATTTTTGGCTTTCGCCGCTGTTTCGTCGCTGGCGTTTTTTTCCTGCGGAAGGAAGATGGTTCTTGAATCCGGAACGGAGGTTACGTCTAACGCTAAGATGCTTAGAACCGCGGCGGACTCATACGCGTATTCCGCTCCCAGGGAGGCGGCCGTTTACGCCGACGAAAATTTGGTTCAGGAAGCAGATGCGTCATTTAAAGATTCCGCTTATGAGAAAAAACTTGTGAAGACTGGAAACGTTTCTGTGGCGGTGGAAAAAATTTCCGATTCCGTTAGGGACGTTGAAAAATGGACTGAAGGTTTTGGCGGCTACATCTCGGTTTCGTCAAGTTCGGAAAGGAGCGCGTGGTTCACCGTCAGGATTCCGTCCGCAAGGTTCGACGAGGCGATGGGAAGCGCGGGAAACATAGGAAAGGTTTTGAGCCACAGCGTGAACGTCGAGGATGTCAGCGAGCAGTACTACGACCTTGAAAGCAGGATGCAGAACAAGAAGGTTATGAAGGAAAAACTTGAGGGCTACCTTAAATCGGCAAGGGACATAAAGGATCTTCTTCAGATAGAAAAGGAACTGAATTCTGTAATAAGCGAGATTGACGGAATGGAGGGGCGGTTGAAGCGGCTTTCGGGACAGGTTGAGTATTCTACGATTTCGTTGAACCTTTCGCTTCCGTCGAATTTCAACGATTCAGGCTTCATTTTCCCTGATTTTGGAAATGGATTTTCAGACTTCCTGTCGGCGTTCATATCGTTCCTGTTCGGCTTCGTCAGGGTTTTATTCCTTGTAGTGCTATGCGGAATTCCTGTTCTTGCGGTTCTGTGCTTCTTTTACTGGCTTCTTTTTGGACGGATTGGACTTGCGTTCAAGATTTACCGCAGGCTGAAGGGTGGAAAATGATTTTTCTAGGCTGAGGATTTCCGCTCGTCTTGAAAAAATCTTTATGAAAATATTTGCAGGACTTGAAAAATCGCGTGGATGCATTCAAGTCAGGAAAAAGGGGGCTTTTGGAATGTCAAAAAAGGTCACGGAATGGTTTGAAAGACCGGAGTTCTGGGAAAATTTCGCGCCCGTAATGTTCGACGAGGACAGGTGGAGGGAGGCTCCGGCCGTGGCGGAATGTCTTAAGTCTGTGGCCTCTCTTTCTGACGGAGACAGTGTGCTTGACGCGGGATGCGGTCTTGGACGCATAAGCGTGGAACTTGCCTCGCTTGGACTTAGAGTGACCGGAGTTGACGTGATGGAGTCTGAACTCATGGCCGCGAGGGAGAGCGCCGCTGCCGAGGGCGTGGATATAGAATTTTTGAGGCGAGACCTGAGGAGTCTTGGAATCTCACGGAAATTCGACTGCGCGGTGAACGTGTACAATTCTTTCGGCTACTGCGCCTCAAGGTCGGACGACAAAAAGATTCTTGAGTGCATATACAGGAGCCTTAAAACTGGCGGCAGGTTCGTGCTTGAGTGCATAAGCCGTGAAACCGCGGCGCTTTATTTTACGGAAGGGGAATGGTTCCGCCGTGGAAAATTTACCGTCCTCACGGAGTTTTCCGTAGAGGGGCTTTGGGAAGGGCTTAGAAACCGATGGATTTTGATTGACGATGACGGAAAAAGAATTGAACACGAGTATGTTCAGCGTCTTTATTCCGCCATTGAACTTAGGGACATTCTTTTAAAAATCGGATTTAAAAAAGCCTGCGTGTACGGCGACTATGATTTTTCTCCGTACGACCACAGGGCGCGCACGATGGTTCTTGTCGCGGAAAAATAAGTTTTTTTTAAGGTTCTTCATTCATGGCGTTTTTTTTGCCGTTCTCATCCGTTCTCTATTCCTTGAAGAGAATCTGGTCCTGCACCCTCATGGTAAGGCTCTGGTTTATGTTTTCCTGCCTGAAACCGTCGCTCATAAGGACTATTTCAAAGCCTTCCCTTACCGTGGCGTAGTCCTTCGCCTTTACCTGCACTGTAAAACAGAATTTCCGTGTTTCGCCTGCTTTTTCAGCGGGAACGGCCTCCGGCCAGAACGAGAATGAACCTTTTGTGCTTTTGAATGTCTTTGACGGATTCGCCCATGAAACGTCATGCATCAAGGCCACGCCCTCCCTGTCAAGGAGGGTTATTTCCGCGTCAAAAATCGGCTCGAATGTT
>JBHAFG010000096.1:0-10314 GCA_041855945.1 Treponema sp. | reverse complement strand
TGACAGGTAATGGTTACAACCTGGATATTAAGAATCCTTTTATTAAAGAGGAAGAAGTTACTCATACAACAGAAGAACTGTTGGAATTATTGCATCAGTCTTTTGTAAAGAGTGATGAATTGTTGAATGAGTTGAAAGAGAGTTTGATATGATAAACCCTCTGGACTCTTGATGGCAAACGGAGCGTTTTTCCACGTGTAAAGCACGACTGGAATGACACTCTGCAAGTTCTGTGCCGCGCCCTTTGATAGCCGCGCCCGTTGTTGTTGTAAATAAGCCTGATTTTTATTAATATGGACGGACATTTACATAGAGGTTTATATGATTTTTTCACCAACTGAAATACAGGAAACGGTAAGTATGTTCATGAAGCAGAATCTTGACATTCGCTGCGTGACGATGGGAATAAACTTGCTTGACTGTGCGGATTCTGACCCTAAAAGGTCGTGCGAAAAGATTTACGAAAAGATTATGAAAAAGGCGGGGAATCTTGTAAAGGTTGGCCAGGACATTGAAAAAGAATTTGGCGTTCCAATAATAAATAAACGAATTTCTGTAACTCCAATTTCTCTTGTGGCAGGTGCAAGCAGCGCCAAAAGTTATGTTGAATACTGCAAGATCCTCGACAGGTGCGCAAAATCTCTTGGCGTGAATTTCATAGGCGGTTTTTCAGCGCTTGTTCAAAAGGGCATTACAGACGCCGACAGGATTTTGATTGAATCCATTCCAGAGGCGCTGGCCACCACGGATTTTGTATGTTCTTCCGTAAATGTTGGAACTACAAAAAACGGTATAAACATGGACGCTGTAAAACTCATGGGAGAAACCATTGTAAAGACTGCGGAAGTTTCAAAAAATCTTGCAATAAACGGCTGCGCCAAACTTGTTGTTTTCTGCAATGCGCCGGAAGACAATCCTTTCATGGCGGGTGCGTTCCATGGAACAGGCGAGGGAGACACTGTAATAAACGTTGGCGTTTCAGGTCCTGGCGTAATTTTGGCGGCGGCGCGTGAATACAAGGGAAGACCTATAAACGAACTTGCAGACGGCATTAAAAAAATGGCGTTTAAAATTACGCGAATGGGTCAGCTTGTTGGAAGCGAGGCCGCAAGCCGTCTTGGTGTTGATTTTGGAATCCTCGACCTTTCGCTTGCTCCTACTCCAGAAGTCGGCGATTCTGTTGCGCGTATTCTTGAAGAAATCGGTCTTGAGGGGGCTGGCGCTCCTGGTACTACGGCCGCCCTGGCGATGCTCACCGACATGGTGAAAAAGGGCGGGGTAATGGCGTCCACAAATGTTGGCGGACTTTCAGGCGCGTTCATTCCTGTTTCAGAGGACGAGGGAATGATAAACGCAGTGCAGCAGGGATCAATCTGTCTTGAAAAACTTGAGGCGATGACCACTGTATGTTCCGTTGGACTTGACATGATTGCAATTCCCGGCGACACGCCCGCAACGACCATTTCAGGCATTTTGGCTGACGAGTTTGCAATTGGAATGGTGAACAACAAGACTACCGCCTGTCGTTTAATCCCCGCTCCGGGAAAAAAAGCTGGCGAATGGGTTGAATTCGGCGGTCTTTTGGGAGGCTGTCCTGTTCTTCCTGTAAGTAAATTTGGCTGCGCGGACTTTATAAACAGGGGCGGACGAATTCCGGCTCCAATACACAGTTTTAGAAATTAGATTGTTCAAGGTAGTGTTTTATGGATTCTTCTTTTTTTAGTTACGACAAATTCAAGGCGGACGACATCCGTGCGGTTGACGCAAAGTTCGAGGCGCAGAAGATAGCCTTTGCTCCGATGTGCTATCAGGCTGTAAGGACGATGCTTGAACTTGGAATCATGCAGGCAATAAGCGATTCAGGCGAGTCTGGAATTACGCGAAAAGCCTTGTCGGAAAAACTTAATGTTTCAGAATACGGAATCGGCGTTCTGTGTGAAATGGCTCTGGGAATGAACGTGATAAAACTCAGCGAGGATTCCGACCCAGGTTCTCCGGACGGAGAGCGTTTTGTTCTTGGAAAAATCGGCTGGATGCTTTTGGAAGACGACCTTACAAAAGTGAATTTCTGGTTTACAAACGACATCTGTTATCAGGGCGCATGGAATCTTAAGGAATCCATTGTGAACGGAAAGCCTGAGGGACTCAAGGTTTTTGGCGACAGGTGGACGACAGTTTACGAGGCGCTTTCAACTCTGCCTGAAAAAACAAAAAAGTCATGGTTCGACTTCGATCATTTTTACAGCGACATAGCGTTTCCAGAGGCGCTTCCAATTGTGTTTTCAAAAAAGCCAAAGACGATGATAGACATTGGCGGAAACACGGCAAAATGGTCCATCACCTGCTGCAGGTACAATCCTGACGTAAAGATGACTATTGTTGACCTTCCGGGGCAGACCGCCGTCGCGGAAAAAAACGCCGCCGCCGCAGGCTTTGCGGACAGGATAGGATTCTGCACAGGAAACGTCCTTGATGAAGCAACGCGCCTTCCTTCATCTCCGGACGCGGTGTGGATGAGCCAGTTTTTAGACTGTTTCAGCCTGAAGCAGATTACGAAAATTCTTAAAAAGGTCCATCAGGCGGCGACTTCCGATACGGACGTGTATGTTCTTGAGCCGCTTTGGGACAGACAGCATTTTGAAGCGAGTTCGTATTCCCTTATGGCAACCTCGCTTTATTTTACGTGCATAGCGAATGGAAACAGCAAGATGTACCGCTATGAAGAACTTGTGGACGCGATTGAGGCGGCCGGCTTTGAACTTAAAACCGCCCACCACAATCTTGGTTCAAACGCCTATTCCCTGATGGTGTTCAGAAAGAAATAAACGTCCTATGATAAGTGTGTCAAACGTTCATACATGGCGGCCTTCAACTGAAAATCCCAGGGAAAAACCAAAACTTGATTTTGCAGATCCGCTGTTTAAAAGAAGGCTCAGCCAGATTACAAGAATGACCGTTCAGGTTCTGCACGATTTGATTGAAGAAGTTCCAGAGGCGTCGGACTTGAAGCAGGTTTTTGTTTCCTTCCGTGGCGAAATTGAACGTGAGTTTACCATAAACAGGGGAATCATCGAGGATTCAGAAATTCTTCCCGCGGGATTCAGCCTTTCTGTGTTCAATACGCCGATTGCCTCCGCGTCGCTCTGCCTGAACCTTAAGGCGGGCTATTCGGTCGTATATCCTTCAAGACATGATTTTTCTTCCGCGTTCATGGCTTCCGCTTCTACTGTAATTTCTGGAAGCGAGGAAAAGATTGTCTTTGTGTACGCCGACGAATACATTCCAGATGAATACGGACCTGAAAGACAGGAAGAAAACCGTCCGTTCGCCCTTGCCTGCATAATTTCTGGCGGAGGAACAGTTGAGCCTAAAAGCATCAAGAAAATCGAAGACTTGATGGATTTATAAAGTTCGAGTTGTAAAGGAGATTAGAAAAATGAAAAAAAACAGCAATGGTCCGCGCTACGACCACAGCGAAGTTCCGCCTGTAAAATGGTACAGGCTTCCGCTCTATCTTTACCAGATGCTCGCAAAACATTTCTGCTATCTTTTTTTTGGAGTTGGAAGCATGGTTCTTGCGCTTCTTGTTTTTCCGTGGATTAGGGTTTTTGTGCATCCAAAAGAAAAATTCCAGATTGAGGCAAGAAAATTTGTTTCAGCCTCGTTCAGAATGTTTACAAACGTCATGAGGGCCCTTGGCGTGTTGAGCCTCAAGGTTGGCGACAGGAAGGCGTGGAGAAGCATACACGGAAAGGTCATAATCGCAAACCATCCGTCAATACTGGACTTTGTGTTCATAATGTCGCTTGTTCCAAACGCGAACTGCATAGTCCGCGGCGGACTTACAAAGACAGTACTTGCAGGAGTGATAAAGCAGTGCTACATAGTGAATTCCCTTGATTTTGATGAACTCTGCCGCCTTTGCAAGCAGACAATCGACGAAGGAAACAACGTGATAATTTTCCCTGAGGGAACACGCACTCCGCGGCACGGAAAAAATCCATACAAGAAGGGAGCCGCAAGGATTGCGTATTACTCAAAGTGCGACGTGCTTCCGGTTCTTGTTGGCGGAAACGACAAATACGGTCTTGGAAAGCACGATCCGTGGTTTTCATACAACCATCAGGAACGCTACGTGTATGACTTCCAGATGCTTCCTGAAATAAAGATTTCAGAATATTCAGATCTTTCCGAAACGATAGCGGCAAAGCGTCTTACCGACAGGATGGAGGAAGTCCTTCTTTCCGCCGTGCGCGAAAACGACAGGAACTACATCACCAACAGAAGCGATGATTAGTTGAATATTTTTATCGCTTTCACTAGAATAGAAAAACACGAAAAAAAAGGAATCGACTTATGGAAGACATGAACGCTCTCAAACAGGAAATAAAGGAAACTATAATCTCAACCTTGCAGTTGGAGGACATTTCGCCGGAAAACATCGTCGATTCCGAGCCGCTTTTTGGAGAAGGACTGGGGCTTGACTCGATTGACGCGCTTGAACTTGGCGTTGGATTGAAGAAGAAGTTCGGTGTAAAATTCTCTTCTGAAAGCACTGAAAATAAAAAGCATTTTGCATCTGTTGATGCGTTAGCTGAATATATTAGTAAAACAAGAGGTTAGAAAATGTCAAAAGACGAAATTTTTAACAAACTCAAGGACATCCTTGTTTCTGAATTTGAAATTGACGAGTCATCTGTAACACCTGAAGCAACTTTGTTCGACGATTTGGAACTTGATTCCATCGATTCAATCGACCTGATTCAGAAGATGAAGGAATTCATGCCTGCGGATACAAAAATCGATCCTGCAATCTTCAAGACTGTAAAGAACGTTCAGGACGTTGTGGATGCCCTTGTTCCTTACATGGCATAAATGAAAAGGTTTTTAAAAACCCTTTTCTATGTCGTGGCGGCGGCGTATCCCATCCTTGTGTTCACAATGCTTTTTGTGCTGCACCTTCCGGTTCGGGTTATGTCGCTGTGCGTGGTTGTCCTTGCGCTTTCGTTTTTTATAGGAGCGACAGGCGGCCGCAAATCTGAAAAAAAATCAGAAAACAAAGCGTTGGACTGGCGGCCTATGGTCAGTTCCGCGCTTTTTTTAACTGTTGGAATTCTCTGCTTCATATTCAATTCGGACAAGTTTCTGAAACTGTATTCCGTGGCCATAAGCCTTACGCTTCTTGGAACGTTCGGTTCCACGCTTTTCTTCAAGCCAAACATGGTTTTCAGGATGGCCGTCCTTTGGGACAGGCGTATAAAAGGCTCTTCATACGAGGACAGGGTTGAGTCTTACGGAAGAAAAGTTACGCTTGTGTGGTGCGTTTTTTTTGTGTTCAACGCGTCCGTGGCCTTGTTCACCGCCCTGCACGATTTTGGAAGTCCTGAACTGAACATGAAGGTGTGGTCGCTGTACAACGGAGGCGTTTCATACGTCATCATGGGACTTATTTTTGCCGTGGAATTCCTTGTCAGAAAGAAGGTGGACTCAAAGATGATAAAACCGTATTCATTTACAAAATTCCGCGCGGACTCAAGGGAAGATTCACACGTCCTGTGCTACGACGGAAAGTGGTCTGAAAAAAAATACAGGACGTGGAAGGATTTTTTAACGGATTCCGCGATTCTAAGAAAATTCATACAGAGTCAGACGGCGGAAGACTGGATTCTTCACTGTGAGGACTACTGGTACTTTCTGTGCGCCTTTGCGGCCCTCCTGCAGTGCGGAAAACGCATTCTTCTTACACAGAACATTTCAGATTCATACATAAAGGACATACGGACGGACGGCTGTGTTTTTCTTACGGACCAGGACGTTCCCGGTTCAATACTGGTTCAGGACGTGATGAAAAAATCAGAGCGTCCGTCAGAATCTTTCATACGCGACGTTCCGCCTGTGGATTCCGAGGCTACAAGAATCCTCATGTTCACCTCTGGTTCAACGGGAAAGCCAAAGGCGGTGATGCAGCGCATGAAGGAATTTGAAGAGGACAACGCTTTTGTAATTTCCAAATGGGGAAAAGAATTTACAGGAAGAAAACTTGTTTCAACCGTGAGCCAGCACCACATTTACGGATTTCTGTTTTCGGCATCGCTTCCATTTACGCTTGGAGTTCCGTTCCGCAGAAAAAGAATTGAATTTCCAGAGGAATTTGAAACCCTCGACGATAAAAAATACATGATCATCGCGACTCCCGCATTTTTAAAGAGGACAGTTGAGATAGAAGATGAACTTCCGCTTAAAAGTCCGTGGATTTTTACAAGCGGAGGCGCCTGTTCCAGGGAACTTTCCGAAAAGACCCATAAAGTGTTCGGCTTCTGTCCGCTTGAGGTGTACGGTTCTACGGAAACGTCTGGAATCGCATACAGGATGCAGTCCACTGACGGGGAAAAGTTCACTCCGTTTGACAACGCAAAAATCTGGCTTGGCGAAGACGGCTGCCTAAGGATAAAAAGTCCATACATAAAAGATCCTGAAGGATTTGCGACCGCCGACCTTGCAGAAATTTTTGAGGATGGACGTTTTGTATTGAAGGGACGTTCGGATTCAATTGTAAAAATAGAAGAAAAACGCATAAGCCTTCCCGAAGTTGAAGGAAGAATCCTTGAAAGCGGACTTGACTGCGACGTGAAGGTTGTCGCGCTGCAGAACGACGTGCGTCAGTTTCTTGCGGCGGCGATTGTCCTTAACGCCGAGGGAAAAAAGAAATTTGAAGGCACGGAAAAGTATCTTGTAAATAGATATTTCCACGATTATTTGCTACAGTTCTTTGAAAACATTGTGATTCCAAAAAAGTGGCGTTTCATGGAAAGCCTTCCGATGGACGTTCAGGGAAAAAAGCACAAGGCGGAAATCGAGGCTCTTTTTTTAGACTAGAGGAAATACAGGTTTGCGTGGCAGACTTTTTATACGTCGCTGTATTCCAGTGAGTTCTGGAACAGCGTAAAAGTTTTATGGAGAAAATAATGGCTCAAAACTTACACGACATCGTTTCTGAAAAAATATCAAGTCGGGACGAAAATAAAATTTCGCTGGAATTTGTGATTCCAGAATCAAGCGACTTTTTTGACGGACACTTCCCGGAGTTCAAACTTCTTCCCGCGGTGGCGCAGTTTGAACTTGTAACGAGGTTTTCGCGGAAATATTTTGCGACCCAGCGTTACGTTCCTGCAATTAAAAGGATAAAGTTTTCAAATCCAATACGCCCTGAAACAAAGGTCCGCCTTGACCTTGAATACAGGGCGGAGAAGGGCGGCGTTAATTTCAACATGGCTGACGCGGAGGTAGAAGGAAAGGTTTACTCATCGGGTAGCTTTTCTGTAATTCCAGACTGATGAAATACGGTATTGTTGTTCCTGTTTATAAGCACGGCTCCACGCTTGAGGGAGTGGTGAAAAATCTTGACGGTTATGGACTTCCCATAATCGTGGTTGACGACGGAAACGGACCTGAGGACAGGGCGTTCATAGACTCTGTGTGTAAAAAATACAAGTCCGTGCATCTTGTAACACATAAAAAGAACATGGGAAAAGGGCGGGCGGTCCGTTCTGCGTTCATCGAGGCGGACAGGCTTGGTCTTACACACATAATGCAGATTGACTCGGACGGGCAGCACGACGCCTGCAGGATAGCACATTTTTTGGAGAAGTCCATGCAGAATCCGGACTGTGTAATCTGCGGCTATCCTGAATACGACGAATCCGCCCCTAAAAAACGCGTGAACGGACGAAAGGTTGCAAACGCGTGGATTCACATAGTAACGCTTTCAAGGTCCATAAAGGACGCGCTGATCGGCTTTAGGATTTATCCGGTGGCCCCATACATGAGGCTTGTAAGACGCCATACGTTCATAGACTCACGCATGGGATTCGATCCTGAGGTTCTGGTGCATTTTTACTGGCTTGGAGTTCCAATCATTTCAGAGTCTGTAAAGGTAAGTTATCCAAAGGATGGAGTTTCGAACTTTCATATCGTAAGGGACAACATAAGAATTTCTGGAATGTATGCAAGGCTGTGCATGGGAATGATTTTCAGGTTTCCAAAACTCGTATGCATGAACATACGGAGAGGTCGCGGTGGCTCAAATGTCGGACGCTGATTCAATGGACGTAAAAGACCTTCACTGGTCCGAGGAAGGCGAGGTGATATCTTCAAGCAGACCGCTTAAACTTCTTCTAAGGCTTTTTGGAATCCTTCCAAGTTTTATGGTCCATTCGCTGATTTTTCCAGTTGGATTTTTCTATTTTGTTTTTTCACGCAGGGCAAGGACCGAAACGCTTGCGTATCAAAGGCGGCTCCGCGAGTACACGGGCGGAAAAATTCCCAAGAGAATAAACCGATACAGGCAGATTGTGTCTTTCTGTCTTTGCGTGCTTGAAAAAATGGAAGGCTGGCTTGGAAAAATAAAATACGAGAACCTTGTAACGCATGACGACGACCTTCATTCGCTTGTAGAACTTCTTGAGTCGGGGAGGGGCGCGGTTTTAATCGGCTCTCACCTTGGAAACATAGAACTTCTTAGAAGCCTTTCGAGTTTCAACAGGACTGGAGTCGGACGGGAAGTTTCCGTTACAACAATCATGGAAACAAAGGCGTCCGCCCAGTTCAACAGGACTATAGCCGAGATAAATCCTGGCGCGGCGTTCAATGTGATTGACCCCGGCGACATAACTCCTGACACTATGATTTTTTTGCAGGAACAGCTTGAAAACGGCGGACTTGTGGTTTTTGCAGCGGACAGGACGAGCGCGAGGTCCCGCGACAGGTTCATGCGCAGGAAATTCCTTGGAAAGGACGCGGATTTTCCGTATGGAGTGTTTCTGCTTGCAGCCCTTTTGAATGTTCCCACCTATTACGTGTTTGGACTTCGCACCAGGAGCGCGGCCCTTTTTCCAAAGAACAATATGTTCGTCCATAAGTCAAACGTTTCCTTTGACTGCTCAAGGAACGAGCGCGCGGAACGGATAGAATCCTTGTGCACGGAATTCGTCCAGATTCTTGAAAAATACACGATGGAATATCCATTCCAGTTCTACAATTTCTATAATTTCTGGAAACTTGCGGATGCGTAAGTTTTGTCCGCGCAACATCAGAGAGGTTTGTATGATGGCTATTTTTACGCCTGATTAGTGATGTTTTATGCACAAGAAAATAAAGCCATTTCTAAGGCTGGTAACTAGCAACGGTACGTACACGCTTTATTTAAAATTTTGAAATCCTCACATGCTTATTTATTAATATTGACACCATATGTGTTTTCACGATAGAATACGCATGTATGTATAAACATGAGAGAGTTTATAAAGAATATGTAGTTATATTTTTATTGTTGTTAATATCTGTTCCTGTTTTTTCTCAAAAGTTTAACCTTGATTTCATATCGAAGTTGGGAATGTCATCTAGCGGTATATGTGAACTTGTGTTCGAGGATGGTTTTAAGGCAAGTGAATTGGACTGGAGAAGTTATTCTCCAATAATATCGTTGAATTCCGTCATTAGCATTTGTAATTTTATTTTTAACTTTTCATTTTTCACATCTATTCCAGTTGCGCTTGGCTTTATGATAGACAAAGATTTCTTTCAAAATGTAAACGGTCAAATTTCGAAATATTCAGAGCATGGCGTTATAGTAAATAAAAACTATTCTTTTTCACTTGATTTTTTTTATGGGATTTTATTAAAAAGATATGAACTACAGCTAGGATTTGTAGGGACATACTCAAATATAAAATTGGAATCAGACGATGGTTTTTTACAATATCCTAAAAATAAAACTCCATGGACAGGTGCAGAAGAAAAAGAATATCTTAATGGGTGCGTAATTTCTTATGAGCAATCTCGTTTGCTTGGAGGAGTATCCTTTAATTTAGTTTCTAGGCATTTTGAAAGGTTTGGATTTGGGGGCGGAATTTCATTTTTTCCTTTTGTATATATAAAAGCAATCGACAATCATTTTTTAAGAGCGATTCAGTTTTGTGATTTAATGCCGACAGGTATGGGTGGGGCCATAAAACTTTTTACAAGTTTTATGGTCTTGAAAAATTTAAATATATCTACAGATTTTATGTTTCAATATGCTGAGGCGTTTGGAACGACTAGAGTAAATTCAATAGGCATTATCACTCAGGATACAACGTTGTTCCCTGATAATGTTAGAGTGAACACAAGGTATTTTGATTTGTCATTAACTTTAGGGTTTTGTTATAAAATCTTAGAGAAAAAATAAAATTTATGGAGCAAATTTTGAAGAGAGTACTTGTTATTGTTAGTTTTGTATTTATGACATTGTTTTTATTTTCTTGTTCATTTCAAGAT
>JBHAFG010000095.1:0-48543 GCA_041855945.1 Treponema sp. | reverse complement strand
GTTTTACAATGGTGTCGGGATTTTTTTTTGAATTTGCAGTCCATTCGTATGAAGCGCAATCGTCCGGTGCTTTAAGGCACACAGTAAAATCCGAATAAAAAATGTAATATTCTTTGAGCATTTGGTTTTCGTCAAAATCAGCTGAATTTACAGAATTTATAAATTTTGAATCTCCTGCGGAAGTTTCAAGATGACTGTTAAAATCTGCAATTAAATTTTCATAAGAGTTTTTACATGAAAAAAAGCAAAACGCAGATAAAAAAACTAAAATCTGTGTTTTTAATTTAGGAAATCTTGTAAAACTCATAGCCGCCTACCACCTCAAAACATAGCCTGCATGGACAGATTGATTTATGTTCCCCAAAGTATTGTAGGAGCATGAAAATTCCAATTCTAAAAAGTTAAAAATTATTCCTGCGTTATATTCAACAAAAAAAGCAGGTGCAGGTTTTCCTGTAAAGTAAGAATTGCCGGAAATAAAGGCGAGAGTAGTAATCATAAGACCTGTCCTAAATCCTGTTTTTACAAAAACCTTGTTATTCCACGGAGAAAACTCAACACCAAAAGGAAAATGCAAAATTCCTGAAGCAATATTCGGTGGATTTGCGTCTGTATTATTGATTTTGTATTCGTATGGAAAATCTTTTTTGGGAAAGCCCAGTTGCGCAGTTGCTCCAATTCCAAAATAAAACGGCGGAAAAACAGTCGAAGTAAGATATTCCGCTCTTGCATTTACTGCGTAACTAAACGGAGAATTAAGAAGTGTGCCACCTGCGCAAAAAGAAATGGAATTAAAGCCCGTCTGCTTTTGAAAAAATGTTCCTTCCCTTTCTTGCATAGATGAAGGCTCTGTATTTTTGTTTTCAACAGAGGAAGATGATGTGTATGGAAGAACATCTAATTTTTTATAGAACCGTCTTCAAAGCCTGCAAATACAACTGAATTATTTTCATGATAACTAACTGCCGTTATTTTTTTTGTTTCTGAATGTTCAGCCTGTCCGGTGATTTTTCCTGTGTTTATATCGATTAAAATAATTTCGTTTTTGTCTGTAATACAACAGATTTCCCCTGATTTTGTAGGACTTGTAATTGTTTTGATTGATTTTTCAATTTTTTGCTTAAAAATTACTTTTCCCGATAAGTCATAAAAACACAATTCGTTTTTGCGGTTGAATTTTATGATTGTTTTTGTTTCTTCATTAAAAAATGACGGAAAAAAGTTTTTTGGCTCCAAATTATTTATATGTGCAATTTCTTTTCCTGTTATGCAGTCCCATAAAAAAAGTTCTCCGTTTGCATAAGTAGAAATTAAAAAATTATTGTTGTTGCTAAAATTTAGAGAAGTTATTTTTGAGTTTTTGCTTGGAAATATTTTTGTGATTGCTGAATTTGTAAAGCGAAGCCTGTAATGCAGTCTTATGGAATTATCGGAAAGTCCAAGAGCAATATAACTTGTGTCGGCGGTAAAAGAAAGTTTTTCTATAGATTTTCCTTTAACGGAACAGTCTGCCGAAAAAATAATTTCACAGGTTAGATTTTTGTTTTCGTCTTCAATAATTTTCCAGACAGAATATTCTCCTTTTTCTGTCATTGCTGTAAATATTGTATTTTTTTCATCGTAAAACTTTATTTCGCTTACATTTTTGGAAATAAGCTTTTGCACATTTTGTATGTCTTCAATAAAAAAATAAACGTCATTGTCATCTGATGCCGCAACAATTCTGCCTTCACTTTGAGAAATACAATTTACTTTTTTTGGAAGTTTAAGTTCTGTCGCCTGTATTTTTGCAACAAAGAGAAATAATAAAATTATACGTGCCCAAAGTGTTTTCAAAACTCTTTCCTATTTCTGTAACCCTTTGTTGTGAAACGAGCGCAGCAAGTTTCACAACAAAGGACTCAAACAAGTCCTTTGTTCAGTGTACACTGAACATTTTTTTAAAATATGATGTTCTTTTTTTACAATATGCGGCGAACAATTAAAGTCATTATACTGTTGAAAGATTTTGTTGTAGTGAGTAACCGCTCATGGATATGTTGTGAGTTAACACACATAAAATTGTGAAAAACTCACAGATTTATATGTACAAAATCATTTTTTTGTCATATTCGAGTTTTAAAATATTATGTTATAATAAAAATTCAAAAATGCATATTGTAATTTTTTGTTTAACGGCAGTCGTATTGAACAATCTTACAGTTTTTATCTTTCGTAGCGTTTTTAGGATTCCGCTTTTTTTTGACACCATTTTTACAGTGGCGACCGTGTTTTATTTGGGGCTTGTTCCCTCTTTATGCGTTTCTATTTGCTATAATATTGTAAATTCTCTTCTGTGGGCTAAGGTAGGATTGTTTGACCCGTTTTTGTTAATGTATGGTATATGCGGAATTCTTATTGTATTTTCCACATGGATTATTGCACGCAACAAAGAGGAGTTTAAAATAAGTGTTCCCGTTACGCTTTTGCATCTGCTTTTGATTGCACTTGTTTCTTCGTTCTGTACTGTAATTTCGAGTGGAATAATAGATTTTGATGCTATGAATCCCATAAAAAAATTTACAGAAGGCTTTGTTCATCAGGGGTTTTCGCTTTTTGCTTCGTGTATTCTGGCACAAATTCCAATTTCGTTTTTAGACAGATTGATTACAACCTTTGCAGGTTACGGTGTCTACAAACTATGTAATAAATTTGAAAGAAGGTAAGTATGCCGCAGCCGTCACGCGATATTTTGGAAATGGAAGCAATAATCCGCAATTATACAATTTATTTTATTTTCCTTGATATTGTATTTTTTGTGGTGTTCTTTTTATGTGTAATTCTTTTGATTCGCTTTTTTAAGTCAAGAAAAAAACTTAAAGATTCCGATGAATATCTTAGGTATACGATTCAAGGTCAGGAAGAAGAGCGGGCGCGTATTGCTCGTGAACTCCACGACACTGTTGCACAAAATTTGAGATATTGCAAAAGCCTTTGTGAAAAAGAAACAAAATCGGAAAATATCGCTAAAGTGTATGATGTTCTTTCTAAATCTCTGATAGAAGTTCGTGCAATGAGTTATAATCTTTCTCCGCCTGATATTACAAGAAACGATTTTCTTTTTTGCATAAAAAATCTGTGCGGAGAATTTTTGGATTCGTCAAAAATTCAGATAAGACTTTCTATTCTTGAAGATACGGATGCATCTTTTTTAACAATGGAAGAAATACAAAATCTTTACAGGATTGTACAGGAAAGTTTGACAAACATAGTAAAGCACGCAAATGCAGAAGAAGCGGTTATAATGATTAGGAATGAAAAAGGAAATGAAGAAAAACTTGCTTTACTTGCCTCTAAAACCGAAACTAACAGCGAGATAAAAACGGCGAAAGCAGGTGGAAAACTTGCTGACGAAAAGCCTGTTGCTCCTGTAAAAAGAAAGTCGGACGGAATTGTAGGAAAACAGTCGGATGCTTCTTTGAACGCTCAGTCTGTAAAAACTTTGAACGGACTTCCAGACATAATTATTCTTGATTTATTTCTTGGAAAAGAAAGCGGACTTGAACTACTCAAAACAATCCGTTCAAAATATCCGTCTGTAAAGGTTCTCGTTTATACGATGTATACAAAACCCGGAATACTTGCACTCGCATTGGAAGAAGGAGCACACGGCTTTGTGGAAAAATCGGCACCAGAATCTGTTTTGATTGAAGCGATAAAAACAATTATGGCAGGCGACACCTTTATTCAGCAAAATCTTATTTCCCCGCTTTTTATCTACAGAAATATGATTGACGGTTTTACAAAGCAAGAAAAAATAATCTTAAAAAAGATACTTGAACAAAAAACAAAACGCCAAATATCCGACGAACTCAATATAGTTCCACGCACAGTAGATAATTACCTCTCAAGAATTTTTGAAAAAACAGCCTGCCACGGAATAGAAGAAATACACGAAAAATTTGCCAAGTAGAACTGTGCAGGGTGTATTTAAAGTCGTTGCGCCCCAACGCTGTGTGTCGGTGCGTTACAACGGCTTGTGCACGCTATCAGCACACGGAGTTTTACAACAGTGCTTTGTGCTGCCCGCGGAGTTTTACAGTACGCTGCCATTACTCCACCAGTGTGAGGTTGCAAAGTGCGCGGCTTGTTTCAGAATTTTACAAAATCTTTACAAAACTCTTTCAATATCTTAACACTTCTATTTTAAATTAAGGCTATCTTGGTTACGAGATGATTTTATCTCAAGGAGTCTGGAATGAAAGTATTAACATGGGAAAAATGATTGTGGGAGCAATCTTTGTTTCTTCTGCATTGTCAGGTTTTGCACAGCAAAAATTCAACAGCAAAAAAGCAATTTCTGTTTTGAGTCGAGAAGAAGGAAGCGGAACTCGCGGTGCTTTTATCGAACTTTTCCCCTAAAAGATGATTTGGCGGTGGTTGTTTTAAAATATATAGGCTAATATAAACTTATGAGTTCACCAAAAGAAACTAGTGTAAATGAAAAACTTGTGGCTTTGACCAAAGAAATAATTGAGATTACGCATGACAACGACGACTTGCCGCTTAGGATTATAGAGATCCTTGTAAGCGATCAAGAAATTCAAGGAATACAGGATTATGCAAATAATGTATCAATAATAAGATTGGGATATAACGATCATGGACCTGTTCACATGAGAACAGTATGCAGAAATGCATTAAAAATGCTCAAAATACTCCATCAAGCAGGAATAAAGACGTCGCTGGAAACAGAACATTCAGGCTCATTTTCCGACAGCGTTTCGGCGGTAATGATTGCAAGCTTCATGCATGATTTTGGCATGACTGTTGGAAGACAGGATCATGAACTTTATTCTGCTATCATCGCATATGAAACTATAAATAGGATTTTGGATAAAGTGCTGCCTGAAGATAAAGATTTGAAAAGAAAAATTATAATACGTTCCCTTGCGTTGGAGGGCATAATAGGTCATATGGGAACGAGAAAAATTTATTCCCTTGAGGCAGGATTGATTCTGATAGCGGATGGTTGCGACATGACAAAAGGCAGGGCCAGAATTCCAATGGAGCTTAACAAGACTCCAGGCGTCGGCGATATTCACAAATATTCTGCAAATTCAATTGAGAAAGTAAAAATTCAGCCTGGGCAGGAAAAACCAATTTGCATAGAAGTAAATATGAGTGCGGATGTAGGATTTTTCCAAATAGAGGAAATTTTGCTGCAGAAAATTAACTCCAGCCCTGCAAAAAAACTAATAGAGCTTTACGCGGGTGTCGAAGGTCAGGAATTGAAAAAATATCTATGACAGTCCGATCGCATCTCGTTAATTATGGACTTTCTATAGAAAACTGTACATAACCGGCATTATCAGTAGTGTTCTTGTAAATATATGAGTCGTTTTTGTCTCGTTTAAGTTCACCTGCCTTGGTTTTTGCTTCTTTTTCTTCACGGAGTCTTTCAAGCAGAACGGATGCTGGTTCATCAGAAGAATCTTGTGGAACGAGTTTTCCGTGAATGGCTAAATCTAGGATTTTGGATTTGGCTTGTTTTATTAGGAGCTTTAAATTTGATTTATTTTGTTCTACGGTCATGATTTGAGCAAATATTATTTTGAGTGTATCGATAATCCGTGATTGCTCCTCGATAGGCGGAAGTGGTAATAATAAAGATGCAAATTTGCTTTTATTCAAAATAGGGAGAGTTGTAGATGAAGAATTCGAAATTATTGATTCTTGCATAAAATCTGATAAACAAGAAAAAAACAAAAAAATTGGTAGAATTGAATTATTAGGGATAATGGCATTTATTTGCTGATTACAAGTCCCCACAGTTTTGATTAAGCCTGTTTTTCCTATCGTAGCACCGATACATGTAACTAAAATAGAATCTTTAGGAAGTTGTCTAGCTTGTAAAAAACCAATTTTTGATAAATTATCTTCTGCAATAATTGTATTTATCCCTTGTTCTAAATCTGTTGGTTTAAAAAAAGGATACTCATTTCCGTAATATTCGCTATGAGTTTTAGATGGTGTAGAGCCCGTTACGATGTTACCTATCTCATTTAACCTACACCAAGCCCACCCGTCCGGCACTTCAAACGGAATCTCATCCTCAATGTCCTTCACCGTTCCATCTGAAAACTTCTCATAATGCCGGTTATCATCACCAACAAAAATATAAGAGTCGTTTTTGTCGGCTTTTATTTTCTTTTCTGCAATGAGTTTCTGTTTTTCTTCACGTATTCTTTCAAGTAGTTTTGACGCAGGTTCATCATTAGGATTTTGAGGAACTAATTTTCCATGAATTGCTAAATCTAGTATTTTCTGTTTTAAGAGTTTTGTATTCATAAAACTATTCCTCAATTCCTGAAAGTAAAGATGAAAGTTCTGTAATTGCTTTGTTGATATTTGCACCTTTTTCCTGAATTGTTGCAAATAGTTCTTTAAGACTTACATCTTCCAAATCGTCTTTATCTTTTATCCATGTAATATCAAGACTTGTCTTATCTCTTGCTAAAAGTTCATCAACTGGATATTTTTTCCAGCGTCCAGTTGGATTTTCTTCTGACCATGTTTCTTTTCTATCCTGTTCATGTCCTGCACAATAACAGTTCACAAAATCGTCTAAATTGCTTCGCTTAAGTGGTTTTGTTGCAAGAGTATGTTTAATTCCTGTTCTGTAATCGTAATACCAAGTTTCTTTTGTTGGTTCGCCTTTTGTAAAGAAGATAACATTTGCCTTTACACCATTTGCATAGAAAATACCTGTCGGTAAACGAAGAATTGTATGGAGATTAAAATCTTTTAGAAGTTTCTTTCGTAATGTTTCACCGGCACCATCTGCAAAAAGTACATTGTCAGGAAGAACGATTCCAGCTCTACCTCCGTCTTTAAGCATTACCATCATGTGCTGCAAAAAGTTCAACTGGTTGTTGCTAGTTGTTACGATTAAATCCGTACGCATTGTTGAAATATCAACACTTCCGGCAGGACGAGCTCCAAATGGAGGATTTGCAAGAATTACATCTACAAGGTGTTCTGGTTCATGTTCCAAACTGTCTTCACATTTAATTGGTGTTGTATCTGTGCCAATATCATGAAGATAAAGATTCATAGAAGCCAAAGTAACAACGAGAGGTGTAATATCATTTCCGCGTAACGCTTTTGTCTGCAAGAAATCAACCTTGCTCTGTTCATCACTCTGTTTACGCATATAATCATATGCGGCTAATAAGAAACCACCTGTTCCACACGCTGGGTCTGCAACAGTTTCTGTAATTTTTGGCTGAACAACATCAACCATTGCATTAATTAAAGGTCTTGGTGTGAAATACTGACCGGCACCGGATTTTTTATCCTGACCGTTCTTTTCAAGAATGCTTTCGTAGATGGCACCTTTTAAATCCCCATCCATGCAGAACCAGTTTTCTTCATCAATCATTCCAATTAATTTTTTAAGAAGAGCCGGTTTTGTAATTTTATTCTGTGCTTCTGTAAAGATTGCTCCAATAAGTCCATCTTTTGCCTGAAGAGTTTCAAGAATCTTTTCATATTTTGCAAGCTGATCAGGGCCATCAAGTTCAATAATATCCTTCCATTTATTTCCTTCAGGGAGAGCACTTCCTAAACCATAAGATTCTTTTTCAGAATCCATTTTCAAAAATAAAAGATATGTAAGCTGAATAATATAATCTGTAAATCCAACACCTGTCGCTGCAAGTACATCTGCCATATTCCAGACTTTTTTTGTAAGTGTCTGTTCTGGTTTAGCCTGAGAGATTTTTTTTTTTGCCATTTTCTATGCTGCCTTTCCAAAGAATAAGTATTTTGATATTGTCTGCATTTCTGAATTTAATTTGTCTGCCCCAAAGATTGGAATAGCCTTTACAAATAAATCATGCTTTGCTTTATTTAATTCTACATTGCTGATACATCCGTTTTGAACAATGTATTCTGCAATTTGTTGAACAATTTCAATTTGATCAGGAGTGAATTTACGCCATGCCTGACCACAGTACAAGTTGAAATAACTACCAAAACGTCTTTTTAATGAAACAAGTTCATCATCTAATTTATATCCATAACGAACAAGCTGAATTAAATTTGTAAGAACGCTTAATTCAGTTTCCCGGTTTAACGGTTTTACTTTTCCTTTTTCACCATCAAGAGTCTGATAGCAGGTCCATAAAAACTCAGATTTGAATTGATTATTATGAACAATCAATTTCTTTTCCAAATCCTTAAGCATTGTATATGTGATTGCAACTTTATCTTGATTGTAAAGAATACGAAGGGCTTCAACTTCATCTTTGTTTTCTTCAAGATATTCTTCAAATAAATCAATATATTGTTTTGACTGTTCTTTTGAGAAGCCAGAATAAATTAATGTATCACTTTCTTCAATTGCAATCTTAACGAAGCCCGCATTTATTTCGAGCAATTTCTTTCTTGCTTTTACATTATCAATTAAAGTTGAAATAAGAGCTTTTCTTTCAAAGTTTGGTTGATTGATATCTATATATTCTGGAAATGTCTTGTTTTCCGGAGAAAGGGAATCAAATATATTCAAACACATTTGTTTTACAGTAACTGTATTTAACAGCGTGCTCAAATCAAGCAGGTCTTCTGGTTCTGCTTTTTTGTTCACTTTTGAAAGATATCCTGCAAGAAGATTTAAATTTTCATTAGAAACTTCACCGTGTACAAGATGTTCAAGAAGCTCTTTTAACGAAAGAACTTTTTTTACACCCTCTCCACCAGGAGTTGGCATTGATTTTTCATGTTCAGTAACACCAACTGCATCAACAAGATAATAACAATCTTTGCTTGTAGCATTGGTTGTAACGTTTCTCAACTTATCATCATCGATTGTTCGGCAACCACGACCTTTCATCTGTGTGTATAAAACTTCAGAATTAATATCTCTCATAAAAACAAGAATTTCCAAAGGTCTAACATCAGTTCCTGTAGCCACGAGTGTAACTGTGATTGCAATTCGGAAATCTTTATTGTTTCTGAAATCATCAATCAACTGATTTGAATTACCTGCTGTACAAGTAATTTTCTGCACAAAATTTTCTGGAACTTTTCCATCAGGAAATTCAGGTCCAAAAACTTCTTCAATTGCATTCAAAATATCATCTGCATGACTTTCTTTTTTTGCAAAGAAAAGTGTTTTAGGAATCATGCTCCAGTCTTTTTTACGTTCTGGATATAGTGATTCATAAATTGCTTTTTTATAAGCTTCAACAACAGTTTTAATCTGGGCTAGAACAACAACACTTCTGTCCAATTCTGTTTTTGTGTATTGTTTATCTTCCCTTTGCTTTTGCGTTTTTCCCTGACCAGTAAGATTTGAAACTTTTTTTACCTTTTCTCCATCTTTGATTGTTCCACCAGCTTCAGAAACTTCAGTTTTAATTCGGAATACACGAGGCTGTACATTTACGCCATCTGCAATGGATTTTTCAAGAGTATAATTTACAACTCTGTTTTTATTAAAAAATGCTTCTGCTTCTGGAGTGGGAGTTGCAGTAAGTCCGATGATTTTTGCCTTATTGAAATATGTAAGAACCTGCTGCCAGTCACCATAAATTGAACGATGACATTCATCAATTATGATTACGTCAAAAAAATCAGGTGGAAGAAGAATATTTCCAGTTAGCTGAACTTGTTTTCCGGTTGGTTCAGCGTCATCATTTGATTCTTCATCATCATCGTTATCTATAATTTCCTGACCTGTAAGAACCGCAAACAATCTTTGAATCGTTGAGATTATAACGCTGGCATTTCCAATTTTATCTATATTCTTTAACCGATATACAATGTATTCATCTGAAAATGCATTTCCTGTTTCAGTTAATTTATAAGTTCCAAATTCACCTTCTGCCTGTTTGCCTAGATTGTTGCGGTCTACAAGAAAGAGTACGCGTTTAGCAGATGTGTAATTTAACAATCTGTAAGCCGCGGTACAAGCTGTAAATGTTTTTCCGGCACCAGTTGCAAGAACAATAAGCGCTTTTTTTAATCCTTGTTTGAAAGAAAGTTCAAGATTTGTAATTGCTTCAAACTGACATTCCCGTAATCCTTTAGGACAAACAGGAGGAAGTGAAGGCAATTTTGCATATTCCGATTTTATATCTTCTCCAGCAAGTTTTACCAACTGCTTTGGAGTGTACATTGTTTTCAAAATTTTGTATGAAGGTTTTTCTTCTCTCATGTCTTTGAATAACAAGAGATTTCCATTGGACATGAAAATAAAAGGAAGTGGGTTTTTCCATGCTTGAACCCAGTCAGGAACTGCACTGCCATAATTTTGAGCCTGTTCAGCGACTTCCAATCCAAGTTTGTTTTCTTCTCGTTTCGCTTCAAGAACACCAATTGCTTTTCCATCAAGATAAAGAAGATAATCCGCTTCAAGATTTCCTTTCATAAGATTTTCTTTTACGGCCTGAGCATTTATGGCATTTGTATATTCATCCCTAGCAACAATTGTCCAACCTGCATCTTCAAGCAATTTATCAATTTTTACACGAGGCTTTTGTTCCGGTAACAAATCATCAATATCAAACGAGTTGTGATTTTTTTTGTATTCTGCCATAAACAAGTCCTGATGTTCCGATAATTTAAAGCTATCCGAGCATTATAACACATAATGAAAAAGTTTATATATAAAACACTTCTGCTGCCCTGTCTACTGGTCGTGCTTTCACTATCGAACAGTTTGGAACACGCAACCATAAAAACAATTATTTCAGAAAATACGTATTTGCGGCAAAATTATACACAGGCATTACGCCGTTGCAACCATAAAATGGTTTCATTTCTTTGATAGGGATTCATTCTTGCGAAGCGAAACACGGCATCGATTTGTTTTTGTATGTGGAAATTGATGTTGTATGAAAGGAAGAAAATTATGGGCCATCTTGGACTTGAACCAAGGACCAAAGGATTATGAGTCCTCTGCTCTAACCACTGAGCTAATGGCCCGAATAGGTGTGTAGTCTATCAGAAATGTCGGTCTTTAGTCAATAATACAAGATGTGTTTGTAAGCGTTTTTTACAAAAGGTTTTGAACGCTCGTAAGAATATTACGGCAGAACGTAATACAGGAACGCGCCCAAAACCAAGCGCGCACTTTGGCTAGGCGTAATGATGCTCCGTGCAAGCAGTTGCACCGCCACACAGCGATCGGAGTGTAACGACCGTGCATATTGCGACCTTGCGCTGGCGGTGTAATGGTGGCGTACTGTAAAACTCCGCGCGCAGCACAACGAACTCTTGTAAAACTCTGCGGGCGGCACAACGCCTGCCAATTTTACAAAAATTTTACATGAAGTTTACAAATCTTACATTGAAAATTCACAATAAACATTTATAAATTAAGCCATGATTTATATCCTTGAGGACGATGACAACATCAGAAAACTTATTGATTATTCTCTAAAAATCCAAGGTTTTGAGACACAAGATTTTTCAATGCCGTCAGATTTTTGGAACGCCTTAAAAAACGTAAAACCTGATTTGATTCTGTTGGACATCATGCTTCCTGGTCAGGACGGAATTTCCATACTAAAACAGCTTCGAGCCAATTCTGATTTTTCTTCCATTCCTGTGATGATGCTTACGGCAAAAGATTCTGAATATGACATCGTTACAGGATTGGATGCGGGTGCCGACGATTACGTTACTAAACCTTTTGGAATGATGGCTCTTGTTTCAAGAATAAAAGCACTTCTCCGCCGACATAGAAAGTCGCACCATAGACGCGCACGTTCGCACTTTACGACAAAAACTTGGAGAATATGAAAAAACATCGAAACCATTCGTGGCATAGGCTATAAATCTATTTAGAAAAGGAGCGAACCCATGAAAAACAAATTTTTACAGAACTAAAAACTGAAAGCAGCTTCCTTGAAAGTTATGTGTTGAACGGAGAACTTGACAGACTTTCTTCTCTGCCAACTTCAAATAGAATCACAATTATTGATTTAAACGGAAAAGTATATTTCGACAATACAGTGGATTTTTTATCTCTTGAAAATCATGGAACAAGGGCAGAAGTCGTTGGCGCAAGAGAGAAAGGTTCGCATGAACTTTCCCGCACTTCATTTGGAATGAGCCAAATTTTATTAATCATGCTGATAATCGCTGTTGTCATTTCAGGACTTTCCGCTTCATGGATTAGCAAAAAGGTTGTAGGGCCGTTTAATAAAATCGACTTTGAAAATCCTGAAACGTTGGAAATTTACGAAGAATTTAGGCCTTTTGTAAAAAGGATTGCAGAAGAAAATTTTGAAAAAGCACAAAGAGAAGAATTAAGGCAGCAGTTTACGGCAAATGTGGGCCACGAATTAAAAACTCCACTTACAAGCATAAGCGGTTTTGCAGAAATTTTAAAAGTCGAAAAAACCGATGAAGCCACAACAAAAGATTTTGCATCATCGATTTATGAAGAGAGTCAGAGAATGATTGCTCTTGTAAAAAGTATGAAATCAGGTTGTCATCACCAATGTTGCAGCGAGACGCTTCGCTTCGCACAGTGTGACGAACCGCATTCCCGCGTCATGTCGCGCTCTTACACTTATCCGTTCAAAAACTAAAAGTCCTGTGCTAGAATATGTGCGAGGGTTTTATGAAAAAACAAGTTTCTCTTTTATTTTTATGTTCCGTCATGTCCTTTGTGAGTGCAAGGGAAGTTCCGCTTTTTGAAACGCCCGTCGAATACAGGGAGGTTTTTCTTTACGACTGGAATCCGTCGTCCTGCATTTCGCAGGAACGGCTGCGCTCTGACATTGACCAACTTCTTTACATTATTCAGGTGGGTTATGCAGGCTACGACGACATGGTTGGAAGAGGTTTTTCGTCCGATTCATGCCGTAATTTTATCTTGAAGTCTTTTGAGGGTCAGTCTGAAATTCAGGTGGTCGACCTTTACGGTAAAATTTGCGAGTCGCTACGTCATTATGTCAGGGATTCACATTTTTCCGTTCTGCATGGCATTTCCCAGACGTCGCTCTGTTCAGAGTCGATTGTATACTGGTCGGACATATACGTTCAAAAATCCGAGGCGGGATATTTCGTGGTTCAATGCGGTTCTCTTGATTTTTTGATGGGGCAAAAATACACGGGCTCTGAAAAAAATCTTTTTCCATACATTTCAATGGGCCGCGATATTTACAGGCTTGCCCGTATTTCCGACACGAAAATTTCGCATTTTCAGTTTGAGTTCCAGAAAAAAACTGTTTCAGTGCCGTTAAGGGATGCAGGAACGACCTCCATTACAAATCCTCTGAAATTCAGTGAGCTTGAAACAGAGGATTCAGCGTATGTCTCCATGAACGGATTTTCGCTTCCGCAGGCGGAAAATTCTGCCAGAAAGGAGGCTGAATTTATTTTTGAAAAATACGCCAGGGCAGGTGAAAAATACCGTCAAAAAAAGAACATAATTCTGGATTTGCGGGGAAACCAGGGCGGAAACGAGGTTTATTCGGCGAACTTTTTTTATATGCTCCATTCTTCTGAAGAATTCAAGAATTTTAAAAAACTGATGGAAAAAATGAGCAGGTGGGAATGTGAGTCCAACATAAACAGAAAGTGTTTTATAAGTCCCGTTTCCGTGCAGGCGGAACATCTTTATTCCGTGTCGCGTCATCCTGGCCGTTCGGAAAGGGAGGCGCGCGAAGTTTTACGCATGAAAAAACGTCCGCGCCGAAAAGTCGTTCTTGTAGAACCGGAGCCGTCCGCGACTTTTACAAAACCTTCCGCGTTTCAGGGAAAAATCGTGATTCTGATTGACAGAAATACAGCCAGCGCGGGCGAGGGAACTGTAATTATGGCAAAAGAGATTTTTGGAGAACAGAACGTTTTGGTCGCAGGCGAAAATTCTTTTGGAATGGCACAGTTCTGGCACATAGTTTCGCTCCGTCTTGCAAACAGCGGAATCGGAATTTCCTCGGCATTTCACAAAAATCTTAAAATCGAGCGGATTCCACAGTGGCAAGGAGAAGGACTTGGGTATTTTCCTGATTTCTGGGCTGCAGACGAAGACCTGAACGAAACTGTTTTTTGTATAACCGGCGACAAAAATATGAAGGAAATGCTTTCTGCAATTGAATTGCGCGTGAATGACTCTGAAATTTAACTGAAACGGCGGAAACTTTTGTTTTACACATGAATTCTAAAATTTTGCTTAAATTTTATAAAAAATATTTATAATCCTGCGTGGAACACCTTGCAAAATTTCAAATAGGAATTACACTTAATAGAAGTATGGAGTTCATTCAGAATATTGTCGAATATTTTGATGAGTTGTATCCAGTAACGGACTCGATAAAAAAATTTTATGAAGAAATTACAAAAAGTCAGCCCAAGCCTGCAAAAATGCTTAGCATTGGGGCGAACACTGGAAATTTGGAATTTTTTCTTGCAAAACAAGGTTGTGATGTAACTGGAATAGAAAACTTTCAGCCGCTTTTGGAAGCCGCGAACCTTAAACGACGCAATCAGTTGATGTCGATTAGGTTTTTTACGCTTCCGGAAGGCGAAATATCAAAGTATCTTGGCAAACGGTTTTACAATGTGATAAATATTCTCGACAACAGGGTCTGCTACAGTGCAAGCCAAAAGCGGATTCGTCAGTTGTTCAAAGACCTGCGCGAAATTCTTGCAAAGGACGGCGTTGTTGTCATCCAGACGTTCAATTTTGACCAACTGATAGAAAATTCTTCAATAGATTTGCCTGTAAAATCGTCCATGAGGGCAAAGCTTTTTTCAACCGTGAGCGACAGGTGCGGACGGACCACGCTGACGCAGAAAATCCAGACCTGGAACGGAAGGCATGTTCCAATAATACAGAACGGTGCGATTTATCCGCTTACAAAGGACGAAATCTACGAGTTTGCAAGGCTCGCGGGTTTCAGGAAGATTGAATTTTATTCAGACTTTGACGGAAGTCCAGTCACCGAAAGTTCAATAGAAATTGTTTCTGTAATGCGCTAGCGCGTAGGGAAAAGTCCGCAAGTCAGTCCGACAGTTAAGTTCCTTCCGTCAGTTGATTTTCCAGCGGTTGTTTTCCTTTACGAACCGCTTGGCATTCACTTCGATGAGCCGTCCGTCTTCGCCAAGCAGTTTTATCATTGATGTAAGGGGATTCACTTCCGTAATCTTGAAGTTTGTTCCGTCGTAAAAAATGTGAAGTCCCTCGTTTGGAAGTTTTTTTCTTGCCTCGCTGTACCAGTCGAATTCGTAGGAAAGGCAGCACAGAAGCCTTCCGCACTGTCCTGAAATTTTAAGGGAGTTGAGCGAGAGGTTCTGGTCTTTTGCCATTCGTATTGTTACGGGGCGGAGCCTGTCTGAAACTCCGTGGCAGCAGAACGGTCTTCCGCATACGCCAAGACCTCCGCATATTCTTGCCTCGTCGCGAACGCCAATCTGTCTGAGTTCAATCCTCATTTTGAATACGCTTACAAGGTCTTTTACAAGTTCGCGGAAGTCAACGCGGTTGTCTGAACTAAAAAAGAACAGGGCCTTCTGTTCGTCAACAAGAAAGTGTACGGAAACAAGTTTCATGTCAAGGTTGTGGACTTCAACTTTTTCCTTGAAGATTCTGAACGCGTCTTTTTCCTTCGCCTTGTTTTCTTCGTCTTGTTTTATGTCTTCTTTTGTTGCCTTTCGGTCTATCGTTACAACGTCGGCGGGTTTTATCGCCACCGGTTTTTTAGCCTGGCCTGTAACCTTGGCCATGTCTCTTCCGTATCGGGTGGGAACTATCACGTAGTCGCCCTGTTCTATGTCGAGTTTTTTGTCGTTTCTTGCGTAGAGGCTTTCGCACGAATAGTTCAGGCGAAGCACAAAAAGCGGCTTGTCGAACACAAAGTCTTCCGACGAAGTTTCGATTTCCTGATCTTCAAGGGCGGAAAGATTTTCGTCCTCATTTTCTATGTCATTTTCAAAAATATCGCTCATAGTTTTTCATTATAAAGGCTAATCCGCAAAAAAATCTACAATTAATCCTTTAATTTCTCCTACCTTGCTCAGAAGTTCAAGTTTGTCTCCGTGATTTTGAAGAATCATCCTTGCAATCTCGTCCAATTTTTGATTTACAATTTTAATCTGAAAGTACGGGTCCTGCGGGCGGCGGACTGTATGGAACACTCCTTTTATTACGCTCATTCTGGTCTTGAGCCGTTTGCTTTTTGTAACCTCAAAATTGTTTTTCTTGAGGTATTTGAAGAACTGTCCCACCGTCTTTCTGAATTCCGCGAAATTTTCGGCGTTCTGGTTTTCTTCAAGCCTGTCCGCCGCTATGTCCAGCGCGTCCTTCAGGAATATTACAGCCTCTTCCTGGTCCATGCCTGCGATTTCTTCGGGAAGTCCTTCCGAGGCAAGATTTTCCATTTCTTTTCGCTGTTCAACAAGAGAGGAAAATCCCTGTTTCTTTGTCCCGTTGGTTTTTAGCCTGTCCTGTTCTTTTTTTGCCTCGCGTGAGGCGTTTGCCGTTGCCGAGAAATAAAGCGATGCACCAAGCGGATCTACAGAATTCATCAGAGCGCGGCCTTGTCCCTGATGGCTTTTGCCTGTAAAAAGCGGTCCACCGCAGGTTCGTAGTTTTCTTCGTTTTCGATTGAAATGCAGTGTCCGTGGAATACAACCCTGTCTTCCATCTGTACGCGTCTTGAAATTATGTTTCCAACCACGGCGGAAGAAGAAAGCAGTTTTACTCCGTCTTTTGCCGTTACGTCGCCGATTATGATTCCTGCAACGATTATCGACTTTGCGGTTACGTTTCCGCGCAGACGAGCCTTTTCGCTTATGTGGACGGCTCCGTCTGTTTCTATGTCGCCGTCTATGTCGCCGTCGATTCGTATGAATCCGTTGACTTTCAGGTCGCCTTTTATGAAGGTTTCCTTTCCTATCAGAGTGTTGATTGATATGTCGTCAAAACGGAGTGCCATATTATTTTGAAAGTTTTACGTTTATGTATTTGCTTGGGTCTACAACGTCGGAGCCGATGTGGACTTCGTAGTGGAGGTGGGGTCCTGTTGTAACGCCGGTGTTTCCGATGTATCCGATTACCTGACCCTGGTTCACGTATTCGCCTTTTTTTACCCTGGTCGCGCTCATGTGGGCGAACCTTGTGTACATTCCGTGCTTGTGCCTTATGATTATGTAGTTTCCAAAACTTGCGTCGTAGCCTACAGTTACAACCTGTCCGTTGGCGGTCGCCATTATAGGGTCTCCTGAACGCCATGTTGAAAAGTCCAGTCCCTTGTGGATGTACCACTGCCCAGTGATTGCGTGTATGTTTGGTCCGAACTGCTGGGAAATGTGAACGTTCGGATTGTTTACAGGCCAGATGTTTGGAATTTCGCGGAAAAGGGAACTCTGACTGTCAAGCATTTTTCCAATCTGTTCTATTGGCTGCACAGATTCTTCAAGGTAACTTGTAAGGGAACGTATGTCCGACGCTTCACGGACTGAACCTGCAACATTGTCTCTTGAACTGAAAAGAGATGACAGGTCTCCGGAATTCATCGAGCCCTTTGAAACGTTGTTCGCGCCGTCAAGTCCAAGCAGGGAAAGCGACTGCGAAAGCGATGTCTGGAATCTTTTTGCCGCCTGCAGAAGGTTTGTGTTTTCATCCCTGAGTTCATCAAGGCTTGCCAAAGTTTCGCGGTTTCTGTTCATCAGGTTGTTGATTTCTATGCTTGACGAAACCGCTCGCCTGTTGAAGTACAGGAACGAAGTCGCGATTCCTACAATGAGGACGGAACCCAGGGCGAGGGCGAACACGTTCGTCTGGAGGTTTACAACCTTTCCCTGAGAATGGGGAACAATCATTATGGTCAACTTGCTGTCTAAAATCTTAAAGACTTTGACGAAGAAATTTTTAACAGCCTTCAGAAAAGAAACAAAACCGTTGTGCACATTAGAAGCAAATCTCTTTTCAATTTTCTTGTACTTTTGCGTTCTTGACAAAATATATCTCCAGTCACCTTATTCTGAAATACCAATTCGCAAGTATATCATTATAGTCAAACCTGTGTCAAATTCGGACGGTCGGTGAAATCCTGAACGGACCTGCATGGCTTCAAAATGTCCGTCTGAAATTTGACAATTAAACAATCCTATATTATCTTTATCGGTAGGAATAGTCAAAATAAATACTATTCATTAGGCAAATTGCCTTATCATCACTCATCTTATTTTGGAAGAAAAGCAATGCAGTTATTTGATACTCACGCTCATATCGGGCTTATATACGATAGTCCTATCGAACAGTTACGTGTTATTCAGCAGGCAAAACAGGCCGGTGTAACAAGAATCGTAAGCATAAACAACAGCCTGCACGATTTTGACACTGTTTATCCAAGCCTCAAGGCAATTCCTGGCGTTTACCACGCCGTTGGAATCGCGCCGTCGGAAGTTACAAATCCAGGAAAGGACTACATCAGCAGAATCGAGGAAAACCTTAAGAAGCCGAACGTTGTGGCAGTTGGAGAAACAGGTCTTGACTATTACAAGCAGTTTGGCGACAAGAGGAGTCAGATTGAACTTTTCATACAGCAGCTTGAACTCGCGCAGAAACACGGACTTCCCGTGATAATTCACAACCGCGAGGCCGGAAACGACATCTACGAGATTCTAAAGGAAAGGATTCCCGATTCCGGTGCGGTATTCCACTGCTATTCTGAAAACGCGGCCTTTGCAAAGAAGTGCCTTGACATGAACGTGTATTTTTCTTTTGCAGGAAATTTGACGTACAGGAACGCAAGAAACCTTCACGAAACAGTACTGAACATTCCTCTTGAAAGAATTCTGATTGAAACTGAAAGTCCGTTTATGATTCCTGCGGAATACAGGGATAAAAAAAGGACGATGCCGGCGTATCTTGTTTCAACCGCCAAATTCCTTGCAGAAATGCTTGACAGGGATTACGGGGAAGTGTGCGACATTCTTTGGAAGAACAGCTGCAGGTTCTTCAGGCTTCCGGAATAAAGATGTTCTACCACCCTGTAAAAATAGGCGGACTTCAACTTGAGGGAAACGTGTTTCTCGCTCCGGTGGCGGGCTACAGCGACCGCTCCTACCGTTCGATATGCAAGGAGCAGGGAGCGGCGTTCACCTATACCGAGATGGTTTCCGCGGAAGCCCTTGTAAGAGGCAACTGGAAGACCGAGGAACTTATGGCGCGCGCCCACAACGAGGACGTTTACGCCGTGCAGATTTTTGGCGGAGACGCTGCGGTTCTTGCGGACGCGGCGAAAATCGTGTACGAAAAAACCCGCTGCGAATGTATAGACATAAACTGCGGCTGCCCTGTTCCAAAAATCGTAAAGACAGAGGCGGGTTCCGCCTTGACGCGCGACCCCGAGCGTCTTGGACGCGCGGTGCGTGCTGTGGTTGATTCTGTTGGAGGAAAAACCGCCGTAACGGTAAAAATCCGTTCTGGCTGGGATTCAAAGACCATAACGTACAGGGAGGCTGCCCTTTGCGCGCTGGAAAATGGAGCGCAGGCCATAACGCTTCATCCAAGGACAAAGGCGCAGGGCTACGAGGGTTTTTCAGACTGGACCAAAATAAAGGACCTGGTTGAACTTGTTGCGGGGCGTGTTCCTGTTTTTGGAAGCGGCGACCTTTTCAAGCCGGAGGATGCAAAGCGCATGCTTTACGAAACTGGCTGCGACGGCGTTATGTTCGCGCGCGGAGCGATGGGAAATCCGTTCATATTTAAAAAGGCGATACAGCTTTTGACGCAGGGCTATTACGAAGAAATTCCTGTTTCGGCGCGGCTTCAGGCGGCGTTCAGGGAACTTGAAATGCTTTCAGAGGATACCGGCGAGGAACACGCGTGCATGGAGATGCGCAAAAGGTTCTGTGCGTATTCAAAGGGAATCGAGGGCGGCGGAGAACTCAGGGCAAAGACCGTCCATGCTTCGTCGATTGCCGACTATCACAGTATTTTTGATCCATATCTTTGAGTAAAATGTTTTTCGTTGAAAAAATCTTCTAAAAAAGATAACATAGAAGCAAGTTTTGTTTTTCAGGGGAAACATCTTTTATGGAAGAAATTCTTGATTTGTTGCGTCAGAACGCACGCCTTGCGGTTGAGGATATTGCCGCGATGACAAAAAAATCTGTCGGTGAAGTCAAGGCGATTATAAAGTCGCTTGAGGATGATGGCGTGATTTTAAAATACGCGGCGATTGTGAATCCTGAAAAAAGCGGCGAGGCAAAGGGAAAGGTTTCGGCGGAAATTCAGATTCAGGTTACGCCCGAAAGGGAGCATGGTTTTGACGCGCTCGCCGACCGCATATACAGGTTTCCGCAGGTCAAGTCGCTTTATCTTATGAGCGGCGGTTATGATTTTAAGGCGATTGTAGAGGGCGACAGCCTTCAGGACGTTGCGTTTTTTGTTTCAAGCAAACTGGCGACCCTGGACGGAGTGCGTTCCACAAAGACCAGTTTCATTCTGAAAACATACAAGGAAAACGACATCGTGTACGTTGAGGACGAACGCGACCGCCGTGAAGCGCAGGCCTGATTTTTGTTTTTGTTCGGCCGCACTTTTAGAAAAATTTAGGAAACAAGATGAATACAAGAGAAGATAAATTCAGCAGTTTGATGGAATCCATTCCGCCCAGCGGAATACGTAAATTCTTCGAGATGCTGATAGGACATGACGACGTTATTTCGCTTTCTGTTGGTGAACCCGACTTTCCAACTCCGTGGGTGATGAGGGAGGAGGCGTTCTATCACATTGAAAAAGGCCACACCTCGTATACTGGAAACCGCGGTCTTTTGGAACTCAGGCAGGAAATTTGCAGGTACATGGAACGTTACGGAATGTTCTACAATCCTGAAACTGAAATTCTTGTAACGGTTGGAGCGAGCGAGGGTGTTGACGCCACGCTGCGTTCGATTTTAAATGCAGGCGACGAGATTATCGTGTGCCAGCCGTGTTATGTGAACTACGAACCTTTGTCGGTTCTTACAGAGGCCAAGGTTGTTCCGCTTGATACAGGTGTAAATGGTTTTTATCCTACGGCGGAACAGATTCATTCACTTGTAACTCCAAGGACAAAGGCGATTATGATGTGTTCGCCCAACAATCCTACAGGAACCATGATACCGGCGGATGAACTTGAAAAAATCGCTGAAATCTGTGTTAAAAATCAAATCTGGTGCATTTCCGACGAGATTTACTGTGAGCTCTGCTACGACGGAGAACGGCACACGTCAATCGGTTCTTTTCCTGGCATGAAGGACTATACGATTGTGTTGAACGGTTTTTCAAAGTCGTTTGCAATGACGGGCTGGCGTATAGGCTACGTTGCGGCGCCCGCTGACTTGATTTCGCAGATGACCAAACTTCATGGATACAATTCAATCTGCGCTCCGATTTTCAGCCAGTACGCCGCGGCGGAAGGACTTAGGAACGGCTGGCGCGATGTTGAAAAAATGCGAGTAAGCTATCAGCAGAGGCGGAACCTTATGGTGAAGGCGTTCAACGAAATGGGGCTTCCGGTTCCAGAGCCAAAGGGCGCGTTTTATATGTTCCCGGACATACGTTCAACAGGTCTTTCAAGCGAAGATTTTGCGACAAGGCTTTTTCAAAAACACAATGTTGCCGTTGTTCCCGGAAGCGTGTTCGGTCTTGGCGGAGAAGGACATATCCGCGTGTGCTATGCAACCTCAATCGACAAGATAAAAATCGCATTGGAAAGAATCGAGGAATTCGTAAAGGAATGTAGAAAGAATAAATAAACGGAGAAATTTATGCTTGCAATTCTTCTTGCAGTTGTAATAGCGGCGGCTCTGGTGGTCATACTGATGGCCGCTACGGGAAGGTCGCGACGGGCTGCCATCAAGACAACGAGAAACACAAATAAAAACAAGTCCGCGCTCGCCAAGGAATGTACAAAAAAACTTTCGCGCGACCCGCACAATGTTCAGGCTTTGCAGACGCTTTCAGACCTTTATTACGACGAGCAGAATTTTGAAAAGGCGTATCCTCTTTACGAAACGCTTTCTTCTCTTGCGGGGATGCACGTTGAAATCAATCAGGAAACTGTCGCCACCCGAATGGGCGTGTGTGCATTTGAGGGCGGACTTTTGGACGACGCGTACACCGCTTTTTCCGGCGCGTTAAGGCTAAATCCAAGAAGTTACGACTGCAATTTCTATCTTGGAAGAATTCTTTTTGAACGCAAGGATTTTGAAAAATCAATAATATGCTTCAAGCGTGCGTTGAACATACGCCCGGAGGCAACGGACTGCTACCAGTATCTTGGAAAGGCGCTTTACAACAACAAGAAATACAGGGATTCCCTTACGTTCCTCAAGAAGGCCCTGGACGAGCAGCCGGACAACAAGGACACGCTTTTTGCGTTTGCCTCCGCCCTGGAAGAATGTAACATGGGCGACAAGGCGTTGAAGATTTTCCTGCACCTCAGACCCGATCCTGTATACGGAGCGCAGGCATGCATAGCCTGTGGTTCAATACATCAAAAACTGAACCAATACGACAAGGCTCTTGAGGATTACGCGATTGCGCTCAAACTGGATTCTGTAAGCCCTGAAACGCGTCTTGCGGCGAGTTATAAAATGGCGCACGTGTATCTTGTTCAGCACAACATCGCAAAGGCCCTTGTGCTTTTAAAACAGATTCAGGCGATAAGTCCAAATTACAAGGATGTAAACCAGCTTGTGCAGCGTTACGCTGAACTGAACCAGAATTCAAATTTACAGTCGTATCTTATGAGCAGCACGAGCGATTTTGTCGCGCTCTGCCGAAAATTTGTTGTAAGTTATTATTCCGACGCTCACGTGAGGATTGAAGACATAAACGTGTACGCCGACAGCATAGAAATTCTCTGTTCTGTTGATTCTGGCAAGTGGAGTTATTCAGAACTTTTCAGATTCTTTAGAAGTTCAGGTTCAATCGGAGAGCTTTACATACGCGACTTCCACAATAAAATCCGCGAAATGAAGTGCGACAAGGGTTTCTGCGTTACGGCGGGAAGTTTTACGGACGAGGCAAGAAAATATGTGGAAAACCGGCCGATAGACCTAATCGAAAAGAGCAAGTTGATTTTTGTCCTCAAAAAAATTACATGACGCATTCCGCGTCTTGCACGCTGCCTTTCGGGTTTTACACGCCGCGTCCTTGTGCGGCGGACTGTCTTGCGTTTTGTCGTATTCGTTCCGTCGTCTTGCACTGACCGCGTTGTGTTTTTTCGCGTGTAAAAGTCTATTTTCTTATGAGGACAAGATTTCTTTCGCGCGAATTTTTGTCCGCGCCGTCTGTAAGGAAGGGAACTTCAAGCGGCATTACAGTGTATTCTGGAACAAGATCTGATATTCCGTTCATTTCTTCGATTATGCTTGATTTTTTTGCCTTGTACGCGGCTATTGTTCCGCCTGTCTTTGTTATTCCAAGAAGAGTTTTTGTCATTTTTTTATCAAGCGGACGGAACGCCCGGAACGTAACGATGTCAAAACTTTCGCACGGAATGCGTTCCGCCTCGGATTTTCTTACAGAAACATTTGAAAGACCAAGAAGCGCAACCTGGTTTTCAAGGAATGAGCAGCGTTTGTCCATGCGTTCAACAAGAACAAAATTGAATTCAGAAAGCGCGGCCGCAAGCGGAATTCCAGGAAGCCCTCCGCCGGAGCCTATGTCCGCGACTGTAAGTTCCGCGTCCGGATTTTTGAGTTTTATGTCTTCTGCAAAACCTCGTATCGCCGCCGCGGCGGAAAGGCTGTCAAGAACGTGGTTCACGGCGATTTGGTCGCGGTCGCTTGTGTTTGTAAGATTGTACGCGCTGTTAAAAAGAATTATTTCGTCTATGTATCTGTAAAGTTTTTCCGCAAGTGAAAGAATTTTTGTTGCAGCGTCGTTCGGTTTTTCTTGAGAATATGTATCTTTAAAAGAATCCGATGTAAATTCCGTTCCATGGGAATTTGAAAAAAGTCCAAGACGTTCAAGGCCCTGTAAAAGTTTTGTTTCATTCATAATCATTCACCAATATCAAGCAGCAGGTCCATGTTCAGGTCGGAATCCTTTGACCTTAGGCTTACAAGGTTTCCTGTTTTTACAGCCTTCAGTCCGTCTTTTTTTGAAAGTCCGTGCAGGACGGACGACTTGTTTTCAAAGTCCTGTATTACTTCGCCCTGTACAAAATAGCCTGAACGAGAGCCTGGGTTTCCGTCCGATTTGAACAGAAAGTAAAACGTTTCTTCCCTTGCACGTTCGCCCACGTAGAATTTTCTGTCGCCTGTAAGCAAAAACGAACCGTCGTTTTCTTTTGTGCTGAAGTAGACTGTACGGCATGAGTCGAGAATGTTCTGTCCGTTTGCAATGAATCGTATTATTGCGGGGCTTCTGCCTGTGTTCCGCGCGTAGGATTCTCCTGTATTTTTTGCAGATGATGTTGTACTGCTTTCTGACATTACTGTATTGGCTTTTGACGAGGCGTTTTGGAAAATGTTTGAAAGTCCACCCTGCCGTTCCATCAAAATTAAATCCTGTGCGGAAAGTCTGCTTCTTCGTAATTTTGAAATCTGTCCTGCCAGGGAAAGCGCGTCGTCTTCTGAAAATTCTTCGCCGTCTAAAAGGAAGGTAGCGGAAGACGGAAGAGTGTTTTCGTCCGGCGCAGAGTTTTCTTCCGCCATGTAGGTTTTCTGTATTTTTGGGGTGTAATACCTGCTTCCGATTGTAGGAGCGGAAACTGACGGCATTGCAGGTCCTGAAGATGCGGAAATTGAAGGCATTTCAGGAAAGGCGGGGGTTTCTTGGGCGTTCAAGACCGCCGTAAAAATCGAGGCCAACAACACCGCCGCAAGTATTGGCGATTTTTTAATTCCGCGTGGACTGTATGACTTTGAGGAACTACAGATTTGCAATCGCTTCCTCCACGTATTCAAGCCTTTTTGAAAGCTGCTGTATTGTTTTTTCAAGCCTGCTTTTTTCACGTTCAAGTTTGTGCAGCGGGTCGTCGTCCTTTGATTCTTTCGCCTTTTTCTTCATCATTTCCCGAACGCCTGCAGGACTGTTTCCGTCGGCAAAATCTTTTTCAACTTCCGCGCGCGCATCCTTCTTTTTTATCGTGGCGACCATCTTCATGTTGTCAAAGCCAAGCGCGGGATTCACTTCAACCGCGCCGACCCTTGTAATGTCCTTTGCCGCGTTCCGTGGAATCTGAAGAATTCTGTCAAGGTAGTCTTCGTAGCGTATGTTTGATTCCCTGCACAGTTCGTGCGCCCGTATGAGAAGTTTTCCAAATTCCTGCATCAGTTTTCCGTTTGCTTCCAGGAATTCCCTGCGTATTTTTTCGGTGAGTTCCTTTAGTTCCGGCGACCCGTCTAGCGAAAGTCTGTAATAGCCTTTTTCTTCCGCGATTTTTATAAGCGCGTTGAATTTCGCCCAGAACGCCTGGTTGTGGACCTTTGCGTTGTACGGCTGGTTTGAAAATCCCGTCGTATTTAAAAGTTCTTCGGCGTTAAGGTGGTGCGTGTATTCGTGGACCGCCGTGTATATGAGTTCGTTTTCAGTTTTAAAATTCTTGTTGTGCAGCAGAATCTCGTGGCTGTCCGGCGAGTAAAGGCCGTTCACACGTTTGCTTTCTTTTCCTGTCTGTATGACGGAAAACTCAATTTCTGTTGGCGCGATGTCCAGTAAAATTTCTTTTAGTCGCTGATTTTCCATTTCAAAAATATAACACTTTTGCACCTTGTAGTACAGGCGAGCGCGTGTATTGACACGTTGTTCAACATTCGAGCCAGCCTGCAAAGGCGGAAATTACACTTGCCGAGACTGTTGCGGCGGTTTCAGTCCTCATCACGCGCCTTCCCATGCCGCACCTTGTAAAGCCCGATTCTTCCATCATGCGGCGTTCTTTTTCCGTCCAGCCGCGTTCGCTTCCAACCGCAGCAATGAAAGATTCCGCTGAATTTTCCGCGGATTTGTTTGATTCAAGAAATTTCGCAAGGCTTTGGGAAGGATTTATGTTGTCCAGGCAGATTTTCAGCGAGTTTTCGGCGGCGTCGCCCTTTTTTACAAATTCAAGGCAGTCTTTAAGGTTTTCGTGCAGAAAAAGTTCTGGAACCTGGGTGCCCGCCGCCTGTACAGTTCCATCGACAAGCATGCTGTACGCGTTTTTGTGTTCCGCAAGGTTTGATTTCATGTAGGATTTTTCGCCAAGTTCAGTTCCTGTAAGATGAACCTGGCAGACGCCAAGCGCCGCTATGTCCCTTAAAAGACGCTTTAGCTGTATTGGACGCGGAAACCCTACAATCATCTTTAGCGGATAGAGCGGTTTTCCGTTTCCTTCCGCCGTAAATTCAAAAGAAATGCAGTCGTCCGAAACGCCGGTTATTTTTGCCGAGCCCGAAGGTCCGTTTATGATTCCCGCGGAAAAAACGTCGCCCTCTTTTTTATGGAGGATTTTTACAATGTGTCGCGCGCGTTCATCGCGTATTGGAAGAGGCTTTGAAATTTCATCAGGATAAAACAGGCATATGTTCATGTTGTGATTCTAAGCGAATGTGGGGGCAGGGGCAACAGCGTGTATTAAAGAATTTGTGATAGTTCGACCATCTTTTTCCTTGACAGAAATGAAGTCTGTAAATAAACTAGAGTCATGGATTTGAGAACTGTTTTAACAACTGATACTGTTAACCTGCACCTGCAGGGAACAACGAAAGAAGAAATCATCGACGAAATGCTTGACATCCTTGTAAAGGCTGGAAAGGTTAGCGATAAAGTTGGTGCAAGAGATTGTGTTCTTGACCGTGAACGAAAGATGTCCACGGGCATGAAACACGGAATTGCTATCCCTCACGGCAAGACTGATTCAGTAAGCGACCTTGTTGCCTGTATCGGTATTTCCGACAATCCGGTAGATTTTGATTCTTTGGATCAGGAACCATGCCGAATCTTCATTATGACATTGTCGCCTGTGAACAAGACAGGTCCACATCTTCAGTTCCTGGCGGAAGTAAGCCTTCTTTTCAAGAGCGCGGACAAGCGTCAGCAGATTTTGAGCACACAGGACAAGGCGGAAGTCATAAAGATTCTTACAGAATAGTCTTTGAACATCAATTTGTAAATTGCAGGCCTTTGTTTTTTAAGCAAAGGTCTTTTTTTGTTTTTCAAGGTGTGCTGCACATTGAAAGGAGATTTTATGAAATTTGAGCCGCTTTTTAAGTCCGAAAAAAACAGGCTTGTAAAACTGGACGGAACGCTGTATTCAACAAAAAACCTGAAAATTCTTGAACTGGACGCGCTTGATTTGTCTGTGGTGGAGGCAGGAAAGATTTTTGCCGTAAAAGTTCCGCTTTCAAAAATTGACCTTGGCGGACAGAATTACAACGAGGAGCTTCTTGCGTCTTTGCGGGATTTTCTAAAAAACGCCGAGGAGCGCGGCGCTTTTGCGTTCATGCTTCCCGCGGCTGAAAAGGAAATCGCGGATTCCGACGCGGCGGACGAATACATAAAGGCGATGGTCCACCTTGCGCGCAGGATAAAGGACTGCCAGGGAGTTGTGGGTTTTGCAGTTCCAAACGAACTTTTACAGAAGGATGCCGCGCTTGACCAGAATTCCTACACGCTATGGTTTGTAAACGAGATGAGCGTTAAACATTCCCACTACCTGTATTTTTTGGACGGCACGATAATTCAACAGATGAAATTGGATGCGGAAGTTTCAAATTCAGACTTTGTTCTGTATTGAATGTAGGTATTTGCGAAAAACCGCAATATTTTCAATAAAAACTTTAAATTTTCTTAAATAAAACGCGATTTTCTCTTGCTTTTAAATTTGATTTGTGCCATCATCTGTCCCTGTTAAGGCTGATAGCCATAAACGCAGAGGAGCGAACTATATGACATCACCGGAAACTTCAGACTTCGGTAAATCATGCAGGAACTCAATTATCGTCTGTGGTCTTTTTTTAACAGTTGCACTTGTAATTGCATTAGTTCTACCTTCACAAACTGTTGCTGAGCCAAAGACCTTGGCTTTGAACAAGGTCATTTCAGAAACCGAAGACGAACTTGTAGTCATTCCAGAGTTTGGAAAACTTGTAGAAAGCAAGGGGTACGATTCAGCCATTCATGGCGACGACATAGCGCTTGCGCTTTATAGGCAGCCTTCTTCAAGAAGCGCGGTCGAATGGTTCTACCTTCATGTAACGGGAAGCCGCGAAACTGCACTTCCAATACTTGAAGAGGCAGAAAAAAATGACATTCCGCTTTCACTGGCGTTTGCATTGGCATACACGGAAAGCAGGTATAGACCGAACGCAGTGAACAAGAACAGGAACGCGTCGATTGACCGCGGACTGTTCCAGTTGAACAACAGGTCGTTTCCTCATCTTACGGAAGATGAGTTTTTTGACCCAAGGACAAGCGCGCGGTATGGAATGAGCCACTTGAAGTTCTGTATGGGACTTGCAGGAAACGAGGTTTCGGGTCTTGCGATGTACAACGCAGGAACTACAAAGGTCCGCCAGAACAATACGCCCCAGTCTACGCTGAATTACGTTGGAAACATCATGGCGTACAGAGACAGGCTGGATAAACTTTTTGCAGAAGAAGTTCTGCCGTATTATGACACGACACGTCAGTGGTCAGGGGTTTCCGTTGCATTCCTAGGCAGCCGAAGAACTGACAGATAAAACAGTCCTCCTTATTTTTTAAGCCCGGTCGTTTTCCCATTCTTTTACCGACCGGGCTTTTTCTTTTAACTCAAACAAATAATTTTACAGTTTTACAAAACGCGGTGTTTGTAAATGTTCCGCGGAGTTCTGTAAATGCTCGACGCTATTCGTAAATCTTCCGCGACATTCTGTAATTGTCCGGTGCGGCGCTGTAAATCTTTCGCGGCATTCTGCAATTTCTTCTTTTCTCTGTGAAAATTTTCACAATAAACTTGATTTTTTGCATTAATTTGTCTAAATTCGGCGTTGGAACTGTGTATTTTTACTGATTTGAATTGTTGCATTTTGTTGGAGTTTTTATAATGAGCGTGATTCCAGAGCGCAGCAGAAGGCGTTTGGTTTTGCTTCTTGAAGTTTTGGACGCCTGGCAAAAGCCCAGGATTACTTCAAGGGAAGTTGGCGCAATGCTTGGCTGCAAGGACAGTCTTGTACGCCATGATTTTAGTTTTTTGGATGTTGGACGCGGCGTTTCAAACGGCTACGATGTAAGGTCGCTTAAGGACGGCGTAAAGAAGGTTCTGGGGCTTTTGCCGGGCGTTGTGGACGAGGCGGTTGAACGCAGGGTGTGTGTCGTGGGTCTTGGAAGGCTTGGTTCGGCTTTTCTTGACGACGGTATTTTTTTTGGAAGGGGATTCAAGGTTGTTGCGGGCTTTGATTCAAGCGTGAACAGGCTTGAACTTATGAGGTCCGTCTTTGAACTTTACCCAGCAAGCCGCATTGAATCGGTTGTTCCGCAGCATAAGATTGAGTATGCGATTCTGTGCTGCTCGGAAGAGGAATCTGCAAAGATGGCGGGACGTCTTGTAAATGCAGGGATAAAGGGAATTGTGAATTTTACAAATTCTGTAATTTCTGTTCCCCGGACTGTAAAGGTTGAAAACGTATCGCCTGTGATGGCGTTGTTAAATATGTAGATAATGTGCCGATTTGTAAAAAAACGCGGGGCGTTGCGGGGCTTTTTGTACGATGCCCTGCCCCGCAGAGGGGGTAGCGTACAGGTGGAGCGCGAAGCGTGACGCCTGGAAGCGAGGGGGAGGCTTCCCCCACCAATACAAAATCAGTCGGCGCGAGGAGTCGTTATGAGTCGTGTTTGGAATTTTAGCGCGGGACCGTCATGTCTGCCAGAGGAAGTTCTTGGGGAATGTGCCGCGGAAATGCTTGACTACAACGGAACTGGGCAGTCTGTAATGGAAATGAGCCACCGTTCAAAGGCGTATGAGCCGATTATCCAGGACGCTGAGGCGATGGTTCGTCGTCTTATGAACGTGCCTGAAAATTACAGGATTTTGTTCCTGCAGGGCGGTGGTTCTACCCAGTTTGCAATGGTGGCGCAGAATCTTGGTATAAAAACAGGCAGGGCGGCGTATATCGAAACCGGCGTGTGGGCAAAAAAGGCCGCCGCGGAGGCTAAAAAACTTGGAATCGAGGTTGACGTCATAGCGTCTTCAAAGGACAGGGCGTATTCATACATTCCGCGTGTTGAAAAAATCGAGGGCGACTACGATTACGCGTACATCTGTTTTAACAACACAATCATGGGAACGCATTACGAGTATATTCCTGAAACTGGAAACATTCCTTTGGTTGCGGACATTTCTTCGTGCGTTCTTTCCGAGACTTTTGACGTTTCAAAATTCGGTCTTGTGTTTGCGGGCGCGCAGAAGAATCTGGCTCCGGCCGGCGTTACGCTTGTAATCATAAGGGAGGATTTGATTACAGAAACTCCACGCGCGGGAACTCCAACCATGCTCTGTTACAAGACTCACGCGGACGAGGATTCCATGTACAACACTCCGCCTTGCTATACGATATACGTGCTTGGAAAGGTGCTGCACTGGATTGAAAAAAACGGAGGCGCGGAGGGAATGTTGAAACGAAATCTTGAAAAGGCGAACTATCTGTACGACTATCTTGATTCAAGCGACTTTTTCCGTGCTACGGCAGAAAAGGGAAGCCGTTCGCTTATGAACGTTCCTTTCCTTACAAAATATTCCACGGGCGCGACGGACGAGGCTTCTTTGACAAAGGAAAAGGAAATAAACGACAAGTTTGTAAAGGAGGCCGCCGCGGCGGGTCTTGTAAATCTTAAGGGGCACCGTCTTGTTGGCGGAATGCGCGCTTCGATTTACAACGCGATGTCTTTGGAGGGTGTAAAGGCCCTTGTTGAATTTATGAAGAAATTTGCAAGGGAAAACGCGTAATTTTTTATTTTAGGAGAATTTGATGTCATACAAAATCCAGACTTTGAATAAAATCGCGGCGATTGGTCTTAACCGTCTTGACCGCGACAATTACGAAATCGCTTCGGAGATAAACAATCCGGACGCTATTCTTGTACGTTCCGCTGATATGCACGAAATGGAAATTTCCGACAGTGTAAAGGCAGTTGCACGCGCCGGGGCTGGAACAAACAACATTCCGATTCCAGCTTTGACGGAAAAGGGTGTTGTTGTGTTCAATACGCCGGGGGCGAACGCTAACGCCGTAAAGGAACTTGTTGTATTGGGACTTCTGCTTTCAAGCAGACCTGTTGTATACGCCGCCGAATGGGCGAATTCACTTGCAGGAAAGGGCGATGAGATTCCGGACCTTGCAGAAAAGGGAAAGTCTGATTTTGTTGGACCTGAACTCAAGGGAAAGACGCTTGGTGTAATAGGTCTTGGTGCGATTGGCGCGATGGTCGCCAATACTGCGATTCAACTTGGAATGAACGTAATTGGATACGATCCATTTCTTTCTGTAAAGGCCGCCTGGTCGCTGGACAGGAATGTAAAACATTCTGAAACCTTGGAAGGAATCTACAAGAACGCCGACTACATAACGCTGCACGTTCCGCAGACCGACGATACAAAGGGAATGATAAACGCTTCCACAATCAAACAGATGAAAAACGGTGTGAGAATCGTGAACATAGCGCGCGGCGGACTTGTAAACAACGCCGACATAATGGACGCGATTGACAGCGGAAAGGTTTCGTGCATGGTTACGGATTTTGCCACGGAAGAACTTTTGAACCACAGGAACATAATCGTTCTGCCGCACCTTGGGGCGTCAACTCCGGAAGCCGAGGACAACTGCGCGTGCATGGCGGCGGATGAACTGAAGGATTTTCTTGAAAATGGAAACATATTGAACTCCGTGAACTTTCCAAAGACTGTTTCGGAAAATCCGATTCCTGCTGGAGGAACCCGTCTTTGCGTAAGCCACAAGAACATTCCTGACACGATTTCAAAGTTTACAAAAATTCTTGGCGAGGCAAAACTGAATATTTCGAGCATGATAAATCAGGCGCGCGGCGACGTTGCATACAACTTGATTGACGTGGACGGAGCGGTGGGCGAAGAGATTGTAGCGAAACTTGCCGCCTGTGATACTGTAACAAGGGTGCGTGCAATCGCGGGCTAGAACGCGTTTGCCGGCGCGGATTCTTGTACGGCGCGCGGTCATTTTGAACACTCGCATCATTCTGAACGCGTGCGTCATTCTGAGCGAAGCGAAGAATCCATCGCGTGGTTGTAGAACAGATTCTTCGGCTGCGCCTCAGAATGACTGCAAATACGCGCAGCGCGGTATTGCACACACAGCGCGCGGTATTACAACGTAGCACGATTCGTCATACACAGCACGCCTGCGTATAATACAATCTGAATTTAAATTTGACAGTCCGTTTTTGGAGATATATAATTGACCCATATTTTATTTATGCAGAGAGGTTTTTAATGGCTAAGAGGTGTATTTGTTTTTTTTTGACAGTGACTATCTTTATGGCTGGTTGCAAACAAGGAGTTACTTATTTATCAAATGAAGGTGAGTATTCTGAAGTTGCAAAAAAGTGTTTAGATGTAATGAATTTGCAAGCAGAGGCGGCTCGGAAGGGTGTTGAAATTGTATCAAAGTACATTGATTTAGATGGGGAGCAATCTAGGTGTCTTGGGAACGATGGGGTGGAATTTGATTTCATAGGGTCTATTTTGCCAAGTGACTTGTCGTTACTGAAAAGAACTCGCTCCATAAGTGGTGGTAACCGAACTGTAGGAACTTACGAAGAAGTGTCTTTGGAAGATGAACTTGAAGAGGTTGTAGAAGAGTTTAAAATTTCAATGACAAGCTTGATTCCAGATCCAACGGATGCCCTTTCGCTTGATTATGTCGTGGCGAATGAAAATGGAATAAAGATAAGCGACGATGTAGAAATTCCCTATAACTCAATAGAAGGTATAGTTACTGTTGAATTGCTTAATTCCGTTGCTAACGGAAAAGATTTGCAACTTCTTATCAAAGAGTTGGAAGACGGTGTTGTCATTAATAAAAATGTCGATCGAGCTCTATGGTATACTAGTTCTGTTTCAAAATGGGCGAATGGTCGAGTGAATTATCGCTGGGGCAATGTGTCGGAAAACCATAAAAAAGAGATGTTGAAAGCGATGTCTATATGGAATGACAAAACAGATGGTAAGGTTTGGTTTAATGAATATGAAAATAGTGGGTGGAACAACTTTCAGCTCGGAATTTTCGCAGTTGGTTGTATTACAATATCTGATGAAAGTACAAGTGATTGGAATGGACTTGCCACTGTTGGTTACGCTCGAGGAGCATTGGGATATTTAAAATTAAGGGAAAACATATCTGGGACAGAGCTTGTGCGTACTTGTTTACATGAGTTGGGGCATACATTGGGCTTGATGCATGAGCATCAACGCTATGATAGAGATTCTTATATTAATATAACAAACTCAGATTCCAATTATAATAGAATTGAAAAAGATATCGGCGGCTGGAGATGGGCGTCTTATGATATTAGAATAGGTTGGTGGACAGTAACGGTTTGGTATCCTTGTTGGTGGACTCAAGTAAATAGCGAGGTGTATGGAGATTTCGACTTTAATTCAATAATGCTTTATTCAGGGATAGAGATAAAATCTCCTTATAATACAAGTAAAAATGGATACAATGTATCTGGTCGCTATTATACATATTATAACATGGAGTTATCAAGTAATGATGTAAATATGATTAAAAATAAGTACAATTAAAATTTTAGTCATGTTATGTGTTAGGGGGATTTTATGACAAAAAAAATACAGTTTTTATTCGTGCTTGGCTTGGTTCTTGCAACTCTGACCGCGTGTGATTCGCCGGAGGTCGTTGTGGATTATACGTATGGCTGCGACTTTGTTTTTGAAATTGCAGACGAAAGCGGTGCGGATTCCTCGGTAAAACTCTATACGGCGGTCAGCATGAATGGTTCGGATTGGAACTGTCTGCCGGACGCGTTTGGTGCAATTTGTGTTGAAAAATTGCTTGAAAAAGACGGAAATGCTGAACTTAGTACAATGACCGCATTCGATGGTGTTTCAAATGGTGTGTACATTTCGTTTGTATTAAAAATTGATGATGAATATTTCACAGGCTTTGACAAGAATGATTCGTTTTATCTAGATGTGTCGGATAAAGGTGATGCGCCGTTATTTGCCGCAAGCGAAGTGAGAAGCGATAATATTTATGTTGTAAAAACTGAGCCAAATTCTAATGAAAATGGAACATTGTATTCGTCTAAAAAAGCAGGCGAAAGTGAATTTTCTCGCTGTCCATACGAGGAGGCGAGCAAACGTTTTTCCGTAAAGTTGAAATCTGACGGCGTGGAGATAAACATAAAGCAGTAACCTGAATTTCTTACACGCGTGTCATTCTGAGCAGGCACGACATTCCGCGCAGGCGTGTCATTCTGAACGCGTACGTCATTCTGAGCGGAGCGAAGAATCCATCGCGTGATTGTGAAACAGATTCTTCGGCTGCGCCTCAGAATGACCGCAAAACACACAGCGCGGTTTCTTACACACACACACGCCATTACGCGTACGCGTCCTACAATTCCAGCGTGCCTACAACAGTTGAATCCTGTTCCGCCTTGGACGGCGTTTTGCCTTTGAACCTTGGACTTTGTTCGTCTATTTCTTTGCCGCGCGCCTGTGCGTTTTTTGGACTTGCAAGAAAAGCGAACAGACTTCCGCAAAAGCCGCCTGCAATGTGCGCCACGGCAGAAATTCCAGTTTCCGCCTGCGTGCCGGACGCGATTCCAGAAATTTCCCGTCCGATGTACAGAATCAGCACCAGTATGAACGAAAGCGGAATCTCGTGTTTGGAAAAACTGCTGAACGAGGCCAGCAGAATCATCATGAACGCAATGTCGCTTGCTCCATGTAATGTTGTGTTTCCAAAGCAGGCGTTCAAAACTCCGCCAACAAGCGAGGTTGCAGTCATCATCACAATTACAATCGGAGAACCGTATTTTTCTTCAATCATTGGACCGAGCAGAAGTATGAACGAAAAATTTGAAATCAACTGCTGCCAGTCCGCATGACAGAAAATGTGTATTACAAGTTTCAGATAGTGCAGCGGAGAAGAAAAATCGAACGGAAGGGAAGAGGCGCTTCCTCCGGGAGAAGCAAAAAAGTCTGAAATCATACCGTTTTTTGTAAATCTGCTTAAAAGCAGTATGGCTGAACATAAAACCGCGAAGGTCAGGCTGACGGGCGCGTTGTACGTAACCTTTATTTTTTTCCTTGAATTTTTACTCATACTTATTTTTTCGGCGTTTTTGTTAAGAAATAAAGACGATTCATGGTTTATTGTGTTATATTTGTGTTATGTCACCAGAATTTTCTGAAAAAAATGTCGTTCCCGGCATTACAAGTGAAATAGAAATTGAAATTCCGCCAGAATGTGTGGTCGTAATGTACAACGACGACTACACGACTAAAAAATTCGTGGTGGAAACGCTGGTCGCCGTGTTTGAGAAAAACGAAATACAGGCGATTTCCCTTATGGAAAAAATACACGCGGAAGGCTCTGCCGTCGTTGGCGTTTACACTTATGACATCGCGTTCACCAAAATGGGAATTGTAACTTTGAGTGCCGCAAAAAGTGGTTTTCCACTCAGGGTGGAGGTAAAGGAACAATGAAAATAAGTCCGCTTTTAGGAAAAATACTTACAGAGGCGCTGATCGTCGCCCGGAACTATCAACATTCCCTGTTGACGCCGGAACATCTGCTTTTGTCCGCGCTTTATACAGGAACAGTGCACAATGTGATTCTGTATTGCGGAGCGGACCCCGACAAACTTGAACGCAACATAAAGGCGTTCTTAAAGGAAAAAGTGCCTGTAAAAAAGGTTGACGAGGCTGACAAAAATCCTACGGAATCAGCAGGCTTCCAGTCCGTTATGAACAGGGCGGTTTTCCACTGTGTTGAAAGCGACAGGACTGTAGTGGATATTTCTGACGTTCTTGTGAGCATGTACGACGAAAAGAAAAACTACTGCTCCTACTATATGCGTCTGAACGGAATAGAAAGGCTGCGGCTTTTGGAGGCGGTTTCACGTGTTTCAGCAGAATCCGGTGAATTTTCCGGAGAAAATGCGGTTTATGTCGGGCAGGACCATAATTCCCATGCTCAAAAAAAATCGTCAAAGTCTGCGCTTGAAAGATTCTGCGTCGATATGGTGAAGGCCGCCAAAAACGGAGAATACGACAATCTTGTAGGCAGAACGGAAGAAATCGACAGGACGATTCAGATTCTGTGCAGGCGCGTAAAAAACAATCCGCTGCACGTGGGCGACGCGGGTGTTGGAAAAACCGCAGTTACGCAGGGACTTGTACAGAGGATTGTCGAAGGACGTGTTCCACAGGAACTAAAAAAATCTTCCGTGTATTCGCTTGACCTGGGGCTTTTGCTTGCAGGCTCAAAATTCCGCGGCGATTTTGAGGAGCGAATCCATTCTGTAATAGACGAAATGCTCGCGCAGAAAAACGCGATACTTTTCATAGACGAAATCCACATGATTATGGGAGCCGGCACAAACGGAAGTTCAAACATGGATGCCGCGAACCTTTTAAAGCCCGTTCTTTCAACGGGAAAAATGCGTGTCATTGGCTCTACCACCTTTGACGAATATTCAAAGCATTTTGAAAAAGACAGGGCGCTTTCCCGCAGGTTTCAAAAAATCGACATTTTGGAGCCAAGCCGCGACGAGTCCATAAAAATTCTTGAAGGGCTTGTACCAAAATACGAAAAATACCACGGCGTAAAATACAACCGCGCGGCGCTTGAGTCCGCAGTGGATCTTTCAGTTCAGTATTTGGCGGACAGAAGGCTTCCCGACAAGGCGATTGACGTGATTGATGAGGCGGGTTCTTTTGTAAAAATCAGGGCGACCGGCGGATTTGAAGGCATCGAGCCTCCGGTAATTACAAAAATTCCGCTTTCAGAAATTGCAAACCGTCCGGAGTTGCTTTCGCAGAGCGTTTTGGCAGAAGAAAATTCATCTCAGACGCAGAATGTTCAGAATTCCGCCAAAACGGACTTTGTAATGGACCGGACAGATTTTGTAACGGTAAACGGACAGATGATTAAAACGGACTCACAGGAAATTCCTGCAAAAATTCCTGTTGTAGGTCAGAGCACCGTCCGGAAGGTCGTGTCAAAAATGGCGCACGTTCCTGTTGAGGCGGTAACCGGCGGCGAAAAAGTCCAGTTGAAGGACCTTGAGCGCAATCTTAAAAGTCAGATTTTTGGGCAGGACGGAGCGATAGAAAAAGTCGTAAAGGCTGTAAAACGTGCGAGGGCGGGTTTGAAGAATCCCGAAAAACCGGAATCCGTGTTTCTTTTTGTAGGTCCTACAGGAGTTGGAAAAACGGAACTTGCAAAAGTGCTTGCGGAGCTTCTTTCTGAACCTCTGCTGCGTTTTGACATGAGCGAATATCAGGAAAAACACACTGTAAGCAGACTTCTTGGCGCTCCCGCAGGCTACATCGGTTACGAGGAAGGCGGAATTCTTACGGACATGGTAAGAAAAAATCCACATTCGGTGGTTCTTTTTGACGAAATCGAAAAGGCTCATTCCGACATCTACAACGTTTTTCTTCAGATGATGGACTACGGCTTTCTTACCGACAACCAGGGCAGGCGCGCGGATTTCAGGAACTGCATAATAATAATGACAAGCAACGCGGGGGCGCGCGATTTGGAAAAAACGCCGGTAGGATTTACGGATTTTAAAGACCTTGATTTTTCGGCGGATTTTTCAAGCGTCAAGATTGCAGTCGAACAGGAATTCAGTCCGGAATTCAGGAACAGACTGGATTCTGTAATTCCATTTTCACATCTTGGGCAGGAGATAATTCTGAAGGTCGTAAAAAAAGAGGTTGAAAAAATCTCCGCAAGGCTCAAGTCAAAAAAAGTAAAACTTGCCGTTTCGGACGAATGTGCCCAGAAGCTTGCGGAAGAAGGATATTCACGTGAGTACGGAGCCAGGAACATCTCGCGAGTGGTTCAGGACAGGATATCAGGCCCTCTTGTTGACGAAGTTCTTTTTGGAAAACTCAGCAGAGGCGGATGCGTCATAGCGGATGTTGAAAACGAAGAAATAACATTCACATACGGAACAAAAAACGGAACCAAGGACTGCATTGACGCGTACGGCGGCGGTCTTGATGTTGTAACAATGGAGCAAATTGACTAGAATGAACGGCATGAACGCAATAATAACAGTAGTCGGAAGCGACAAAGTGGGAATAATTGCAAACGTAAGCAATTTTCTTGCACAGCACAAGATAAATATAGAAGACATAACGCAGACCGTCCTTTCTGGAAACTTCGTTATGATGATGATGGCGGACTTTCAGAGTTCAGACATTTCGATTGACGAATTCCGAAAGCAGATGACTGTAAAGGCCCAGGAAATGGGCGTTGAAATCAACGTGATGAACGAAAAAGTTTTCAGTGCAATGCACAGGGTCTAGGAAAATACAGTAAATCAATCTTCAAGAATCTTGTAGAAAAGCCCACATTCCAATCGCGGAGCGTGGGCTTTTTTTATTGTTGTTGAAGAATCATGTGTCTTTTCGCATATTCTGCGTTATGGTTGAAAGCCATGAAAGTCCGTGTCTTGTTGAAAAAAATACAGATAAAAATCTTGTTAGTTCCATTTGAATTTCAATTTAAAAATCTTGACGGCAAAAAAAATTATGATAGACTTACTTTTGTATGTAGACTTTGAATGGGGTAGGTGTCTGCAGGTTTCCTGTTGCCCGTATTCCCTCTGGTCTGCAACATCTATCTATTTATTAATTTGGAGGAATTTGATGAAAAAATCATTCGCTTTCATCTCCCTTTTCCTGATGCTTGGCGTAGCATCTATCTTCGCCGATGTTTCAGTGAAAAAACTTCCTGATGGTAACGTAGAAGTTTACTTCTTCTATGCTAACCCTCGAGCATCTGAAGTTCTCCTTGCAGGAAACTTCACAGACTGGCAGAATGGCGCACTCGCCATGACCAAGACAGACAAGGGCTTTGAAATAACAAAAGTGTTCAAGGCTACAGAAGAACTTTCTTACAAGTTCATCTCTGACGGAAACTGGACGACAGACCTTAAGGCTCCAGATTTCATCGATGACGGATTTGGTGGAAAGAACGGAAAGATTACAATCGCCGACCTTATCAGCGACGACGACGATTCCGGAGCGCCAAGGGCAAAAATCAACTTCATCTCTTGGACGATGATTGGAACACAGGGAAAGTTCAACACCCAGGCTTCTTCTGACGCTACAAAGAAGGGTATGGATCTTGACAATGTTACCTTTGGTATGAAGAGTTACAACAAGTTTGCAGGTAACTTCCTTCCAAACTGTCCTGTATACGTAGAAATCGCTCTTGCAGAAACAGATCTTGACGATGCTTATTCAAGCAACAGCCCAATCTACCTTCTCAAGAAAGACAAGTTCAACCGCTATACAGTTCCGTTCAAGGAGTCTATCATAAACTTTGTAAACGACATCTTCACAAATCCAGTTGATTACATTGCAAGAACAACAGACAACTCTGAAGACTCAAAGGGACCGGGAACAAATCCATTCCTTGGACACCTCAAGTTTGGTTTCAACACTCCTTATGTAAACTATGTAACAGGCTTCAACTATGCAAAGCCGGATGTTCGTTCAGCAATCCTTTGGAAGACAGTTGACGGAAACTGGGATGCAGGTTACGAGCACGTTGGTGGATTCAATGTATTCAGCATGGGCGACAAGGCCGTTGCGGCCCTTCAGGAAGTAACTGGTCTTAAATTTGACCTTGGAGTTGCTCCTAACAAGACTGCCGACCGCAGGGGTTCAAAGTACGGTTACTGGGCATGGCTCGGTCTTTCAAACGACTACTTTGCAGTTGACTTCCAGTCTAACGGTATGTACAACGGTTTGACATTGTTCTCTGAACCTGTAGAACACGACTTCATCATTGGTGCAAAGTCAGAATCTATCGCTCTTGCAGATTCAATCAAGTTGAACGTTGCTGCACAGGGACTTCTTGCAACACACCAGATGACATCTGCTGAACTTGGAAACAAAACAGCAGACTACTTCGGTTACTCAACAGACGTATTCTACCGCGACGGAAGTTTCGGTCTTGGAAACATCGCCGCACAGGGAACAGTTACATACAAGCAGGACTACAACGAATACCGTGGCAAGTACCAGGATTCTTTCCAGGTTGACCTTAGCTACCGTATGCGCGGATACCAGGCTTCTATGCTCTATTCACGCGAAAACCATGACGACGGTACATTCGACCTTTCAGAACAGCTTGGTGTTTTGAACAGCCAGAACTTTGACCTTTCTGCTTCTGGAACATTCCAGGAGAAGAAACTTACAGTTGGACTTGACGCAAACATCGCCATGCCACTTGCAAAGTCAGAAGACTTTACATCTGAAAAATACTGGGATGCGTCTGGAGCCGCTGGTTGGTACACAAAACGCTGTGGTGGAAAGATGATGCCTTTCTTTGGCGACGAAAAGCCAGAACTTGAGGCAAAACCTTCTGTAACTGTTGACATTGCCAAGTACGTAGACAACGCGTTCGGTGGAACAGTTTCTGCTTACGGAGTTGTAAACGCATACTTCGGAAGTGAAGATGGAAAGAACTATGCAGTTTCTGAGTCTGACTTCAGATTCAAGAAGGCAGGTTTGACATATTCTTACACAGCAGAAGACAAGGAAGCCGTATTCAAGGGACTTAACCTTTACTATGGAATCGACAACGGAAACGCCGCTCGTATGTTCAATACTTTGATCGCACAGTGCGCTCTTCCTTACGATATCACAGTAACTCTTGGTGCAGGACTTAAGACTATCAACAACAACGCCGCTGCAAAGGCTGCTTATCCAAATGCCGCCACCAACAATATGTTCGGTGCTGTAGTTGGAGTTTCAAAGAAACTTGCAAGCCTTAAAAAGCCGGTTGTATACGCTCAGTTTGTATACAATATGGACACATTCAAGAACTTTGGCGACGGACAGGAGCAGCTTGCTATAACAGGTGCAAATGTAAACGGCCGCTGGGACAAGGGCGCTTCAGTTGGAAGCGTTGATGCTGTAGACTTCTACGACGGAAAGGCCGCTGTACGCCTTGGAATCCGCTGGGATATCTAATACAGTTGTAAAAACTAGAAAGCGAATTGAACATAATGTGGCGGTTTTCCGCCACTGTTCAAGTCGGTAAAAACTTGTAAAGGCTTCTTTTAGAAGCTTAAATCCTTAGGATAGGAGAAAAATAATGAAAAAAATACTTTCATTTATCGCTGCGGGTGTCCTTGCTCTTGGTCTTATTGGCTGTTCAGGAAACTTGCATGATGAAGTTCCTTCACGCATTGACTTGTCAGCCGGTGCTGTTCCTGGCGCTTTTAACGACTGGAATAATACGGCTCCATGGACAACAGCGGATGTTGCAACTGGAATCTATACTTATGAATTTACTGCAAAAGACTCTTCTGTAGAGTGGAAGGCTATTACAACTTCTGGCGACTGGAACTCCGGTGCTTACATCGACGCAACTGCTGAGGTTGGCGGCGGCGAAGTTACCCTTAAGTTTGATGACAAGACTGGTGGTGGAACAGACGCAAAGATTACTGGACTTACAAAGGGATTGAAGTACACTCTTACTGTTGAGGCCACAGAATCTAGCGAAGTTGTAGTTAAGTCTGTAGAGGCCGCTGGAGTTCCTCCAACGCCATACTATCTTGACGGTCTTTGGCTTGTAGGAAGTGTATTTGCCACAACAGGCAATGCAAATGCTTGGAACTTCTCTCCTGCTGATAACCTCATCAAGGGTGCTGTTGTGGATGCAACAACAGGTGTTGTTACCTATGCTGTTGATATAACAGCAATTGCCGCCAGCGGAGATCTTGGGATCAACGATGCAAGTTGGAATAACAAGCAGAAGGGTGGGGGCATTACTGTAAATGCCGACGACACTTTTGTTGCTTTGGACTCTACAACAGAAGGTGACTTTGCTGTAACTGGACTTACAACAGGAAAGCCATACAGAGTTACAATCCAGACAACTCCAGAAAAGGTTGTTTCTGTAAAAATTGCACAGATTGCATCCTACACTCTTAAGTTCAAGTTGACTGGTGGAGAAGAAGGAAAAGAATACTACTTAAACGGTTCTGTATTTGGTTGGACGGGAGCCTGGCCATGTACGGGTTGGGGTGGTTCATACGCAGGCGCCAAGAGTGAGAATCCGGCCCGCTTTGCAACAGCAGATGTTAACGGTGTTGCGGAATTTACAGCCACAGCTTCTTTTGTTGGAAAGCCAGGAGAAAAAGTGTCTTACGAAATCAAGTTCGTACAGTGCGATTCAACTGACGATGCAAATTTTGCTTGGACTTCAGGTGACTCAAACCTTAAATTTGACGTTGACGTAGCGGATGGCACGTTCGTTGTAGTTTATGACGTTGTTTCTGGGGACATTACCATTGAGTAATTTGGACCTTTCCAAATCTAATTAAAACGTTAGTTAAGGCGGTCTGTGGTGTTTTGCCGCAGGCCGCTTTTTTGTTATATGTAAAATTCCTTGGGAAAAGACCATGAAAAAACTATTTTCAAGTATAATGCTGAGCATACTCATGCTTGCCGGCTGTACCGTAGTTTCGGATGCAGAATTCAAAAAATCAGAAGCAGAAAAATCAGTCCTACAAAATCTAAACAATCAAAGCCCGAGCGCGACACAAGATGAAAATTCCTGGCAAAAAGATGTAATTTATTTCTTGTTCGTTGACAGGTTTTACGACGGAAATTCTTCCAACAATGCTGGCAACAACGCAAGCCAATACGATTCAACAAAAACAGACTGGAAGAAATATTGGGGTGGCGATATCCAGGGTTTGAACGATAAACTTGGGTATCTTAAGGAAATGGGCGTTACTTCTATTTGGGTTACGCCTTTGGTTGACGGCATTGATACTCTTACCGCCGATGGAGACGCTCCGTATCACGGTTATTGGGGAAAAAATTACTTTAATATCGACGAACACTGGGGAACTTGGAATGAATTTGATTCGTTGGTTTCTGCAATGCACAGTGATTCGTACAATATGAAGTTGATTTTGGATTATGCGCCAAACCATTCAAATCCAAATGACGAGGCGGAATTCGGCTCTTTGTACAAATCTTCGTTTGATTCAAATGGGCAGATTTTAAACACCTGGAAAATCACCGATTATCTGCAGGATACGGGTGGTTCTTGGTATCACCGCCTTGGTGGAATTGGAAGCAATGAATGGGAAGACGAATATTTTTGCCGATACAAAAATCTTTTCAACCTTTCGGACTTCAATCAGGATAATTCCACAACTTATTCATATCTTTCCGCCGCGTTGGCGACCGGGCTTAACGCTGGCGGACGCTATTTTGCAAACAATACGGGCTGCGCTCTTCTTGATTTTGGCTATCGTTCAACAATCGAAAGCGTTCTGAAAAATTCATCTTCAATGAGGTCTTTGGCGTCTTATTTAAACGCCAGGGAATCTTACTGGGCGGAGCCTTTGAAGCAGGTTGTTTTTCTTGACAATCACGACATGCCTCGCATAAACACTGTGCTTCGTTCCTCCGCGGGAATGAGCCAGTCTTACGCCGCCGCCAGAACGGATTTGGGGCTTGCCATAACGATGACTGTTCGTGGTGTTCCTTGCGTTTATTACGGTACGGAACAGTATGCGGCGAATTTCACCACCAATTCTTTTGGGCAGGTTGGAAGCGACCCTTACAACCGCGAAATGATGCCTTCGTTCAATACGGGAACAAATGCGTTCAATGTAATAAAGACTCTTGCGGCCTTAAGGCAGACAAACAAGGCTTTGCAGGACGGAACTTACTCGGAAAAATGGGTTGACGACACTCTGATTTCGTATGAGCGAAAAAGCGGCGGAGACGTTGTTGTTGTGGCGGCGAACATTGGTCCTGCAAGAACGGTTTCAATTCCTAATTTGAGCCTTGCGAACGGAGTTTACGCAGATTCTCTTGGTTCTGGAAATGTTACGGTTTCCGGCGGAACGGCTACAGTCACTCTTTCAGAAAATCAGGTGGTGGTGCTTGCTTCAAATTCAACCTATGTGCAGCCGCCTGTAGGCGATGGTCTTAACTTGAAGATATACAAGAATTCTGTTGCAAACTGGAACAACTTCAACTGTTATTACTGGTCCGGCGATGGAACTTCCGCGTCCAATGTCTGGCCTGGGCAGGCTATGACGGACGACGGCGACGGCTGGTATTCTTTTACGATTGACGGCGCTTCCTGTGCAAATGTAATTTTCAACAATGGAACTGTTCAGACGCAGGATCTTTCTCGCTCGGCGGACGGTTGGTTTGTTCCTACGGGCTGGTCAAACGGTCGTGTGAGCGGCGTTTGGTATGATTCAAATCCTTATGGCGAGCCTCCGGCTGTTTCGGATTCTGGAAAATTGACTATTGTGTTTGTTGCAGGTGCAAACTCTGAGAATGTAAGTTTTCCTGGCGACTCAAACCAGTGGAGTTTGACTTCAACACAGATGACGCTTGCGCCAAATCAGACAAAATCAATTGCAATTTCTGACGCTGTAACTTCTTCCGCCCTGGCATTGGGGAACGATACCTCAAGGCTTGAATTGAAGGTTGTTACAAATTCAAGTTGGAGCAACCAGTGGAATTTTTCAAACTGGTCTAAATCTTCAAACATCAGTCTTCTTGACGGCGGAAGGCAGATAGCAATTCTTTGCTCTGCTGGAAACAACGTCGTTCTTACGATTGATGTTCAAAATCTTGGTTTGAACGCCGTTGTTTCTGCGGCGGAATAAAAATAAGAGAGGTGTTATATGAAAAAAACGAAATTATTTTTCATTGGTATTGGACTTTTCCTGGTGACGCTCTTGGGCTGTCCGGGTAATGTGGAACCGACCGAGCCGCCAAAGCCAGAGGTAAAACAGGACAATCCTGTTTTCAGTCCGGCGGGCGGATTCTTTAAGGAGTCGAAGACTGTAACAATAACCTGCGAGGGTGCAAGCGAAATCTATTATACGATTTTAAAGCCTACGTTTGACAGTTCTGGAAAATGGAACGAGGCCGCATGGAAGGAAGCGGTGGCGTCTTCGCTTCCTACAAAAAACTCTACAAAATATACAGGACCTTTTACAGTTGACGGGCAGTGTATAATCCGCGCGGCGGGTCTTAAGTCGGACGGTTCTATGAATTACGCGATGACTTCGTTTGATTTTGACCTGGACCGTTCAACCGACTTTGACGGTTCTTGGACGCCTGTAAATCCGGACAGTGAGAACTGGCAGGATCAGATAATTTATTTTATCTTGACCGACAGATTTTTCAACGGAGATACAGGCAACGACAGGACGGCAGGTCTAACGGATTCCAATGGAACTCCTTATGATGAATCAAAGGTTCTTGTAGGTCAGCCTGCGTCCGGCTACAACGGTGGAGACATCGAAGGAATCAGGCAGAAACTTCAATACATAAAGGATTTGGGATTTACTGCGATTTGGCTTACCCCGCCAATAAAGTGTCAGGTTGCGGAAAGCAATTACCACGGCTACCACGGTTATTGGGCGAGTGATTTTACAAAGGTAGACCCGCACATGGGAACTTTGGAGCAGTATCAGAAATTTGTAAAAGAGGCGCATGACAAGGGACTTTATGTAATTCAGGATATTGTTGTAAACCATCTTGGAGATTATCAGCAGATAAAGAAGGATATTTCCGCGGAACATTTTGTGGACGGAAGGGCGGCTGTTCCTAAGTCTGATTTTTTCCTTGAGCCAAAGTCAGTGCCTTTAAGCCATCCTGAACAGCTTCCGTGGGCGTTGAACAATATCAACGACCTTACGTATGACGAATGGAAGAACAACAGTTTTTATCATTACAACACAGAAATTTCTGACTACACAAATCAGATAAATATGTACACCCATTCGACTTCAAATTTGGACGACATGGTTACAGAAAACGAGGTTGTCAGGCATCTTTTGAGGGGATATTTCCGCTACTGGATAGACAAGGTTGGCATAGACGGTTACAGGATTGACACCGCCCTGTATGTTGAACCTGAATTTTTTGAAGGTTTCATAAACGATACAGATCCTCAGAACATGGGCGTACGCGAATATGGAATTTCCAAAGGAAAAAAAGACTTCATCAATTTTGGCGAAGCGTTCAGTCAGCACGAAAATGTGTGCGGAAGTTATACAAAAAGCAAAGACGGTACCGCCCGCATGGACAGTATGCTTTACTTCCCTCTGCGATACGCTGTTGCGGACACTATAAGTTCCGGTGGAAAGACAAGCGCAATCAGCGAGATTTTAAAGGCCAGATACACTAAAAACTATTACAAAGATCCAAGCAGGCTTGTAACGTTCATCGACAACCACGACATTGACCGTTGGGGTCAGACGATGAAGGGCAATACGGAACTTATGAAGGCGGCTTACGGAATCATTTATACAATTCCTGGAATTCCTCAGGTGTATTACGGTTCTGAGCAGGGCTTTGACGGAGAATGTCGTGAAGGTATGTTCAAGGGAAGCTACCGCGCTCCTGGAGAGGTTCAGGATTCCGACAGGTTTGATACAGGCGGCGACTGGTATGAGTATTTCAAGTCGATGAACAAAATGCGTAAAGAAAACCGGGTGTTCAGATACAATTCGCTTTATGTTCTGCAGGATACAAAGGACAGCGCCGGAATATTTGCCTATGTTGTTCGAGAAAGAGATCCTGCAAAGCCAAACGACATGAACGCGTTCCTTGCCGGAGTCGGAAACAAGGCGATTTACGTAATGAACACTTCAAGTTCCGACAAGATTTTGGACGCTTCGTATACGGGAATTGTGTCCGGTGAAAAATACAAACTTATCGAGTATGACGGAGTTTCGGTTTGTCCTGCCGCGGGAACTTCGCTTGAAGACCATTTTGTTGTTGGAAAAGACAGTCTTGACGCCTCAAAGGGCAACGTAAAGGCTATTGTTCCTGCAAACAGCTGTGCAATCTATATTCTTTCGGAAACAGGAGTCCCTGCAAGTACGGGTGTCTGCGAACTTTCCGTGGATGAAGTTCCTTCTGCAAAGGTTGTGGAAGACACGATAACAATAAAGGGAACAACAAGTGTTACAGGCGACGTAAAGGTTGTTCTGAACGGAGATTATTCTTTGGCGACGGTTGTAAGTGCAACCGCAGACACACAGTTCAGTCTTGATGTCAATATCAAGTCGCTTTCCAATGGAAAGATTCCTGTTCAGTTGATACAGATAGTTGGCGGTGAAATATTCTTCTCCAACACAAAATCATTTACGATTGAACGTCCGTTCAAACTGATTGCAAGGTATGACGACCCTGCCGACGACGACAATGGTGTTGGCGCCGCAAAGGGAATTCTCCAGAGACCTACAGATCCTCCATTTGCAGGCACAATGGATATGAGAGGTGTTGAAGTTTACAGGAGTGGAAACGACATTCTTCTTGGTCTGCGCATGGCGGCTCTTTCACACGGATGGAATCCAACGTCAAACGAATTTGACCACACTGTATTCTACATATTCGTTTCAAATGGCGATGAGGAAGGCTGTGAATATCATCCTAAGAGCAACTATAAACTTCCGTCGGCATTTGGAAAGTGGGATTATATGTATCAGGCAAACGGATGGGGACAGGCGTTCTATTCTGCAAAGAATGCGAGTGCAACAAACCTTGGAACTGCCGTAACACCGGCTCCTGTAAATTCTCCTGGAGTTGACTGGTCTAATCTTAAGGATGACGAGGTTGAGGGCGTTGAGAAATATTGCCGACTTGACTGGTCTTCTTATTCACCTCAGATTGGCGACGAATTTGTTGACAAGCCTGGAATGATTTGGTTCAAGATAAGCGCCGCTTCAATCGGTTATCCAAACTCTCTGGAAAATTACAGGTTCTATGTAAATACATGGGACTTTGACATGGGAAGTCCACGCGGTATGAAGGAAGGGGATGCCGAACGCTACAAGTTCGGATCAGGAACTTTACCTGTAAATTCTGTTCCTATGGTCTGCGATGAACTTGACACTGTCATAGTGATTTCTGAGTAGATTTTGAAAAATCGTGTTCAGGTGGGCTTTGCGTCCGCCTGAAAAACTAAAAGATTTTAATGGGATTTGTCGATTTTTTTTCGATAAATCCCATTTTTTGTAAAAATGGTTGCGGCGGAAACTCAGGCGGTTTTACATTGTGTCAAACTGTGTTGATTTTTCGGATGAATGGGATTAAATACGGTGGCAAACAAAAAGTTTAAATCTTTGTAAATCAATGTTTTGAGAAAGCCCAATTTCTGGATTATTTGCACAATAAGCAATGTTTACAGTTTTTGAGTCTATGAGTTTATTTGATCTTTCAGACATTGTACTTGTGCGGTCATTTTCAAGAACACTTGATATTTGATACCTTGAAGAATTTTTTTGCGGTTCCGCTGGAATAAAATCAAAAATACGTGAAATTTTTC
>JBHAFG010000094.1:0-19826 GCA_041855945.1 Treponema sp. | reverse complement strand
TGGGCGCATTTGACTTATAAAAATCAGACACCTTTCAAGAATCTTGGTGTGGGAGTGTCTTCAATTAGGATAAGGGCGGAATCTTGAGATGTCAAATTTTATTTTTAAATTATATTAAAATTTTTAAGAATTTATTAACTTTTTGCAGATTTTTTGGCTCATGAAAAAAAACGTAATTGCAGGCGCACGGCGGATTTTTACACGGACCTGCACAAAAAATTCCGCGAGTTTGCGCCGCTCTGCTACGCGAGTTTGTATTGCAAACTCGCAGCACAAATCGCGAAGTGATTTGTGCCTCATTCTTGAGCGGAGCGAAGAATCTGTTCCGCACTCTGCAATAGATATTTCGCCTGCGCTCAATATGAGGGCGACACTTTTATGTCCTGTTCACTGTATTGCGGGTTTCGTGTCGCCTTCCGATTTGCAGTGCGCAAATCGGGTGATACGCGGCAGGAAGTTTTACTACATTCTGAACGAAGCCTTTACGCCAATCAGGTTTTTATAGCCCACTTCGGCGGTAAGTCCAAAGCTTTTGGTGAAAAACCACGTTGCGCCTATGAACGTTCCGTAGTCAAATGAGAACGGAATGTACCCTGAAACAGGTTCGCCGTTGCGTGTTGCCATGTTGTAGCCAAAACCAACCTTGAGGCCTGCGTATACGTCCAGTTTGTCAAGGTCGAAGTTGAAATGCCATTTTGCAAGGGCGCCAACGCTCGACCACAGGAAGAACGTGTCTCCAATCGCAGCGTCGTTCCAATACAGAATGTTCGCGGCGCCGTATCCGCCAAAACTAAGCGGAAGAGTGTCGTTTATGAGAACCATTTTCTCGTAACTTGTTTCGATGCTCGGAATGTATACAGAACCCGGTCTTGCAAGGAACACTGTCTGTGGAATGCCAACTCCAACGTTAAAAAGTCCGTCTCCGTCTTTAAGCGGTCCGCCGTATTCCTTCCAGAATGTAGAGGCGTCAAATGCAAATGTCGATGCGGAGAAAGCGAAGAACGCCGCAACAACTGTAAGCAATTTTTTCATCTTCATAATAAAGACCTCCAGTTTTATGTCTTGAAAATAAGATATAACGTTTTTTGAAAATTTAGTAAATAGAAACGCGTATGCATTGAAACCGGCGCATGGCGTAAGCGAACTCATTGCAGTTTTTAAGAAAACTTGAGCGTTCAGCGTCCGTAAAAGACGTAGGCGAGCGTCTTGGCGTCCTTCACCATGTTTTCAACCACACAGTATTCGTTTGGCGTGTGGGCGCGTTCGTCCAGCGTAGACCATACCGCGCAGTCGAATCCTTCACGCCTAAGTTCCGCTCCAACAGTTCCGCCGCCGATTCCAACCGTCCGGGCGGTGATTCCGTGAACTTCCTTCAACGCGCGCGAAAGTTCCCTTACAACATCCGAGTCCGCTGAAGTCGCCGGGCTTTGCGACGACTGTGGAATTTCATAGCAGACTTCAACGCCGTACTCGTCCTCCACTTCCGAAACTGATTTTTCAACCTGCGAAAGAACCGCGTCAATCGAATAGCACGGAAGAATCCTACAGTCCATGCAGAATGTTTCTTCGCCTGGAATTATGTTTATCCCCTGAACGTTTGAAAGCCTCATCGTAGGCTGAAAAGTTGAACGTGGCGGTTCAAAAAGCGAATCTTCTGCGGAAAAAATCTCACCAAGCGAGTAAAGCCTCATGCTCAGGTCGTTCGCCGCAAGACAGGCGTTAATGCCCTGATCAGGGCGGCTTGCGTGAGCCTGTTTTCCCCTTACATGGAATTTGAGCCACAGAAGATTTTTTTCCGCAACTTCAATAGTCTCGCCGCGCGGATCGCCGCCGTCTGGAATTATAATCAGGTCCTCCCTGCGGAAAAGGTCTGTATTTTTCAAAAGCCATATTATTCCGTAACGCGAGCCTACTTCCTCGTCCGCCATGAAAAGGAGTTTTACAGTGTATTTTGGTTTTATCCCGTTTTTTAAAAGCGAAAGGGCCGCGAACACAGACGACACAAGTCCCTGCTGGTTGTCCTCAACTCCGCGTCCATAAAGCCTTCCGTCTTTTTCAACAAGTTTGAACGGTTCGGTCTCCCAAAGCCCCGGATCTCCTACAGGAACAACGTCAAGGTGCGCCATGGACCATACAGTCCTATCGCCGCTTTCGCCAGGAACTGTAACAACTATGCTCGGTCTGGTTCCGCTTTTTACACGTGAGTCCGGAGCGGAATAACGGCGGACATCTGTAAAGCCGTATTCTTTAAGCCAGCGTTCAAGCGCGCACGCCTTTTCGTCCTCGCCCTGTCCGCCGTTTTCAGGCGCGAGCGCGGGCATTGAAGTAAGAATTTCCTGCAGACGGACCATGTCGCGCTCGTGCAGGTCTATGTATTTCTGTGCGGAAATAAATTTCTCGTCAAACATTTCGTGTGTATGCCTTCCATGTAGTTTCCACAAGAGTTGGAACGTCGCTGTATTTTGGTTCCCAGCCCAGAAGTTCCTTCGCCTTTCTGCTTGTAGCGTAAAGGCTTGCAGGGTCTCCTGCACGGCGTGGAGCCTCCTCTACAGGAATAGGCTTTCCAGAAATTTTTCGCGCTTCGTCTATGATTTCCTTTACAGTAGTTCCCTTTTCCGTTCCAAGGTTCAGTTTTACGCTCTTCTGATTTTTTGCGATGTACTCAAGCGACTTTACGTGCGCCACCGCAAGATCCGTAACGTGAACATAGTCGCGTATGCAGGTTCCGTCCCTTGTATCGTAGTCCGTTCCAAAAATTTTAAGGGAGCGAAGTCCAAGGGCGGCCTCCATTACGCGCGGAAGAAGATTTTCAGGCTTCTGCTCAAGACCGTGCACGATTCCTTCAGGATCGTAGCCCGCCGCGTTGAAATATCTAAGCGAGGCGAATTTAAGACCTTTCAGACTGTCGTACCAGTCCATGAATTCTTCGATTTTAAGTTTTGTAAATCCGTAATAGTTTATAGGATTTTGAGGGTGGTCTTCGTCCATTGGAAGATATTTTGGCTCTCCAAAAGTCGCGGCGCTTGAACTGAAAATCATAATCTTGCAGTTGTGTTTTACGGCCGCGTTCATTATGTTCAAAGTTCCAGTTATGTTGTTCACCGAATATTTTTCAGGAAGAATCATGCTTTCGCCCGCGGCCTTGAACGCCGCAAGATGAACGAACGCGTCAAAGCCCAGAGAGAACGCCGCGTCAAGTTCTTCCTGAATCAGAATGTTTCCATGTATAAAATCATTTTCTGAAAAAAGATTTTCACGCAGTCCGCTGGAAAGATTGTCGAACACTGTAACCTTGTGGCCCGCAGCCATCATTTCCTTTACAACGTGGCTTCCAATGTAGCCCGCGCCACCAATAACTAGAACCTTCATTTTTCCCCCTAATCTCGCTTTCGCTTCTGATTTTTCAAGCAAGCAAATACTATCTTAAAGTCCGATTAAAAACAACAATACAAACTCGCGTAGCAGAGCGGCGCAAACTCGCGGAAATGTGTCGCCCACGTCTAGCCCAGATTTTCCATGGCGTCTTCCCACAGGGCGTTCAACTCGTCAATTTTTAGCGAAAGTTCAGAAATCTTCGCCTGCACTTCCTTCGCAGCCTCGCCGTTTGAATAAACCTCAGGAAGAGAAAGCCTTTGTTCCTCTGCGGATTTTTCCGCTTCAAGACTTTCTATTTCAGACTCGATTCTGGAAACCTCTTTTTCCGCCTTTCGTCTTGCGGCCTCAACACGCTTCTGCTCCTCCCAGTCGAGTTTTCCCTGAGAAACGGAAGTTTTTTCTTCCACGGCAAAACGTTTTTTTTCAGGCGAGCCTTCCATTAGGGACGAAATTCCGCCCACAGTTCCGTTCGCCTCGGCGGAAAGCCGTTCCTGATAATATCTGTAGTCGCCCGGAAAAATCCTTGACGAACCGGGTTTTAGTTCAAGCACGCGGTTTGCAATCGCTTCTATAAAACCACGGTCGTGGCTTACAAAAATCACAGTTCCGCCAAAGTCCTTTATCGCGTCCTGCAGAACGTCCTTGGAGTGCATGTCAAGATGGTTTGTAGGTTCGTCAAGCACAAGAAGATTGTTTGGACTCAAAAGAAGAAGCAGAAGCGCTATCCTGCTTTTTTCACCGCCCGAAAGAACGTCAAGGCTCTTGTAAACGTCGTCTCCCCTGAAAAGAAACGCGCCAAGCATATCGCGGATTTTTGGAACAAGTTCCGTAGGAGCGCGTTCCTCAACATAGTCCAGTATGGATTCGCTTCCCCTGATTTTTTCTGCGTTGTCCTGGCTGAAATATCCTATTTTTACACCAGAACCCAAAATCCGCTCGCCAGAATAATCAGAATCCTCGCCTGCAATTATCCTTAAAAGCGTTGATTTTCCCGCTCCGTTATGGCCTGCGACAACAAGACGCTCTCCGTTTTCAAGAAGAAGGTCAAGTTCAGAAAGAACATTTGTGTTTCCGTCGTAGGATTTTGTAATTCCCTTAAGATTAAGCACGAGCCGTCCGGAATGTGGCGCCGGCGGAAAACTGAAATGAATTTTCTTGAGGCTTTCAGGAATCTCTATTTTGTTTTCAAGAATCTTGTCAAGCTGCTTCTGTCTGTCCTGGGCCTGCGCCGCCTTTGTCGCCTGAACGCCAAAACGTCTTATGAAATCTTCAAGTTTTGCAATCTCGTCCTGCTGTTTTTCATATTCAGAAATCAAAGTCTTCAATTCAACGGCGCGCACTTCCTCGTAATGGGAAAAATTTCCCCTGTAACGCTTTAAATCGCCAGAAAAAAGTTCATACACCTCGTTTATCGTAACGTCAAGAAAATAACGGTCGTGGCTTACAAGAAGGAACGCCCCCCTGTAGTTCACAAGAAAATCCTCAAGCCAGGCGCGCGCCTCTATGTCAAGGTAGTTTGTAGGTTCGTCCAAAAGCAGAATGTCGGGATTCTGCATGAGGGCCTTGGCAAGCGCGATCCTCATCTGCCATCCGCCGGAAAATTCTTCCATCCTGCGCTCAAAGTCGCTCTTTTTAAAGCCAAGCCCAAGCAGAACAGACTCGGCGATTCCCTCACGCCTGTGCCACATGGACTGGTCGAGCCGTAAAATCAAATCCGCCTGTTCTTCCAGAAGAAGGTTTGTGTTGCCGTCTCCTTTTTTAAGCCTGTCGCCAAGGTCGTCTATTTTTTCCTGCATCTCGTAGCCGAACGCAAAGGCCTTGTCGGCCTCCTCCCTTAGAGTGCAGCCCTGGTGTGTAAGTCCGCTCTGTGGAAGATAGGCTATCCTCGCCCCTTTCTGACAGGTTCTAATTCCAGTGTCGGGCGGAACAAGACCCGCCATAATCTTTATGAGCGTTGACTTTCCGGCGCCGTTCGCGCCTGTAAGGGCCGCCTTTGTGCCTGTCTGAAGATTCACGCTTACGTTTTTTAGAATGTCACGGTCGCCAAACGCAAGGCTCACCTGACTGAATTGTACAAATGCCATAAAAAATCCGTGCAGCCGATTTTATCGGAAAGTGTTTTTAAGATTTTGAAAAGAATATTACAAGCGGACTCATCGAGCGTTCCATTATTATGCTGTTCTTCACAACCGCTCCGCTTGCGTCCTCGAACCTGAGTCCGTTTTCCTCCACCTTGTAAAGGAAGTTCACCTCTTTTTCCATGCCTTCAAAACTGAACGTAAGGATTCCGTCGTACGAACTGGAAAGCGACCTGCTTAGGAAGTATTTTATGCCAACAGTTCCGCGCGTCTTGATGGACGGTATAATAGAAGGAACAAGCAGTTTGTTGTTCGTCCATGAAAATTCATTTGAATCCCTGAACACAAGGTTTCCATAACTTGAACTTTTAAACGACGGTCCAAAGTCAAGGATTTTCCTGTATTCCGTTTCGCGGCGGGATTTTTCATTCTGCATGAGCGAGGACAAATCCTGCTGTATCTGTACAAGATTGAAGTCCTCTGGTTTTCCGCTTTCCCCGGTGTATCTTACAACGATGAAATCCGACCTGCGCACTGTAACAACAATCGGAATGTCGTTCAACTTGTATTGGTTGGAGGAAAGTTTTGCAAGTCCCGTGTAATCCCAGGAGCGGCTTATCCTAGGCATATTGAAATACACTTTTTTTGATTCAGAATCCATGCGGAACGTGTACGAGGGATTTATTTTTTCAACGACTATGCGTCCTGAATCCACCATCGCCTTGTACGAGTCGGGATACCACACAAGCGAAAGAAGTTCCTCCGCCGCCGAAAGACTGTCGTCAACTTCCTGAACCTCTTCTCCGCCAAGCCGCTGACCGTTCCTGTCAAGTTCGTACTGTCTTAGATTGTATGAAAAACACCAGCCCTGCGTTCCGTCGCCCGAAAGAACGCGCAGCCAGTCGCCCTCAAGAGGCTTTTTTCCCGCCATTACAGTCTGCCCCTTTCCCTTGTACAGAATCTTTATGCTTTCGTTTTTTCTGAGCCTGTAAACCTGCTTGGCGGTATTTACAGGTTCTGCGCGCATTGGAAGTCCGTCAAGGGCGACGGTGGCGTAAGTGTGCTTGAACTCGTCGTACCTGCGCGCTGTTTTTTTTGCCTTTGAACGGCTTTCAGGCTCGGTCAACTGCCATAACGGAACTTCAACCTTTTTGTCGCCGTCCTTTACGCCTATTACATACACGCTTGAAATGTTTGACTTTATGTATACCGGAACGACGTCTCCGCCCTCAAGTCCGTGTTCGGGAACGTTCCACAGAAGAACGCCGTAACCCATGACGCCCGAACATGAAATAAAAATCATTGAAAATAAAAACAGAAATAAAAAACTAATCTTACGCATAGGAAAGAATACTATCAGAATCGCCCAAAAAAATCACCCTGCGAGTTTTACACCAGGAAAGCGTAAAACCCGCGGACGGGCGCACAAAATTCATCCGCAGGTTCAGTTTTTAACGGGACGCAGTTTTGCGGAAAGAAAAAGTTCGTCCTGGTACCAGTCGAAGCGCAGCGAGAAAACCTCGTCGTCGTATCCTTCCGCAGAAACCCTGTATTTCCACACGCCGCCGCTCAACATATTCAAGGGAGGAACATCGCCAAGATTAACCCATGCTCCGTTGTACAGAACGCTGACGTTCGCCATACGGCTTATGTCCGCGCCGCTTTCAGCGTCAAGAACCCGGGGCAAAACCTTTATGGGCCGCCTCATGTCCTTAAGAAAATCGCAGGTGATTGATTGAGCCTTCCTTGAAACCTCGAACGACTTCCACCAGACGTATGGACCTGCCACAACCTTGATTCTGTATTCTCCCGGAGAAAGAAACACATCCTTTGCGGTGAACACATTGTATTTTCCGCCCTTCTTCCTGTTAAGCCTTAGAATCCGCCTTGAATTTGCGACTTCCGGAATGTCGTCGATGTTTTCAAAAAAGAATGCGCGCACCGGAAGATCCGTAGAATTTGAGGCGGACGCAGGCATCAGCATTTCAATTCCAAGTGGAGTGAGCCAGTGGCGTAAAAAAATTCTCTGTATGAACCCAAAATGCCACAGGACGCCAAGACCCGCCACGCAAACCACCGCAAGAAGAGCCGCCCTCTTGAATTTACGGATTTTTATATCCTTTGGAACGTACTCGCCCTCGTCAACCCTGTCCTTTGAAAGAAGCATTTTTGCAAGTTGAACGCGAATCTGCCTTGTTTCATAACGCTTGAGGTAGGACTTGATTTCCTTCAGAATCGGAGCGGTGGACTGAAACCTGCGCTTTGATTTTGGCTGCAGCATCCTGCGGATCAGACGGCACACAACCGCAGGAATCGTCCTGTCAATCTTGCGTGGATGTATGTATTTTCCCTTCTTTATGGTGTTCAGCGTTTCTATTGAAAGCGTTCCAGGATAAGGCTTCATGCCCGTAACCATTTCGTAAAGCATTATTCCAAGCGCGTATATGTCCGCACGCTGGTCAACGCGCGCGCTGTTTTCAAACTGTTCCGGAGGCATGTACGCGGGCGTTCCAAGCGCCACGCCGGTCTGTGTAAGAGAACCTTCCTCCGTGTTTGCATCCTTGTCGCTTGCAATTCCAAAATCCGCAAGTTTGACCTCGGCGCGTTTTGAAATCAGAATGTTTCCGGGCTTTATGTCGCGGTGCACGATGTCCTTTGAATGGGCGTATTTCAGCGCGAGCGCCGCGTCCTGAAGAATCAGAAGAGCCATCTGCGGACTCAGCACAGTCTGTTTTGCAAGAACCTTGTCCAGCGACATACCGTCAACAAATTCCTCGACCATGTAACGGTAGCCGCCCTCCGTAAAATAATCAAAAAGATGGACGATGTACGGACTTTGAAGGTCAAGCAGAATCTGTGCCTCCCTCTTGAACCTCTCAACATTCGACGAATTCCGCCTTGCGGTCATTTTTTTTATGACAACAAAACGCTTGAGCGACGGGTGGACCGCCTTGTACACAACGCCCATTCCGCCCTTCGCCACAATTCCAGAAACCTTGTATTTTCCTATGAATTCTGGAAAGTTTTCCGATTTTTCCGCCATAATTCCCTCTTTTACAATAAAATTTAAAATCTGCACTTTATAACATTCGGGCGGCTTTTTGCCCTTCCGTTCCGTCGGTCAAAAAACAGGCTTTCCGGAACTCCGCCATACGCTCGACTGTAAAACGCACACAAATAGCGTGCGTTTTACATTTTGCTCGCCGTATTGAAACACGGCTTCGCAATTCCTACAATCCTTGCCGCAAATCGGAAAGAGGCGCAAATCGTGTCGCCCTCGTCAGCCCACGCTCACAATGTCCTCATCGGGATTGAAGTTCCTGTCAGCAGGCACAAGCGCAACGTTCTGCGACTCGGGATTGTGCAGCTGCACGAACCTTCCGTTCTGCCTTAACGAATAAAGTCCTCGTATCGGTCTGTGCCCTCCAAAATAAAACGCGGACTTTAAAAAATCCCTTCCAACAAAAACAGAAAGAATCGCCTCCACGCTTCCGTTCATCGCCGCGCCGTTTTCAGTCCACGTAAGACCACGTATGACATCTCCGTCCACAAGTCCATCGACAAGTTCAGACCTTGTGTACGGCCGCAAAGGTTCTGCATGGGAAACCACGCAGTTGTTGAACGCCGCAAGCAGGGGCAGGAATTTTTCAAAGCAGGAAACAAGATACGTAACTTCCTCGCCGTAAACCTTTTCCATGAATTCCCTGCACATCTCCCCCTCGTTTGAAAATTTCCTGAACGAAAAATTTCCCATTCCGCCTTCGTTGAATATGTTTTCGTGGTTTCCCTTTAAAACGTGGAAATTTTCAGGAAACGTGCATTTCAGTTCCATTATCTGCGCCAGAAGATTAAGACCTTCGCCCATTTCCTCGGTCATGCACGGTCCGTCAACAATTCCTTCATCAAACTCTTTTTCCGCCTGCATCCATCTTGTCCTTCCCCTGAGTTCAGAATGAAGAAGGTCTCCGACACACACAAGCCTTGCAAGTTTTTTTTCAAGGGCCTCAACAACTGTAAGACGCTTTTTTTTATATGGAAGAAAAGTTTCCGGAAGAACGAAATTCGCGATGTTCTTTACAAAATAGCCCCGCCCGTGAAGGTCCGGAACAACCACAAGGGGAAGGGCTTCCGCCTGGGAAAAATCCAAAAGACCGCCGGCCTTTCCGTTCTTAGCTCTCTGGCGGTAAAAAGCACACTCGCCTTCCAGAAGCGACGACGTCCTGTCCGCAAGAGAAAAAATATAGTCGTGTTCCGGAATTCCCTTCTCGGACGAAAGGCGTTCCAAAGTCTGTAAAAGTTTTGAGTCCAAATTAAGCCTTACGAAATTACGAGCGTAGCCGTTCCTATTGTGATTTTGTCTCCAAGGTTCAGCCGGATGTACTTTCCCTCTGGAATTTTTCTTCCGTTCACAAAAGTACCGTTCGTGCTTTTTTCGTCCCTGATGAAGTAAGCCTCGCGGATTTTCTGGATCACCGCGTGGTGGCGGCTTGCAAGTTTGTTGTCAACGACCACGCTGTTGTCAAACTCGCGACCGATAGAAATTTTTGCGACAAGTTCTATTTTTTGTTTGTTGAACATAAGGTATGAGGCGGGCTTTGATTCCGCCAGCTGGTCCAGATGTCGCCCGACTGGACTGTCTGTAACTATTGTTGTATTTTCCATAACGAAAATTATATATCGACATCGCGGATTTTTCCATAGCGATGTGCAAAACACGCATGAACGCATTGGTTTTACAGTGCGTTCACTATCGAAAAAGCGCGTCCAATTCGCCATGCTGAAAGAAATACATTTTACTTCGCAGATTTTTTAAGCAAAAATCTGCTCTGGCTTTCAATTTGCGAGTTTTGCCTGCAAAACTCGGGGTGTAAAATGCACGAATGTGCGTTTTACATACGCTCGGTTGGACTGCTTGCTTTTTCTACCGTTACCGCATAACTTACCTTGCAACTGTAATATTTACACACAATTTTGCAATGCGAGCCCTTTAATAAAATCCTACTCGGTCGGACGCTTTTTAAGGTTCTTGCTTTCCTTTACTGCCTGTCCTTCGCCAACCTTTTGCTCCATCATTGCGCGGACTTTTAGAGGAAGTCCAAAGAGCGTTATGAAGCCTTCCGCGTCCTTGTGGTTGTAAAGGTCTCCTGTAGTGAACGAAGCGATGGACTCGTTGTACAGGCTGTACTTTGATTCAGAACCCGCGCCACGAATCGCGCCCTTTACAACCTTCACCTTTGCCCAGCCTGTAACAGTTTCTTCCGCCTTGTCAACAAACGCCATGCAGGAATCCATGAGCGGTGTAAACCATTTTCCGTCGTAGATGAGTTCAGCCATCTTCAAGGCGACCTGCTGCTTGAAGTGGTATGTCTCCCTGTCAAGACAGATGTGGTCCATCATCCTGTGCGCAAAATACAGTATTGATCCGCCTGGAGTTTCGTACACTCCGCGGCTCTTCATTCCAACACAGCGGTTTTCACAGATGTCGGAAAGACCCACACCGTTTCGTCCGCCTATGGCGTTCAGTTCCGTAAGAAGTTCAAGCGCGCCCATCTTCTTTCCGTTCAGTCCTACAGGAATTCCCTTCTCGAAATTTACAGTAACATACTCTCCGTTTTCAGGAGCGTTTTCAGGAACAACTGTATTCTGGAGCATATGCTTGTAGTTTGGCTCGTTTTCTGTTTTCTCAAGTTCAAGACCTTCGTGTGAAAGATGCCAGATGTTCTCATCCCTGGAATAAGACTGGTCCTTCTTCATTGGAACTTCAAGTCCCCTGTCCTCAAGAAATTTGATTTCAGACTCACGGCTGTCCATGTTCCATTTGTCGTCGCGCCAGGCCGCAATGACCTTGAGGTCGGGGGCGAACGCCTTTATCGCAAGTTCAAAACGAACCTGGTCGTTTCCCTTGCCCGTCGCACCGTGGCATATTGCAACCGCACCTTCCTGACGCGCGTATTCAACAAGAATTTTTCCAATCAAAGGACGCGCCGTGGATGTTCCCAAAAGATATTCGTCCTCGTATACCGCGTTCGCCTTTACGCTAGGCCAGATGTATTCTTCTATGTATTCCTGTCTTGCGTCGACAACATAACAGGCGGCGGCGCCAGTCTTCAACGCGCGTTCCTTTATGGCAGCCCAGTCGTCGCCCTGCCCCACGTCGATGCACACAGCTATTACATCGTAATTGTAATTCTCCTGAAGCCAGGGAATGATTACAGTAGTGTCAAGACCACCTGAATAAGCAAGAACAACCTTTTCTTTTGCCATATACGCCCCCATAAAAAGCGGAACATTTTACAAGCCCACGCCTTTACGCACCGCCCAAATCTCAATGGACGTGCAATTGTATTGATGATGAAGTTTGCAACGCAAACGCTAAATTATAGATAAAACATAATTCTCATTATGAATATTTATGCTTCAAAATGTATATTTATTCACATATAATGTCAATGATTGCGACAAATTCATCATGCTGTGCTTTCAGTTTTTCCGTCCTTTGCGTCCGCCCTGCCCCGCCTTTCAAAGCGGGCGATTTTATACGCCCCCCAAACATTAGAATCACACCGTTCCACGCAAGAAAACTTCCATCCAGAGCCTGTAAGTTTTTCCCAGTCGGAATCGTCCTCAATCTGATACGTCTGCCACGGATGAGGCATGGCGGTTCCATACAGTACAAGAAGATTTTCAGAACACACGCGTTCCGCCTCTACAAGAGCGCCGCAGGGATCCAATACAGATTCCCACGCCCCGCACAGGACTACCACGTCAAATTCGCCGTCGTCAAACGGAAGACATTCAAGCCTTACTGTAATACCCTCCGCCCCCTCGTTCAGCACGGAAAAAACCTCCACGTTTTTAGTGAAAGTTCCGCGTTCAGGAGCGTATACGCCTGTAAGCACAAGAATCTTTTTTCCGGTCTTTTCAAAAACCCTTAAAAAATCCGAAAAAGACTCAACGTCAATTTCAGACATTGAACCAAGCGGAACGTCAAAAAAATCCGCCCTCGCGCTCCAAGATTTTCCGCCAGGCGTATTTTTCCCACGGCCGCAAAAACCATAGTCCCGAACGGAGCAGAGTTTTACAAGAATCTTAAAAAGAAGCCTGCGTTCATTTTCCGAGGCGTAAAGTTTTTCAACGTCGCTCGCCTCCCTGAATTTCTTTACAACCTCCCTTTCCTCCGTCCTGTATGCCGAACACAGCTGGCTTGCACGCCCCTTTGAAAGTTCCCTGTAAACATAAAGATGCGAACGCACGCTCCTTTTCCACGACCAGCCCACGGCGGTGCGAACTGCGTTCTCCCTTAAAATCCTGTGCCTGTCAAAATCAAATACAGCGTCGCGCAGGACCATTGCAATTCCGTTCACGTCGCGGGGAATTTCAATACAGTTGTAGCCTGGAACTGCAAACTCGTCCATGCCAAGCCCAACTGTAAGAAGCACAAGGTTTCCTGCCGCCATGGACTTTAAGGCTGAAAAACCAAAACTTTCACAACGGCTCGGAAAAACTGAAATGTCGCAGGCTCTGTAAGCCTCGCACATGGCGGACAAGTCAAGCGGACGAACGTCGTCAAAAAGCCCAAGGTCAAGCGCCGGGGAAAGTTCGCCCTCGCCGTAAAGAGAATATTCCACATTGTATTTTTTCTTGAAGTCCGCGCCAAGAATGTTCACGCTGTAAATAAAATCGTTCACGCCATGCCTTTCGTTTTCAAGCCGCCCGAAATACGAAATCTTAAGTTTACGCCGCGCGGAAAAACGACCTGAATGTGCAGGAGAACGCCCCGAATGTGAGGAAAGGCGCGTTTCAGAAAGTCCGCCAAACAAAAAAACACGCGGCGCTAAATTCCCGAACGAGGCCGCCTCCTGAAAGACTTCCACAGGCCCTGTAAAGCCGCCGCACTCGTATTGTTTTTTTCCATACAAAAAACCGTCCGACTGTAAAACTTCGCCGTTACACACACAGTCGCCGTCATTACACGACCCGTTACCGCACTTACACGTGCCATTACACGCCACATCATCTCCGTTACACGCCACATCGCCGCCCTTACAAGTTTCGCCGCACAAATCCTCGCCGCCATGAAAACTTTCAGCCATAAAAACATCCTTCCGCCCAATCCTCTCAGGAAGGCGCAAAAGCCGTTCCGCCCTCACACCGGCAGGCATTACAATCGGAACGCACATCCCGCCAGTCATGCGCTCCGCCGAACGCGCGGCAAAATCAGAATACACCGCCACAACGGACGCACCCTTCAGCGCGCACCGTTCAACCTTCATGTCCTCAAGACAAAAATCAAAATTAAGTCCGCCATCCGAACCCAAACCGCCTTCCGAAAACGTACCGTCGCGACACGAACTGTCAGAAAACGAATCAAAATGCGCCGAATAAAAAACATTTCCGTCAAACCTGAAAGGAAGAAAAGCCTTTCTGTCGCAGCAGTGTATCACGTCGGGCGAAAATTCCCGCAGCAAAAAATCCACCGAAAACCTGAGAGACGCCGCCGCCTCCAGAATCTTTCCCTCAGGCGAAAACGCCTCAAAAACCGCAGTCGTACGAAAAACATAGTCAAAATCACAGTCGGCGCCGCCAGAACCGTCAAAGTCAAAACAGACCCACACAACCTCCGCGTACGCCTTGAGTTCGCGCACAAAATCCCGCGCAAAATCCGCCGACTCGCCGCACCGCCTGGAACTCGCAAAAAGAACCCTCATTTTCTACCTCACATATCTCTGGCAAAAAAAGCGCAAAAACTGAAGTCCTCCGAACGTTTTTTTTTATTTTTTTGGGGCGGATTTTTCTTCCTACAGGTGTTCCGCCGCCCGCCAGAGGCTCGGTGCCGCCGCCGCATTTTCCCCATTCCACCCATACAGACACATTTACAGCACAAAAACCGCGGCGGCACTGCCTTCGGCACGGCTCCATACCTGCCGCCAAAGAAAATACACCAACATCAATCTTTCTTACAAAAAAGAGTGTATAATCTACCTATGTGCCGCGGCGAAAAATCAGATTTACAAAAAACGCAAATCCGACAAAAGCCGTCGCACAAACGCATTTATAAAGGAGAAATCTAAAAATGAAAAACGCAGTTGTATTTCTTGCCGACGGCTTTGAAGAAATCGAAGCCCTCACAGTTGTGGACTACCTCCGCCGCGGCGGAGTCCGTACATTTACAGTGGCAGTTCCAAGCGCGACAATGAACGATCCGTACATCGTAAATGGCGCGCACCAAATCCCCGTAATAGCCGACCTCAAATTCGACGAGTTCAGCGACAATTTCAGCCAGGAACTTCCGGACCTTGTGTATGTTCCGGGAGGAATGCCGGGCGCGACAAACTGCGCTTCGTACAGGCCGCTCGCAGACTTTGTATTGAAATGCTTTGAAAAAGAAAAACACGTGTCGGCAATATGCGCAAGTCCCGCGGTCGTCCTTTCAAAACTCGGAATACTTAAAGGAAGGGAATGGACCTGCTATCCTGGAATGGAAGAACAGGTTTGTGCCGACGACGTGGAAGACTCCACGCACTGCGCCTCGCTTCCTTTTGTAACGGACAAAAACCTTACAACAGGAAGAGGTCCCGGCGCCGCGGAAGAATTTGCAATGGAACTTGTAAGGATATTGAGCGGCGAAGAAGTCGCGAACGGTGTAAAAATCGGAAGCTGCCAGCGTTAGCGCAAAAAAAAGATGAAAAACCTCACACGTTTTTCATCTTTAAAGTGCACAACAAATGAAGGCGTCTGGATGTCGAACCGCCCCATGCGTTACATATTTATTATCGTACGCGGCGGGAACGACTTTAGCGTTTTTTGAAAAAAAAATAATAAAAATTCTTTATTTTTGAAGCGCGCGCTCAACGGCGTAAAAATCAGATGCTGGAATTCCCATAAGTTTTTCCTGCATGAGGGAAAACGCTTTTTCAAACGCAGCGCGCTTTTCTTGAACCTCGCCGCCGTCCATGAAGTTTTTTTCAGCGTTCCTGAAAAAATCAGATTTTTTTTCCAATACGTCAGGTTCATTTAAAAATTCAGCCAAAGACGACAGATGCACGCCTGGAACGTGCAGGGATTCTCCGCTGAGTGAAAAAGTCCGTGTTTCAGGACATTCGGCAATCCTGCTTTCAAACCACCACGCGAACATCAACATCCTCTGGTCTGTAAGAACCGCGTTTCCGCTGTATGAAACGCCCTCCCGAACGGAGCCTGAAAAAAGATGCGGAAGGCTCTGTGTTTCCGCCGAAAAAATCCTGCGCGACGAAGAATGTGCGGCCTGTTCAAAAGTGCTTCCCCTTATGTGCGTCTGTTTTTTTGGAAAAGAAAGGTCGAGCCCTGAAAGATAAATCTTTTTTGCGCCGCACAGCCTTGAAAAATTCCACGCGCAGGAGGCGACCGAACCTCCGCTTCCCAAATCGCCCTTTGTTCCGCACATCTCCTCAAAAAATCTTCCTATCGGAAGCCTGCTTGAAGCGCATACAATCTTCCTGCAGTCAAACCTAAAAACACCCGGATACGCGTCCTGGGAAGCAATCAATACGCTTGAAGGAGAACGAAGTCCGCACAGATGCCTGTATGCGTAATACTGCGGATCTGTAAGAATTACAAAGTCGGGCGCAAAATCCGCATTTAAAAGCGTCCGGAGCGAGGTGTCAACCGCTACCGTCACACATTTTTTTGAAATTTCATCTTTGTATGGAAGAATTTCATTCAACGAAGGTCCCGCCGCAATCAAAAGAAACGGAATTCCTTCCGCAAGATTTTTAAATACATCAACGCCGTCGCACAACACAGATTTTTCGGCGTTTGCAATGCAGTTCCTGTTCCATAAAAAACCGAATTTTTTTGTAGTGGCGGCGTTTATCTCTTCCTTGCGCCTGTTCCTTACAACCAGGTCTGAAAGCGCGGCAAAAAAATCCGCCGCGTGAGAGGTGTGGGAAGGAACTGAAACAAACCTTGTTTTCAGCACGGAAGACTGGTTTATGATTTTCATCGTTTCTTCAACGGAAGAACCGACCGCAAGCGCAATTTTTTCAAGGGAAAACACGTTTCCAAAGTCCAGCACGCACAGGGCGGAAAAAAAACGCGCGGGGTCGGGCTCTACAAGCACGAATGATTTTTCCCTGAATTTTTCAGCGGCGAGCAGCACGGCGTATCCAAGCGCGAAGCCCTCAAACACAATCGCACAGTCATCCGGGCGTACATTTGAAAGAAGTCCTTCCGCCTCACGTTCAGGATTGTAAAACGAATGGAGTTTAAGCCCGCCCTCGTCCGCAACAGGAAGTCCGTTTTTTGAAAGCGAAAGGTTCCAGAACGGAAAAACGCAATGAAGAGCCGCATGGTCGTCAAAATCCATGCGCAAAATATTTTCCACGCCCGCCTGGTGCATGGAATAAAGGAGCGGAAAACGTTTTTTGAACGCCCCAATGTTTTTGATGAAAATTTCTTTATTCCAGATTGATTTCAATTGTCATGTTCTCCGTAACTGGAGTTCCAGGCTCAGGCGTCTGGGATTTTACCCAGCCGGAACCGTTTATCTTCACCTGTATGTCAGACCTTCCCAAAAGACCTTTAAGCGAACTTTTTGGAAGCCCCGTAAAATCAGGCACGTATTTTCCAAGCTCCGCTTTTTTGGGTGGCGTTATGCTTATCTTTCCAGAATGTTCAAGGCTTTCCGCGTCTCCACGGCTCATTCCAAGATAGTCGATTATCTCGTCGGCGGCGCGCGCTATTACAGGAGCGACTATTCTTCCGCCGTATGTTTCACCCTTCGCCTTTGTTATTACTATGTAAAGAAGAATCTGCGGCTCTTCAACAGGAAAAATCGCAATGCAGCTTGAAAGAAAATCCGTGCGGGAATAACCGCCCTGCACCCTGTCCGCCATCTGGGCGGTTCCAGTCTTTACGCCAATCGAAATGTCTCCAAGCCTTGCGCGTGAACCCGTTCCGCTTGTAGCCGTGGTCTCCATGCAGCTTAAAACATAGGCCGCGCTGGACTCCTTTAAAATCCTTTCGCGCGCAGAAGGTCTGTGCTCATACAGTACAGTTCCGTCCTTTCCTGTAATCCTTTTTATCACAGAAAGTTTAAGCGGAACGCCACCGTTGGCAATCGCAGAGGCGGCCTGCATCATCTGCAGCGCGGAAACGCTTATTTCCTGTCCCATTGCAATGGTTGGCTTTGAACGTCCAGACCATGTTGAACTTCCAGGGTCCTTTACAAGTCCGTATGTTTCGCCGGGAAGATTTATTTCAGTGCGTTTTCCAAAACCCATCGAGCGCAGTCCGGAAATGAATTTCTCGTCCGCCATCCTGTCGCTTATCTGCGCTATTACATCGTTGCATGAATATTTGAGCGCGTCCCTGGGCGTAAGCCAGCCGTGTCTGTCAAGGCACTTTATCCTTACAGTTTCACCCGGATAGCGTTTTTCATAAAGTCCGTCGCAAAAAAAACTGTCGGAATCCTTTATAAGCCCCGAATCATACGCCAGCGCGACCGTAAATATCTTGAATACAGAACCGGGCTCGAACGCCATCATCGCCGGACGGTCCACAGTCTGCGCTATGGACGCGCTTCCGTATTCGTTAAGATTCGCGGAAGGAAGGCTTATGTATGAAAGAATCTCTCCTGTCTTTGCCTCTGACGCAAGAAGAATCATGGATTCCGCCTGGGTCTGCGTCATGGTTTCGTTTGCAATCTGTTCAAGTTTGTATTGAAGGTTTGCGTCGATTGTAAGATACACGTTTTTTCCAGACTCGCGGACCTCCCCTTCCTTTTCGGAAGGCTGCAGCTGTTCCTGCATGGAATATTCAACGCCTGCAAGCCCCTTTCCGTCGTCGCCCATAAAACCAATCAACTGCGAGGCAAGGCTGTTTTCAGGATATACACGTCCAGGAATCCTGTCGAAACTCACGTACGTGTATTTTTTTTCGTCGGTCAGTTCCTTTACATTTGAATATACAGACTGTCCAACCTTTTTTTTGAGGTATACAAAACTTGAACCCGCGTTGTTTTCAAGGATTTTCAAGATTTCCGACTCGTCCATGTAAAGAGGACCTGCCATGTCGCGGGCGAACTGCATTTTGTCCTTTACAAGATGCGGAGTTACTCCAACATGGTAAAAATTCGTCTGTACGGCAAGCGGCTTTCCAGACCTGTCGACGATTGAACCGCGTTCCGCCACCTCGGATGAAAACTGGAATTTTGAAATCGGCGTAAAGGCAAGGACGGAGTAGCGAGAAAACACATAGATAAAAAATAGCGAGAATAAAACCAGCATCGCAATCAATGCGGATTTTTTGAAATAGCCGTTCATCGTCCGATAATTTTTCCTGTTATGTTTTTTACAGAAACGAAGCCGTAGGTCCTGGAGTCAATTGATTCAGAAAGATTGTCGCCCAAGGCAAGAATATAGCCTTCCGGAACCCTGTCGTACGCGCTCATAAAGTCGAACTGGGTTCGCGTCAACTTTATTTTGTTTCCACCCAGCAAAAGATTATAGTCCGAATCTTCACTAAATTCTAGCACAGTTCCGCCAACGGCGGCGCACCTTTTTACAACAAACCTGTCGTTGTGAAGATAAATTACAGCGTCTCCTTCTTTTGGAGACGACCACTGCACAAAAAAACTTCCCCTGAACGGAACGCACAGTCCGTAGGAAAGCCTGTTTACAAAAACAACGTCGCCATCCTTCATTGAAGGTTCCATTGACGGACCTGAAACAAAAAGCAGGTCGAACGCAAAAAATTTAAATGCAAATCCCAATACAAGACCTGCGAACAATACAGCAAAACTCTTTTTCATTTTTATAAATATACAGCAAATGACGCGGGCTTGAAAACAAGGCCGCGCGGAACGATGGCACAAATCGTGTCCTCACACACAGAACGCGTTTCCGTAACACACAGCACGCTTCGTCACACAGAACGCGTTTTCGTACAAATCGCGTTTCCATGCGCGCCATAAAATCTAAAAACTGGAATTTCATGTAAATAAGCGTCCGGAAAATGTCGATATTCGGAATATGGAAATAATCAACTACGTCGGCTACGGCGGAAAATCTTACACGCCGGGATTCGAGGCGGCGCGGCGTTTTGTCGCGTGGCTTTCGCAGAAAAACCGCGATTATGGAATCAAAAGACACTCGGAAACTTCAGTGCTTGCAGGCATTTCAAAGACCGCAAGAAGTTTTTCAGTTGCGGCGCGTCCAAGCCGCGGCGAGTTTTCCGTAAGGGCGGTTCTTGCCGCCGCAGGAAGAAGCGCGGACCTAATCCATAAAAACGCAATAAAAATCCTCCTTGTCCTTGCGGCATTGCTGGCGGCGTCGGGAATTCTGTGGGGGGCTGTAAAAATTTCCATGTATGCGGACAGCCACACAAATCCTCTTG
>JBHAFG010000093.1:0-16512 GCA_041855945.1 Treponema sp. | reverse complement strand
GGTACAAACGACAATAATTTAAGGCTCATCGAAGAACACCTGGGGCTTCCCGTTTTTACGCGCGGAAACGAACTTTCCGTGAGCACCGAGGATTCTTCCAAGCGCGAGGAATTCCAGTACATAATCGACAGGGTGATAGACGAAATCAACGACGGAAGCAAAAATTCCGTAGACATAATCGCCTCCGTGCTGAACCTTGAAAGGCGCGCGGACATGGAAAACACGTCCATACTGATTCCAGGCGCGTTAAGGAAGGTTTATCCACACACTCAGAACCAGGCGGACTACATACAGTCCATGCGTGAACACGACATGGTGTTCTGCTACGGCGCGGCAGGAAGCGGCAAGACTTTTCTTGCTGTTGCAGAGGCGTTGAGGCTTGTGCTTGGACATTCAAAGACGCGCATTGTCCTTTCTCGTCCAATAGTCGAGGCGGGTGAAAGCCTTGGTTTTCTTCCAGGCGACCTTGAGGACAAGATAAATCCATATCTGCGTCCGCTTTACGACTCCATTTCGCTCCTTCTTCCGCATGAAACGGTACGCCGCCTCATTGACTCGAACATAATCGAGATTGCGCCCCTTGCGTACATGAGGGGGCGTACCTTGGGCGACGCTGTGATAATACTGGACGAGGCGCAGAACACAACCAGGGAGCAGATGAAGATGTTCCTGACCCGGATGGGCGAAGGCTCAAAGGTGTTCGTAACGGGCGACATCACCCAGATAGACCTTCCAAGGAAAAACCAGTCGGGGCTGCTGCACGCCGCCAACCTGCTTTCTGGAATCAAGGAAATTGGAATGAACAGACTTACCGCCGAGGACGTAGTGAGAAATCCTCTGGTCAAAAAAATTGTAAGGGCTTACGAAAATGAAGAAAAATAACTTGGGAATTGGAATGATCAGAAATCCTGATGAAAAAGGATTTTTTCAGGACATCGGCGATTTTGTGAAGAGGCACTACAAAATACTCATATTGATGCTTGCAGGCTATCTTGCGGTGACGGCGTTGAATTTTTTCGACGTGGCGACAAGCCAGACCATCGCAAGCTACCGCCTTGAAGATTTTGAGGTAAGTCAGATTGCGGACAGGACCATATACGCCTCAAGATCCATTCCTGCCGACGAGATGAATCCCGTGTTCATAGAAGAAGGCGAAAAAATCATAAAGAAAGGCTTTCCCATAACGGAAGAGGCGTACGCCAAACTCAAGAAGATGGCGGAATCCCCTGTTTATCTTGACTACAGGGCCTTCGCAAACCACGAACTTTTCCTTTTGGCCCTGCTTGCGCTCTGGGCGATTTTCTTTGCGTACACGCCTCTTGGAAGAAAGCCCCTCATAAGGGAGTTCGTGTTTCAGGTTGTGTGCTTTCTGCTTGTATACGCCGCCGTGGCGTTCGGCTCCAAGGCGGAGGCGTTCGCCTCTCCGTTCATGCTTGCTGTGGTGATTCCATCCACGCTTTTCGTGCTCATAGAATCCATTCTTTACGGCGACCAGAGCGCCATGCTCTTTTCAATAATACTTTCGCTTGGAGTTTTTGACGCGTCAAACTATGAAATCGTTCCTTTCCTGTACACGTTCTCTACAAGCATAGCGGCCTCGATTGTTGTAAGAAAAATAGAAAAACGCATACACATGGTCTTTGTGTCCATTGTGATGGCGTTCATAAACATCGTGTTCATATATCTTTTCAAGGTGATTTTCAACGGACAGACTGTAGGCTATCTTGGAATGCTCATTGGCGGAGTCGCAGGAAACGGCTTCCTTTCAGGAATTCTCGCGCTCGCCCTGATCACTCCAATCGAATGGATTTTAAACACTTCGTCGGTGTTCAGAATGATGGACCTTCTGGATACGAACGTTCCAATATTGAAGAAACTTTTCATAACGGCAAGCGGAACGTATCAACATTCCCAGATGGTGGGGCAGCTTGTTGAAAACGCCTGCCGCGAGATAGGCGCGGATCCTCTTGTGGCAAAGGTTGGCGCGTGGTACCACGACATAGGAAAAATCGACCAGAGCGAATATTTTGCGGAGAACGTTCCCGCGGGCGCTCCGAACAAGCACGACGACATAAAGCCAAACCTTTCCGCCTCTGTTTTACGAAGCCATGTCAGAAAGGGCGTTGAAAAGGCAAGGCAGCTGCATCTTCCTCAGGTTGTGATAGACATAATCGAAGAACACCACGGAAACAGCGTGATTGCGTATTTTCTCGACAAGGCTCAGAAAATCGACCCCAACGTAAATCCGTCAGACTACGAATATCCAGGACATCCTCCAAGGTCCAAGGAATCTGCGGTTGTAATGCTTGCGGACACGGTCGAGGCTGCCAGCAGGACGCTTGAAAATCCTACGGAAGAAAGGCTCGACAAGTTCATACAGATGCTCATAAATTCAAAGATCGAGCACCACCAGCTGGACGACTGCTCCCTCACTTTCAGCGACATTACAAAGATAAAGGATTCTTTTGTAAAACTCCTTGTCGGCGTTTACCACAACCGCATAAAATATCCAAACCAGAAGGATCCTGAAAAATCCGCCGCTCAAGAAAACACGGAAGCCGCCAGGGAAGATGATTCCGACGCTGACGAAAAACGCGTGAAACAAGGCAGGAACGCAAAAAAATCCGCGGAAAACGCCGCCCAGGAATCAAAGGTTGACGCCGCAAGAAGGGCGGTGCTTGGCGACAGGACGCTTGAAGAGGTGAAGATAAATGGCTGACAGAATTCTGGTTTCAATGCAGGAAGGCATGGACGAGCCGCTATGGTTTTCAAGGGTCGAGGGCTTTGTCAGACGCGTCATGGAAAGGCTTTCCATTGACGGCGAGGAAGTTTCCGTCCTTTTCTGCGGAGACCCGTTCATGCAGGAACTCAACAGAAACTACAGGGATATTGACGCTCCGACGGACGTTCTTTCGTTTGAGAACGGCGATGAATACAGCGACGAGGAAGGCGACTGGCTTAACGCAGGAGACATCGTGGTGAGCCTTGACACTCTTCCAAGGAACTCTGAATATTTTGACGTTACGTGCGACGTTGAATTGAAGAGGCTTTTGATACACGGACTTCTTCATCTGAACGGATACGACCACGGAGACGAACACATAGAAAAGGGCGTTCGGCCGGAATGTCAGATGCTCGTTCTTCAGGAAAACATTCTTGAGGAATTCACAGACACGGTGCTGATTGACTGAGGCACGGGGAAATTTATGCTTTTTCATCATAAAAAAAACAAGACCGCCCTCGCTTCGGAGGAACTTCTCCAGAAGCAGCAGGAAATAATCAACGAAGAAAAAAAGGACATGATTCAGGGAATCGAGGATTTGAGCGAGACTTCCGTGAAGGAGGTCATGGTTCCAAGAATAGACGTGGACTTCATTTCCGTAGACGCCACAAGCGACGAACTTTTCAGGAAAATCCTTGAAAGCGGACATTCAAGGTTTCCAGTGTATTCCGAGTCTATAGACAATGTTATAGGTGTTCTTTACGTTAAGGACTTGATTTATTCAATCAGCCGCAAGGAAGAATTCCTGCTTGAAAAAATCATCCGCAAGGCGTTTTTTGTGCCCGAATCAAAAAGAATAGACGCGCTTCTTCGTGAGTTCAAGCGCCGCCACCTGCACATAGCGATTGCGATAGACGAATACGGCGGAGTGGCGGGCATAATCACGATGGAGGACATAATCGAGGAGATTGTGGGCGACATCCAGGACGAATTCGACAACGAAAGGGAGAAAGTTACAGGCATGGGAAACGGCGTGTGGCTTTGCGACGCGAGCGTGGACCTTGACGATCTGAACGAAATCCTTGAGGCGGACTTTCCCGCGGAGGAGTTCGACTCGCTTGGAGGCTTCGCGTTCGACCTTTTTGGAAAAGTTCCTGTAAAATTTGAAAAGGCAAGCTGGAACGGCTGGGATTTCATCGTTCAGGACATGGAAGGACACAGGATAAATCTTATAAAACTTGTAAGGCAGTCCTCTGAAAAAGGAGCGGACAATGAAGAAGACCATTCCAAATAGAATTTCTGTATTTTTGCTTCTTGCCTCAGGCGGTTTTTTCGCGGCGCAGGGCGCGTCGTCGTTCTTCAAGGACGGAAACGCGGAATTTGAAAAGGAAAACTGGTATCTTGCAAGCCAGCATTTCCTTGAGGCGGTGAATGAAAATTCAGCATACGGCGAGGCATGGTTCCGTCTTGCGGAATGTTCATACATGCTTGGCGAGTACGACCTTGTTCTTTCACAGCTTTCGCAGGCGGAAAAATATCTTAGGGACGACAGCGCGGTTGAAAACCTTCGTGGAATGACGTGCATAGCGCTTGAGAGGTTTTCAGAGGCAAGGCTCATCTTTGAAAAGATACTTAAAAATTTTCCAAACAATGTGGACGCGCGTTTTGGACTTGCGGAACTGGACCTTTTTGATGGAAAGATAACCGGGGCGGAAAAGCAGTACGGCGAGGCTTTGAAGAGGGAGGCGTACAACAGGAAGGCGCTCTTGAGCCTTGCCGTCGTGTGCGCGCAAACCGGACGCTTCGACAGGGCGGAACATTTTATAAATTCTGCTATAGGACATTATTCTGGCGAGGCGGAAGTCCATTATCTTGCGGCGGTCATATACGCCATGAAGGGAAATGTGGAGGCGTGCAAGAGACATTCAAGGATAGCGGTTGAACTGAACGGAAACTACGACAGGGCGTATGAACTTTTAAGCAAGGCCCTCTACATGGAAAAAAACTACGAGGAAGTAATCTCGATATGCGATTTCAGGATTTCAAAGAACAGGAATCTTTCTTCCGCATGGTATCTTAAGGGGCAGGCGGAATTCCAGTCGGACAGGAAGGATGACGCCATGGAAACCTGGTCGGCGGGGCTAAGGATAAATCCTGAGGACGAGGTGATGCGCGCCGCCCTCTATCTTGCCGTAAGGGAGGGCGTTCCACTTGAAGATCCGCGCCGCGGGGAATGGGCTGCATACCACGTGCGTCTTGCCCGCGAGGCGGAGGGGCGTTTTGACAGTTCCGAGATGGAGTGGGAATACCAGAGGGCGTTGAAGATACAGCCTTCAAACAAGGAGGCCCGTCTCAGGTACGCGAACATTCTTGAACTGAACGGAATGCGCGAACTCTACCTTGAACAGTTGCTGTTCATACGCGAAAACAGGATTTCTCCTGTGGATCTGGATGGAGGCTTGGAAAAGACTTCTTCCGCAGCAAAAAAAAGTTTTTCGGAAATTTCGATGGACGACACGATAGAGGCGTACGGAGACCTGCTTCAGGATTCTCTTGCAAAAAAATGGAAGGTCCAGCCATTCTTCCTTGACAAGACCAGATGGCGGATTGGAATATACTACACTCCGTCAAGCGTGCATTTGAATCACGTTGAGGCAAATAAAATCGCCGCCGAATTTGCAGGGGATGTTTTTTCAGGAATTTCTTCCGCCGCCGTGGAGTCAAGGACGCTTCCTGTTTCTGGCTTCGGCGAGGCTTACAGGGATGCAAGGAACAGCGGAATGGACTATTTTGTCATTCTGAATCAGGACGAAGGCTCAAGGGACATAAGCCTTGACTACAAGTTCTATTCCGCACGTACGGGCTACCTGCTGTGGGAGAACTCCCTGTATGGAACTGGAAACAGCAGGCACTCCCTTGTGTTCAGAAGGTTCCGGGGCGAGGTGCTTTCGCGTCTTCCTATAATGGGAAAAATAATTTCAAGGTCTGGAAGGCTTGTGCTTGCAGACCTTGGACGATCAGAGAATGTACGCGAGGGCGCGGTGTTCGACGTTGTAAGGAAGGGGGCGGTTGAGACTTCTGGAACATCCACAGGGCTTTCATACAAGGAGGACGACATCCTTGGAACTTTCACGGTGACCACCGCGGGCGAGGAGGTGTCTGAGGGCGTTCTTGAATACAGGGGATTTTTCGACAGGGTGAACCTTCAGGACAGCCTTGTGCTCGTTTCCCTTCCGGCGTCTGAAACGCAGAACGCAAGGGATTTGTCAAGAATCGCGGGTTCGGACGCTCCAATGGAGGGCGCTCCCGGCGCGGATGCAAGCGGAGAAAGCCTTGACGGAAAGGAAATCAGCCTTGACACAAGAAGCCTTGGAATACGGCGTGTTCCTTCGTTCGTTGAGATTATCCGGAGCATCTACTGATTCATTCTCCGTCAGGAACCTTGTAAAGGTCAAGCGACGCTTCAATCCATCTTTTTGACAGGGAGGGAAATTCATCATACACGGACAGGAACGTGGTCGTAGCGTTCCTGTAGTCCTTTGCGAAGTAGTATGATTCTCCAAGATAGAATTTCGCGCGGTTCGACACGGGTTTTGCCCGGTTTGTGCCGATGAGCCTTTCAAGTTCGGCGATTGCCTTTGCATATTTTTTCTGTATGAAAGTGTTCCTCAAGATTTCAAACAGCAGGAAGTCGTCTCCGCTGTCGGGGGAAACAAGGTCTTCCTCGAACACGTACGGTTCGGTTATTTCTGTTGCGTCGATTCTGTGCGAGCGTGAAAGTTCCATCGCGGTTTCAAGTGTTTTTCCGTCCAGTTTTACGGGGCTTTTTCCCTGTCCTTCAAGGATGTCGAGGTATGGAAGCGGAGTTGGACGCAGTCCTTCCGCCGAGACCGTTTTTTCCTTTGCGGATGGAAGTTTTTCTGCGTTCTGTTTTTTTTCAGGAATCTTAAGGTGCGCCGCGTTCACTGTTGAATTTATTGAGGGAAGTATTATGTCGAATTTCTGGCCGTCCGCCTCGCATATTACGGCGTAGTAGTAGTCCTTGAAGTCGCCCACACTGTCCGCAAAGTCCGTGTCGGAGGGTGAAAGTTCCGCCACGGGCTGGACGCCGTTCAGGTCGTAGAACGAGGCGATTGGCCTTGCGCTCCTGTACACGAAAAGTCTTGTAATTTTGCTTTCGGTGTTTAGTGGAACGGACCAGGACACGTTGATTTTTGTGCCGAATCCTCCGGCCGCGTTTATGTTTTTTACCACGGGACGTTCTTTTGCGTTCGCGGTTGAGAGTGCGAGGAGGACTGTAAAAACAAGGGGAATCTTCTTCATGATGGAATACATTCTAATTCCATAAGTGTAAAAAAACAAGGACGCATGGAGTTTTGGCGGCGGCCGCATTGTAAAACTCGCTTGCCTAAAGGCCGTCTTTTTCCTAATATTGTTTTATGAACGAAAAGGACAGGAAAATCTTTTTTGACGGACTTCGTGACGGTCTTCCAATAGGACTCGGTTATTTTGCAGTCGCGTTTTCGCTTGGAATCGTGGCGAAGAACGCATCCCTTACGCCGCTCCAGGGCTTTGTGGCGAGTTTTTTGAACATGGCTTCCGCGGGCGAGTACGCGCTTTTTACGTCCATGCAGCACGGAGCGTCATATTTTGAGATTGCCGCAATGACGCTGGTTGTGAACGCAAGATACCTTCTCATGAGCTGCGCCCTCACGCAGAAATTCGGCGGCGGCACATCCCTTTTGCACAGGTTTTTGATGGGCTTTGGTGTTACTGACGAGATTTTTGGAATAACGGTCGCACGTAAGGGCTGGATAAATCCGTTCTACAATTACGGGGCCATGGCTGTGGCGGTTCCTCTTTGGAGCGTTGGAACTTCGCTTGGCATTGTCGCGGGAAATCTTCTTCCTGCAAGGATTGTAAGCGCGCTTTCCGTGGCGCTTTACGGAATGTTCCTTGCGATAATAGTTCCGCCTGCAAGAAGGAATTTTGTGATTCTGCTCGCCGTCCTCGCGGGGTTCGCGTCAAGTTTCGCTTCCCTTCATGTTCCGCTTCTGAAGGATCTTTCCGCGGGAACAAGGACGATCCTGCTTACGCTTGTAATTTCGTCGCTGCTCGCCGTTTTCCGTCCGGTTCCAGTTCAGGAAGAATGATTTTTTTGGACGGACGTGTTCCAGTTTCTGGTTCAAAATTTTTAAAACAATGGAGAAAAAATGTCTGGAAATCCATACATCGCGATTTTTACCGCGTTCATAGTTTCGTACGCAATCCGCGTGCTTCCCCTTACCCTCATACGCCGCCAGATTAAAAACCGGTTCCTGCGTTCGCTCCTTTATTATGTTCCATACGTTACTCTTTCCGTAATGACTTTTCCCGCGATAATAGAATGTACGCAGTCTGTGTGGTCGGGTCTTGCCGCCCTTGTAGTTGGCGTTGTAGCCTCGTGGCTGGGACTTGGACTTTTTCCTGTTGCCTGCATAAGCTGCGCCGTGGTTTTTGTGAGCGAGATTTTTCTTGTTGGCGGATTCTAGGCGATTTTTTGGAGCGTTTTATGGGTGATATTTTACGTGTTGAAGGACTTTGCAAGGAATTTTCGCTTGAGGCGGGATTTTTCCAGAAGAACAGGCATACAGTGTACGCTGTGAACGACCTTTCTTTTAACGTGCCGCGCGGAAAGACCTACGGAATTCTTGGGGAATCTGGGTCCGGGAAGACCACGACGGCGCGCCTTGTGATACGAATGTACAGGGCTTCCGCGGGACGCATTGTTTTTATTCCTGAGGACGGCGTTGAACTTGACGTTGGAGAACTTAAGGGCAGGGAACTTAAATCGTACAGGGAGAAGGTGAAGTATGTGTTCCAGGACCCCGCAAGGTCCTTGAATCCAAGGCTGAGCGTATTTGAGGTGATGACCGCGGCCCTAAGGTATTCTGGGCAGTGGAAGGGAAGGAATGACGCGTTTGAGAGGGCTTCAAGAATCGTTCAGGAGGTTGGGCTTTCCGAGGACGACCTTTTCAGACGAAGCGCGGAATTTTCAGGCGGACAGAGGCAGCGCATATCGATTGCGAGGGCGCTTGTAATGAACCCGTCACTCCTTCTGTGCGACGAGGTTGTTTCCGCCCTTGACGTTTCCATACAGGGGCAGATTGTAAATCTTCTTTCCGATTTGAAGGAATCGCGTTCTTTAAGTTATATTTTCATAACCCACGACCTTAAGGTAGCCTCGTATTTCTGTGATGTTGTTGGCGTGATGTTCAGGGGGCTTCTTGTGGAGGAAGGCGGTCCAGACCTTTACAGGTCCGCCCTGCATCCATACACAAGGCTTCTTTTCAGGGGCGCGGATTTCAGCGGGGAGCGTTCTTCATTTGAGGCGGACACCGCTCTTGTACGGGAGGACTCATGTCCTTTTGCGCACCGCTGCCCCTACGCCGAAGGCGAATGTAAAAAAAGCCTTCCTCCGCTAAGGCTTGTGGAGGAAGGCCATAGGGTAAGGTGCTTCAAGGTCTAGGCTTTACAAGAGGCGCATGAAGTCCTACAGTTCGCCGTTGTATATGTTTGTCTTGTCCGTCCTGTTCATGTAGTACACGCGTGTGGCCCATGGCTTCATGTTTTTTACCGTTATCTTTGAGCCGTCGGACGCAAGCGAACCCGGCGTCTCTGTTCCTACGACTGGCGAATATCCTGTAATGTTTCTTTTGCATGGAAAGTTGAACGACGGCACGTCCTCGCCCTTGAGGTTCTGTACAACAAGCAGGCTTTCTTCTCCGTGGTCTATGAAAAATGCCGTTGCGGGACAGGCGGGCCTTCCGTTGTCATAGGTCAGACCGCCCGCTTCAAGGGTTTCAACCTTGCCTTCCGAAAAGAAGCCCGGGAATGTTCTTCTTACTTCGAGCATCGCCCTGTTGAAGTTCAGTATTGATTTTGGGTCTGTCTGCTGGTTCTGTACGGAAGTCCAGTTCATCTTTCCACGGCAGTCTATGTCCGAGGAGGAAAGTTTTCCGTCAAGGGCGATTTCGTTTCCGTAGTAGATGAATGGAACTGTGGGTCTAAGGAGGCTGAGCGCGACGGCCGCCTTGTATGAGCCTTTCCTGTCGTCGGCAGATTCCGCCCTTTTAAGGTAGGCGTATGGACGGCTGTAGAAGGAATCTACGTTGCTTAGTCCATCCCGCGTCTTTTTTATCGAGAAGTAGTAGATGTCGTGGTTTCCAAGGAAGGTTCCAAATGTGTTTTCCTTCCGTGGGTTTGCGTGGATTGACGCCGATGCCTGGTCGTGCCATTCCCACGCGGACTCCACGCAGGTCCAGCCCTGGTCGAAGTCCAGCAGCATGTCGAATTCAGGTTTTGCGTCTGTTCCAAAGTATTTTGTCATGCGCGGCCTGTCGCCTGTTATGTACGCCTCCGCCACCATGAATTTTGGGGTTTTGTATTTTTTTACAACGTCTTCCCTGAGTTCGTTGTACCATGCGTGCGTTTCGTCGGTGTCTACCGTTGAGCCTGGCGTTTCCACGAGGTATCTTACGGCGTCCACCCTGAATCCGTCGAATCCCTTGTTTAGCCAGAACCTTGCAACGTTCTTCATTTCCTCGCGGACTTCGTGGTTTCTGAAGTTCAGGTCGGGCTGGATGTCGGCGAATGAATGCCAGTAGTATTTTCCGTTCACGCCGCTTTTTGTCCAGCCGTCATATCCGACTCCGCTTGTCCATTTGAGGGCGGTCTTGTTCCATACATACCAGTTTTCCTTTCCGTTCCTTCCTGTCTGTGAATCTTTGAACCACTGGTTTCCGCTTCCAGTGTGGTTTGGAACGAAGTCGAATATGATTTTCATGTCTTTTTCGTGGCAGGCCGCTATGAGGTTTTCCAGGTCCTGCATCGTTCCAAAATATGGATTTACCGAATAGAAGTCCTTTATGTCGTAGCCGTGCATGTTTTGGCTGTACGAGGCGGTCTTGTAGTCGCAGTCCATGAATGGCGAGAGCCATATTCCAGTGCAGCCAAGGTCCTTTATGTAGTCCAGTTTTTCCTGTATGCCCTTGAAGTCGCCGCAGGAATACGCCGGGTCTGCGTCGTTGAAACTTTTTATCCAGATGTGGTAGAAGGCGGTTTTGTTCCACCAGTAGTCTTCAAGGCCCGGGATGCTGTTTTCAGAGTCCTTTACATCCTGGTGCCTGGGGCTTCTGTATTCCGTGCTTCCGCTCCATTCCTTGAGGTGCGATGGAAAATTTGGGTCTTCAATGTTCGTCCTGCAGGCGGAGGCGAGCATTGCAAGTAACGCGGCCAGAAGGACGCGCAGGGCTTTTGTGTGTTTCATGGGAACTCCTTGTGTTTTTTTAAAGGATAGCCTATGTGTCTTTGCTGGTAAAGTGGCGAATTCTGTAAATACATTCCATGCGGAAAGATGGGGCGTTACGGGGTGCGCTTTACAAGAAGGCTGCAGGTTTTAAAGACTGTAATGGTGCAGTCGATGCGCTCCACCCCGTTAGAGGGGGAAGCGTATGACGGCGCGTTGAACGGATGTGAGAATGCGGCGGCAGGAGCGGGGGGCAGGAGCCCCGCTGTATGGTTTCTTGGCAAGAGTTTTATAAATACTGAAAACCTTTAGTGCCGATCAATTTTTTTTTGCTTTTGTATTGCTTCAAAAACCACGGTTCTTTATACTGTGCGGGAAGGCGGATGTACGCCTTGAAAAATCGTTTTATCTGTAGGCGGAATCTTATGGCTAGGGGAAGACCTTTAATAAACCGTGAAAGGTGCAAGGGCTGTGGTCTGTGTATACGGGTCTGTCCGAAAAATATTCTGGAAATGTCGAAAGATACCAATGGTCAGGGTGTGTTTTTCCCTGTTTGTACTGGAGAGGAACTCTGCATTGGCTGTTCCTTCTGCGCCGTCATGTGTCCTGACTGCGTTATTGAGATAGAGGCTCTGTGATGTCAAAGGTTTTGATGAAGGGAAACGAGGCCATTGCGGAGGCGGCCGTAAGGGCGGGATGCCGTTATTATTTTGCATATCCTATAACTCCGCAGAACGAGATTCCAGCGTACATGGCAAAGAGGCTTCCCGAAGTTGACGGAACTTTTCTTCAGGCGGAAAGCGAGGTTGCGGCCATTAACATGGTTCTGGGCGCGAGCGCGGCGGGGGCGAGGGCGATGACTTCTTCGTCTTCTCCAGGAATTTCTTTGAAACAGGAAGGTTTTTCGTATATCTCGGGCTCGGAACTTCCCGCCGTTGTGGTGAACATGATGAGGGGCGGTCCTGGACTTGGAAATATTTCCGGGGCGCAGGGCGATTATTTCCAGGCGACGCGGGGCGGCGGAAACGGCGACTACCACACTGTTGTAATCGCTCCGGGTTCCGTGCAGGAACTTGCGGACTGGACTGTAAGGGCGTTCGACATAGCCGACAGGTACAGGGTTCTGTGCATGATTCTGGGAGACGGATATCTTGGGCAGATGTCAGAGCCGTGCGTGCTTCCAGACTTTGTTGAAAATCTTCCTGAAAAGCCCTGGGCGATTACAGGAAAGACGCGTGGGCGCGAACAGAACAAGATTTATTCGCTAAAATGTTCAGGTCCTGACGGGGAACTGAACGAACACGTCAAAAATCTTTTTGAACGCTACGAAAGAATCCGTGAAAACGAAAGCGCCTGTGAAACTTATATGTGCGACGACGCTGAATACGTCCTTGCGGCGTATGGAACTGCCGCAAGAATCTGCAAGGCGGCTGTAAGGATTTTGAGGGCGGACGGCGTAAAGGCGGGGCTTTTCAGACCCATAACGCTATGGCCGTTCCCTGAAAGGCAGCTTCAGGAGTCTTGCAGGAATGTAAAGAAGATTCTTGCCGTGGAGATGTCAATGGGACAGATGGTTCAGGACATAAAACTGTATTCCGGACGCAAGGTTTCCGATGTTGATTTTTACGGTGAGCCGGGCGGCGTTCTTCCAAAGGTTGACGCCATTGTCGCAAAGGTGAAGGACTATGAATAAGAAGTATGAATTTCCAAAATCCATGAAGGACGTTCCAACACATTACTGCGCTGGATGCGGACACGGGATAGTGCATAAACTTATATGCCAGATTATAGACGAACTGGAAATACAGGAGGACGTTCTGCTTGTCGCTCCTGTAGGATGCGCGGTATACGCGTACAACTACATTGACGTCGACACCTGCGAGGCCGCCCACGGCAGGGCGCCGGCCGTTGCTACGGGAATGAAGAGGGTTCATCCAGACAAGATTGTAGTTTCATATCAGGGCGATGGCGACCTTCTTGCAATAGGCATGGCGGAAACTGTGCACGCCGCGAACAGGGGCGAGAACATTTCCGTGATTTTTATAAACAACGCGATATACGGAATGACGGGCGGCCAGATGGCGCCCACGACTCTTGTAGGACAGGTTACAAAGACTTCTCCAAGGGGAAGGGACGCTTCGGATGTTGGTTTTCCAATACGCGCCTGCGAACTTTTGAACACCCTTGTTGAGCCAAAATACATTGAAAGGTGCGCGGTTTACGACGTGCAGCACATAAACAGGACCAAGGCCGCCATAAAAAAGGCGATCTCATACCAGAGGGAGGGAAAGGGCTACAGTTTCATCGAAGTGCTTTCCATGTGTCCTACAAACTGGGGCGTGTCCTCCACTGTGGCGGCGGACTGGGTTAAAGACCAGATGGAACCGTACTATCCGCTTGGAGTTTTCCGTGACGTTCCTGCAGGAAACGTTCCCTCGGCGGCATCTCCTGTAGGCGGTGTGGTTTCTTCCCAGAAGTAGGCTTTTGTCTGTGGACGCTTTGGTTTTATGATTTATGGAGAATACTTATGACAACTGAGATTATTTTTGCAGGCTTTGGAGGACAGGGCGTAATCCTTGCAGGAAAACTTCTTGCGCTCGCAGGAATGAGCGACGGAAGGCAGGTTTCGCACATTCCGTCATACGGGGCCGCGATGCGGGGAGGAACCGCCAACTGCTCCGTTATTGTAAGCGACGAGGAGGTCGCCTCTCCCGTGATTGAAACTCCCGACGTTGTGGTGGCGTTGAACAAGCCTTCCATGACAAAGTTTGAAAAGTGGCTGAAGCCTGGCGGACTTTTGATTTACAATACATCGCTCATCGACGTTGAGCCTGAAAGGACTGACATAAGAAAAATAGCGCTTCCGTGCAGCGAGATTGCCGAGGAATGTGGAAATCCGCGTGGCGCGAACATGGTTGTCCTTGGCTGTCTTTTGAAGGCAGTTCCAGGAATGATTTCAGGCGTGAAGCCCTTCGAGTACGCGCTTGACGAGGCGATTTCTGCAAGGAACAAGAAGTTCAATCCGCTGAACATACAGACGATAGAGGCGGCGTCGGGCAGGGAATACAGCATCATGTAGACACTTTGTGTTTTGGAGCGTGGTTTTAAGACCGCGCTTTTTTTATCTTCATCGAAGTTTTCATGGAATTTACGGTTTTAAGCGAAAGGGTGAAGCTTTCTGGTCCGTAAACATTTTGCCACTGCGTTTTGGCTTTTTTTCGCAAATCAAGGGGTGCAGAAAGCCATTCGAGGCTGTGCGTCAATCCAAAAAAAACTTTAAAATTATTAAAAAAGTTTAATTATACTAAAGTTTTTTTATTGTCATTTTCGGAACATTTCATTAATATCTGACTTGAACGTATTGGAGAACGTATTGGAGGCGATTATGGACGAAGATATAAGGGCGGTTGCCGCAAGACTTGCGGGGCTTCGCGAGATTATGGACGTTTCCCTTGAGGACGCGGCGTCTGTCTGCGGCGTGGATGTTGAACAGTACAGGCTGTATGAGTCAGGCGCTGTAGACATTCCTGTAGGAATCCTGCAGTCGATGTCAAGGCGGTACGGAATAGACCTTGGAACTTTGATTTCCGGCGACGAGCCGCGCATGCATTCTTACTGTCTTACCAAAAAGGACAGGGGGCTTTCAGTTGACAGGCGGAGCGACTACAGATACCAGGCCCTTGCGACTGGTTTTCAGAAAAGGAAGGCAGATCCATTCATCGTGTCCGTAAGCCCTGACGAGTCGCGCGAGGTCCACTTCAATTCCCATCCTGGACACGAGTTCAACTACATGATTGAAGGTTCGATGAAGATTGTGGTGGACGGAAAGGAGATGGTTTTGGAAGAGGGCGACAGCATTTACTTTGATGCGACAAAAAAACACGGAATGCAGGCTTTGAACGGGAAGACGGCGAAGTTCCTTGCAATCATCATATAGGGAAAATTTATGCTTGAACAATTTTTGGAAAGGACTGAATTCAAGGACTACAGGGATTTTTACGAAAACTACAGGATAAAGGTTCCTGAGAATTTTAATTTTGGTTACGACGTTGTTGACTTTCTTGCTGAAAAAAATCCTGACGGAAGGGCGCTTCTGTGGTGCAACGACAACGGAGATGAAATTTCGTTCACTTTCAGGGACTTGAAGGAAAGGACCGACCGCTGCGCCGCTTTTTTGATTAAGCAGGGCATAAAACGCGGCGATTTTGTAATGCTGGTCCTGCAGAGGCGCTACGAGTTCTGGATAAGCATAGTGGCGCTCCACAAAATCGGGGCGGCTGTGATTCCTGCGACACACATGCTGACCACGGAAGACATAGTGTACAGGTGCAACGCCGCGAAAATTTCCGCGGTTCTTGCTGTGAACGACCGAGATGTTTTTAAATACATAGAGGATGCAAAAAAATCCGCCCCGTCGTTAAGGACTTTGATAGGAGTCGCTCCGTTTGGAATCGACCGGGGGCTTGATTCAGGTTTTCTTTCTTCACATCCTGAATGGGTCGACTTTACCTCCGGGAACAATGCTGTATGCGACGCGGACGTCGAAAGATTCCGTTCTTTAAAGCGTTCGGACGTGAGCCGTAACGAAGACGTTATGCTGGCCTATTTCACCTCTGGAACTACAAGCCATCCAAAACTTGTGAGCCACAATTTTCTTTATCCGCTTGGGCACATTGTTACAGCAAGTTACTGGCAGCAGGTGAAGAAGGGCGGACTCCACCTTACAGTCGCGGACACGGGCTGGGGAAAGGCGGTGTGGGGAAAACTTTACGGACAGTGGATTGCAGAATGTGGAGTTTTTGTGTACGACTACCACGCAAAATTCAAGCCTGTTGACCTCATTGCACAGATTGAAAAATACAGGGTTACATCGTTCTGCGCGCCTCCCACGATTTTCAGGTTTTTGATACAGGAAGACCTTTCAAAGTACGATTTTTCTTCGTGCGGGCACTGGTCGACTGCCGGAGAGCCTCTTTCAGAGGAGGTCTTTTACAAATGGAAGAAGATTACAGGCTGCGAGATACGAGAGGGCTTTGGTCAGACTGAAACAACACTTTCGCTTTTCAACTACGGCGACGAGAAGATAAAGCCCGGAAGCCTTGGAAAGTCCGCTCCATACTACAACGTTACGCTTCTTGACGAGGACGGAAATCCTGTTCAGGACGGAGAGATTGGCGAGATTGTAGTTGAACTAAAGGATGGAAAGCCGTTTCCAGGTCTTTTTGTAGAATATTTCGGAGACCCTGAAAAGACTTCTTCTGTGATGCGCGGCGGCGTATACCACACTTCCGACAACGCCTGGCGCGACGAGGACGGATATTTCTGGTTTACAGGACGCAACGACGACGTCATCAAATGCTCCGGCTACAGGATTGGAACGTTCGAGGTTGAGTCAGTCCTCATGCAGCATCCCGCCGTGGTTGAATGTGCGGTTACAGGTTCTCCGGACCCTGTAAGGGGTCAGGTTGTAAAGGCTACAATAATTCTTGCAAAGGGATACGAG
>JBHAFG010000092.1:0-2535 GCA_041855945.1 Treponema sp. | reverse complement strand
CCATTTCAACAAGAAGCTGGTTCAAAGTCTGCTCGCGCTCGTCGTTTCCACCACCAAAACCGTTCACCCTTGTCTTTCCAAGAGCGTCTATCTCGTCTATGAACACTATGCAGGGCGCTTTTTCCCTCGCCTGCCTGAAAAGGTCGCGGACGCGGCTCGCCCCGACACCCACGAACATCTCGACAAAATCCGAACCCGATATGCTGAAAAAAGGAACGCCCGCCTCGCCTGCGACCGCCCTTGCAAGAAGGGTTTTACCTGTTCCCGGAGGACCTACAAGAAGAACTCCCTTTGGAATCTTTCCGCCTATCTCGGTGTATTTTTTTGGAGTCTTTAAAAAGTCAACGACCTCCACAAGTTCTTCCTTTGCCTCGTCAACGCCCGCAACATCGGCAAAACGCGTCTTGACCTTTCCCTCCTCCACGGCCTTTGTCTTTCCGCCGCCAAGTCCAAAAAGGCTTCCCATTCCGCCGCCGCTTCCGCTTCCCATTTTCCTGAACACAAGAAAATACATGAGGAATATGAAGCCGAACGGTATCAGGAGGTTCAATATGAACTGCAATATGTAGTTGTTTGACTTTGCCACGAATTTATAGTCGATTCCCTTCTGGTCCAGAAGTTCTATGAAACTGTTCATGAGAACTCCAACCGTCTTGTACGACCTTCTTGTCTTCTGTGAAGGGACTTTGAATATCGAGATTCCCTTTGAATCGCCAGACGACGCTTCTGAAACTTCCACAGGTCCGTAGCCCATGAAGTAGGTTTCACCTATCTCAACGCTTAAAATCTCGCCGTTTTCAATCTTCTGCTTGAAGTCCGAATAGTCTATAAGATTGTCGCGCCGTCCAACCATAAAAAAATCCGCGACGGCAAAAACTATGAACGCCGCCACCACCAACGCAAGGAATGGAAAACCCTTTTTCTTTCCATTTCTGTTCCTGCCGTCGCCTCCGTCGGGAGATTCAATCAATTTAAAAAAATCATACGGATCTTTGTTCTTCCCGTCTTTTTCGTTCCTGTCGTTTTTCACTGGCTTTTTATTCTTTTCACTCATTAAATTTCCTCAAACAATAAGTTTAATATACGAATAAAAAGAAGATTTGTCGATTGGATAAAAAATTATTTGCATTTTTTTTTGTAAAGTTTGAATTTCAAAATCCGATATTCAGAATGGCGTATGGGGCGAAAATGCTCGTCCCTCATGCAAAACGAGGACAAGGGGAATAAAATGGCATACAACAACGCTTACAGCGCATACCAGAAGACGAACATCAAGACCGCAAGTCAGGGACACCTGATCGTGCTTCTATACGAGGCCGCGGTGAAGAATTTGAGGAACGCCCTCTCTCTTTTCGACGACGACTCGCGCATAGCGCCGGGCGAAATTGAAAAATTTTCAGGCTTCATACAGAAAACACAGGCGATAATAACTGAACTGCAGGTTTCACTTGACATGGAAAAAGGCGGCGACATATCAAAAAACCTCATGTCGCTTTACATGTATTTCAACAGCGAACTGATGGACGCTTCCATAAACCATGACAGGGAAAAAATCACCTTCATTTTAAAGCAGGTTTCAGAACTTCTTGGAGCGTGGAAGACCGCGGCGGCGACAACAGGCTCGGCCGCTCCACAGGAAGCGAGAACCGCCCTGAACATACAGGGCTAGCGCAGAACAAAAAGCACAGGGAGGCTTTGACAAATGGCTGAAATAACTCAGGAAGAATTGAACGAAAGGGTCGCAATCTTAAGAAGGTTCAGGACGCTGCTTGAAGCCCAGAAGAAAAAATTCCAGGACTATCTTACAGTGCTTGAAAAACAGGAAACTTCCATAGAATCCGACAACACGGAGGCTCTTGCAGCCCACGCTGAAATGGAACAGGAAATTGCAAAAAGCATTACAAGCCTGCAGAAGGTGATCGTTCCGATTTCACAGATGTACGCGTCCAGCGCGAAGGACATGCGCGAGTCCGACAGAAAATCCGTTGAACAGATACAGGCGGACCTTGACAGGCTCCAGGGAAAGGTCCTGGCGCAGAACGAAAAGAACCGCGAACTTTTAAGGGCGCACCTTGTAAACATAAGGGCGCAGATCGACAGCTTCAAGAACCCGTACAGGAACGTTTCAAGCGTCTACGCAAAGAAAGTCGCACAGGGAAGTCTTGTTACGGTGGAAATTTAAACTTGATTTCTGTAATAGCCTCATGCTCAAAAAATGAAAGGGCGATAGGAAAAAACGGCCGGATCCCGTGGAACATACCCGAAGAAAGGCTTTACTTCAAGTCCATCACAGTGGGAAACGCCGTGATAATGGGAAGAAGGACGTTCGAGGGAATTGGAAGGACACTTCCTGAAAGGCTGAACATTGTAGTTTCAGGAACGAAACGCTTTGAGGGCGAAAACCTTTTGACTTCCAAAAGCCTTGACGGGGCGATAGAAAGCGCGAAGGCTCTCGGATTTGAAAAAATATTCGTAGCGGGCGGAGAAAGTCTTTACAGGGAGGCGATTGAAATCGCGGACGCGATTTTTTTAACT
>JBHAFG010000091.1:0-3926 GCA_041855945.1 Treponema sp. | reverse complement strand
CTTTCGCTTGAAAAAATACTGAAAATCATACTTGTGTTCACGGCCACCGTACTGGCGGTTTCCACGGTGCTTGTGTTCGCCACAAAACGCGCCTCGCCCGGAAAAAACTTAAGAAAGTCCGACCCGAACCCGGAAAAAATTGAAAAATCCGCCGCGGACAAGGAAAAACTTTCGTCATTCACTGGAATAGAAAGGCTTAGGGCGGTAACATCTCCTTCCGAAAACCACATGAACGGAGTTTCGCTTGTTGTAACTCCGTGGTTTTCATACACGGCGGACGACAGCGAATTTTTCGAGGAACTTTCAAGAAAATCCTCGCGTATAAAATCTACAATCTCCATGTATTTTTCAAGGCACACGTACGAGGAACTAAAAAACATGGGCGAGAACCAGATAAAAAAAGAACTTCTTTCTGAAATAAACGCGCAGCTTTCGCTGAACAAGGTGCAGGGCCTGTATTTTTCAGAATACCTCTTCCTTGAATGAAAAAATCAACAGATAAAAACTTTTATCACGGAAAATTGAACGAGATCGCCGCGAACGGACTCAAATTCAATCCCAAAAAATCGTCAAGATACCAGTAGGAAGTGTATGCGGAAGTCCGCTCAACCTGATAGCATACAAAAAGACACGAAAGGTCAAGTCCAAGGCTGACCGAAAACATCCTGTATGGAAAAAACTTCAGCCTGAAGTCGTTCATAATTCCAAAACTGAACTGCGAGACGTCGCTGAAGCTGTAGTTCCTCTTCCGAAAATTAAACAGGAACGAGGGGCCGAACTGCACGCAGACCCAAGGCTCAGCATCAAATGAAAAAGCAGGACCTGTAAAAAAATCAACGGAAAGGTCATCTGAAAAACAGAACGCCACCCCCTCGAAAAATCCAACATTTGAATTTCTGAATGGAAAATTGAAATTTGAAAGTCCAAAACTGACTTTCCTGTATGAGTGGGAGCGGTAATAAAGTCCGTCATAGGAATACGCCGTATGGTTGAATGGAGATGAGGCAAAAAGCGAAATGTCGCCCGCCGCAGCATGAACTGATGAAAAAACAAGAATCAAAAGCGGAAGAAAAACCTTCCTACATCGAGAAGTCTTTTCCAAGATAAACCTCCCGCGCAAGTTCAGAATCAAGAATTTCACGGCGGGTTCCCTGAATCGCAATCTGTCCCGAACTTACGATTATCGCCCTGTCGGTTATCTCAAGCGTGTCGCGCACATTGTGGTCTGTTATGAGGATTCCAATGCCACGCTTTGCAAGAAGCCCTATCATCCCCTTGATGTCCGCGACGGCAATCGGGTCGATTCCTGCAAAAGGTTCGTCAAGCAGAAGGAATTTAGGCTCGATTGCAAGCGACCTTGCGATTTCCGTACGGCGGCGTTCTCCGCCTGAAAGCGTGAACGCGTACTGCTTCCTGATTCTTCCAATGGCGAATTCCTCTATGAGTTCCTCAAGCCTCTGTTTTTTTTCCTCGCGGGAAAGGTCGCGGCGTGTTTCAAGAATGGACCAGATGTTCTCCTCCACAGTGAGTTTTTTAAATACAGAAGGCTCCTGCGGAAGATACGAAATTCCAAGCCTTGCCCTCCTGTACATGGGAAGGCGGGTGAGTTCCATGTCGTCAAGAAATATTCCTCCGGCGGTAGGCTTGTGGAAGCCTACAATCATGTAAAACGTGGTGGTCTTTCCGGCTCCGTTTGGTCCAAGAAGCCCAAGCACCTCGCCCGTGTTCATCTTGAAATCTATTCCCTGAACGACTTTTTTATGTCCGAAACTCTTGAAAAGGCTGTTCACCCTGAGCGTATGGCCGCCGCCCTCGATTATTTTTTCTTCCATTTGCCCGCCCCTTTCTCAGACTTTTCGCCCGCACCGTAAGGTTCTTTTTGAACGCCCGTTTCTTTTGAGTCGGAAGATTCGTCCGAAACTTCGCCATTTGGCGGACTTTCAGGCCCAGCATCCGAGTTTGGAACGGATTTTTTTTCGGTTTCAGGCGCGGCGTCTTTTTCCGCAGGTTCTTCCACGGAAGAAGTTTTTTCAGTTTTCCGCTCGTCGACTATCGAGCCTTTCACGCGTCCGTCAAGCGTTATTTCCTGCGATTCAAGGTCAAGCGTTATTTCCTGCGCGCGGAAAGTGTCGCTTCCCTGTTTTATCTGGGCGTTTCCGCTTATTTCAAGCATCTGATCCTTTTTTCGGTACACGGCATAGACTCCGCTGCATACATTTTCCTTCTGCGTGAGTTCTATGCCTATCTGCATTACCGCAACGTCGTTTTTCTGGTTGTACTGTATTATCTGTGCCTTCGCGCTTACGTCGTTCTTCACGTCCTTCAATCTTACATTGTCGCTCAAATCCGCGATTTTTGTTTCCCTGTCGAATTTCAGTTTTTCGCAGGAAAACTCAAGTTCCGCCTCCACATTGACGCCCCTGATTGAACCTTTGGCCTCGATGTAGCGGTAATCCCTGCCTGTCATAAGAATCTCATCGGCGTATATTTCCATGCTTTCGGTTATTACGCTCGCCTCTCCGCTCAGAGTTGTGGAGTCGGACTTGTCGCCCATTTTTCCGTGCATTGAATTTGCGGAAAAACTTATCTTTTCAGAAAAAACACTTGAAGAGGCCAGAACCGACACTGCAAAAAAAAGAATCACGGATTTTTTCATACGCTACATTCCATCCCCGGATTTTTTCTCATTCCCCGAATACAAAAATCCATCGTCCGAAAATCCGTCTACCCGAAGGCCTGAATCCGCCGCGGCTTCCGAAGAGTCTTCGGCTGAACCGCCTGCATCCGCCATGCCCGAAACAATTCCTGTAAAGGAAAAAATCCTGCTTACCGCGCTTGCAGAAAACCCCGAGCCGTGCATGACTGTATTTCCCTTCTGTATGGTCACCATGTCTCGCCTGGCGCTTGTAAGCTGTTCGGATTTTCCGTTCCACCTGAGGCTTGAGGCCTTTACAACAAGGTCGTCCTTTTTATTCTGTATTTCTATGTCGTCGTACAGCGTGTATTTTTCAGCGCTGGTGTCCGCCGACAAATATCCGCACCTTCCCGTGTTGGACGCGTTTCCGTCCTGGTCGTACAGCGTAAAGCCCATGTCCTTGGCGTACATCGATTTTCCATCCTTGTACTGCTCAAGTTTTTTTGCGGAAAGTGAGATTTTTTTATCGCCGCCCTCGTATCGGTTGAACTGCACGTCGTTGAATACAAATTCAGGCACGCTGTTCTCGTCCTGGGCGTTCATTCCATAGCGGAGCGAACAGGACGAGGCGAGCGCGAGAGATGAAAAAAAAGCGAATTTCAATAAAACATTCATTTTAAACGCCCTGATTATACACCAACGGACGCACTGTGTTCAACGTTCAAAACAAAGGACTCTTAAAACTAAGGCTCATTGATGGGTTCTTGCCATTTCGCTTATTGCGTCCGCCATGTCCTTCAGGGCAACCTGCCTCTGGACTCCTCCAAATTCCCACGCGACCTTTGGCATTCCATAAACAATGCTGGACTCCTCGTCCTGACCGAGCGTCCACGCGCCTTCCCCGCGCATCGTGGCAAGTTCCTGCGCGCCGTCGCGCCCCATTCCAGTCATTATAACGCCAAGAGAATTGTTCTTGTAAACGTCGGCGACGGACTCAAACAGGACGTCCGCTGACGGCCTGTGTCCGTTGCGCTGCGGCTCCTGGTTTGTGCGTATCACATTGTAGCCAGGCTTTCGTTCAACAACGATGTGGTAGTTTCCAGGCGCGATGTATATGTGTCCGCCCTCAATCTTCATTCCGTCCTCCGCCTCAACTACCGTAAGGGGCGAAATCCTGTTCAGACTTTCCGCAAATTCCTTTGTAAAACCCGCGGGCATGTGCTGCACCACAAGAATCGGCTGTTTCAGGTGCGGATCTATCGTCTTGAAAACATCCCTAAGCGCGTTCGGT
>JBHAFG010000090.1:0-8249 GCA_041855945.1 Treponema sp. | reverse complement strand
GTGTACACCCACTACTCCACTCACAAGGCCATAGACATACACGAGATGACTGAAACCGTACAGAAACTGTGCATATTCATAAAAGAAAACAAACGCTTCGTCCTTAGAATTTCACCTTCCGCCGAAGCAAGAAGCAAAAATTTTCTTGTAGTACACTCGATGCGTTCAACCGTTCTTGCAATAACAATCGCCCTTGAACTCCATCTTCCACTTTCAAAAATCGTTGAACTTGGAATAACGTGCATACTCCACGAAATAGGAATGTTAAGGCTTCCGCCGCAGCTGTACCTTACAGACAGGCCGCTCACCCAGAACGAAAAAAAACAGATTTCAATGCATCCTATTCTTGGTCTGAACATACTCAAGGAAATTGGCTTTCCAAATTCAATAATCCTTGGCGTGCTGGACCACCACGAAAAAGAAAACGCGCTAGGCTATCCGCGTGGAATTCCAGGCGACAAGATTTCGTCATACGGAAAAATAATATCGGTCGCCTGTTCGTTCGAGGCCATAACGGCTCCAAGGGCGTACAAGTCCGAACGCACAACGTATGACGCCATGGTGGAAATGCTGCAGAATCCGAACAGACAGTACGACCCGACTGTAATAAAGGCGCTCCTTTACAGCCTTTCGCTGTATCCGATTGGAGCGTACGTGTATCTGAACAACGGAAAAATCGCAGTCGTATCGGACGTAACGCCGAACAAACCACAGAATCCAATCGTACAGCTTCTGAACGAAAGGGAGTCGGACGGTTCGCCAAAGACGGTGCAGACCGACGACGGCTCAAACAAGATTGTAAGGGTTCTTTCAAGGGAAGAACAGGACGATGTTGTAAAAAACCTTAAACTGCAGGAAGAGGCGGAGGAAGAAAAACGCCAGCAGAAAATGGCGGCCGCCGCAACAAGCGGAGTTCCGTATCACGGCGATGAAAGTTCCGAAGACGGTTTTTCAAACGTAGACCTGAGCGAATTCTCATAAAAGACGCGCGTATTTTCCGCCGGATTGCCGCGTTAGCCTCCGAATTGTCGCGTCAAAATGCGCGGACGCGTCCGAATCGCACGGACGCTAGTTGAAGAACATACGCATTTTTTCAACATCCTCGTGAAATTTTTCGTCTATGACGGGCGGACGTTCGTTAAAATACAGAATCTGGTTCAGTTCGTCCTCGGTCTGCGCCCCCCACAACGGAATCACGCCCTCGTACTGGTGAAGAAAACCGAACGCCAGGGGAATGTTGTCAACAACGCCGCCGCACAGGGGCTGCATCGCTATGAATCCAACGTCACAGTCCTCGCAGAGTTTTACAAGCGCTATAGTTTCGTCGCTTGAAAGCATGCTGAACGGAAACTGGATTGTGTCGTAAAGCCCGGAACTGATGGCCTTTTCCGCCACGTTCAAATCCTGTGTGACAAGCCCCACAGCCTTGACCTTTCCGTTTTCCTTCAGGTGAATCAAAGAATCGTATATTCCGTCCAGACCGCCCTTTTCCGCCATGAACGAATCCGTTTCATACTGAAAAAGGTCGATCGTGTCCGTCTGCATAACGTTCAAGGAAGCCTCAAAATCCATAAGAACTTCCTTTCCGCTCTGCGCGGCGGTCTTTGTGGCAAGGACCACGTTGTTCCGTATGTCGCCTATCGCCATTCCCAAAAGCCGCTCGCACACGGGCGTTTTTCTGGAAGTGTCAAAAAAGTTTATTCCGCTGTCGTACGCGCTCCTTACAAGGCTGAACACCTTTGCGTCGTCGCCAATCTTGTTCAGCGAGGTGGCGCCCATTGCGACACGAGAAATCATCAGATTTGATTTTCCTAAACGTACGTATTCCATTCTTATCTGTCTTTTCGCTCTACTGGTTTGTAGTTCTTTATGGCCTTCTGAATGAAGAACACAAGGTCGTCAAGTGGAACGCGTTCCTGTTCCATTGAATCCCTGAATCTTACAGTAACAGTGTTGAAAAGTTCGTTTGCAGAACCATCGTCCTTTTTTTCCTGAATCGTATCGTAGTCAACCGTAACGCAGAACGGAGTTCCAACCTCGTCCTGTCTGCGGTAGCGTTTTCCTACAGTTCCGGAAACGTCAAAATCAGTTACAAAATCTTCTTTTAAAAGGTGCTGGATTTCCTTTGCCTTTTCTGAAAGTCCGTCCTTCTTCATCAAAGGAAGCACCGCGACTGTAATAGGCGCAAGGCGTGGGTGCAGGTGCAGCACGGTCCTGTAGTCGTCGTTTCCGTCCGTTCCCACATTTTCTTCCTCATACGCCTCGCAAAGGAACATCAGGAAATTCCTGTTGAGGCCCGCGGAAGTTTCTACAACATAAGGAATGTACCTGTTGTTTCCGTCCTCCTGGTCGATGTACGCCATGTCCTTCTTTGAATATGTCTGGTGCTGCGAAAGGTCAAAGTCCGTACGGGAATGAATTCCTTCAACCTCTTCAAAACCAATCGGAAAGTTGTACGTGATGTCGTACGCGTCCTTTGCGTAATGGGCGAGTTTGTCGTGGTGGTGCCACTTCAACTGCTTTTCTGGAATTCCGTATTTAAGGTAGAACGCCCAGCGTTCCTTTCGCCAGCGTTCAAACGTTTCGTCCTCTGTTCCAGGCTTGCAGAAATATTCCATTTCCATCTGCTCAAATTCACAGGTACGGAAAATAAAGTTCTTGAATATGATTTCGTTTCGGAACGACTTTCCGACCTGCGCAACTCCAAAAGGAATCTTCATCCTGTTTGACTGAACGATGTTCTTGAAGTCCGTGAAAATTCCCTGGCAGGTTTCAGGTCTAAGGTATATGAGGTGGGAGTCGTCTGCAATCGGTCCCTGGTAAGTCTTGAACATCAGGTTGAACTCGCGGACGGCGGTGTATTTTCTTTCCTTTGAACCGCAGGTAGGACAGTTGATGTTCGCGTCTATGTAAACCTTCATCTCGTCGTGCGTCATTGTATCGACGGGTTTGTCAGTGGCTTTGTCTGGATTTGCCGCCACAAAATCTTCTATCAGTTTGTCCGCACGGTGTCGGGCGTTGCACTCAAGGCAGTCAACCATTGGATCTGAAAAGTGGTCGACGTGACCGGAAGCCTTCCATGTCGTGTGGTGCTGGAATATCGCCGAATCAAGCCCCACAACGTCGTCGTGCAGCTGAATCATGTAATGCCACCATTCGTTCTGTATGTTTCGCTTGAAGTCAACGCCAAGCGGACCGTAATCCCATGCTCCAGCCTGTCCTCCGTAAATTTCAGAAGCCTGATATACAAAACCTCGTCTTTTGCAAAGACTTATGATTTTGTCCAGTGTACAAGCGTGGGTGTCTTTTTGATTGTTTGCCATTTTGAACTCCTTTCGACTCTGGCGTGGGCCGTTTTAGATTTTGTTTGCCGCACGGCTTCGGTTCAGCCGTTATAGGCGTGCATTAGAATAACCGAACGGAATAAAAGTTACAAGTTATATGATTTTTTGACGCGCGTTTTACTTTGTGTTTTCAAGGACGTCAACAACATGGCTTGACGCTCCAAAAAGTTCAGGGCGGCGGCAGGTGGCGATGTGGTAGTCAATGAACGCCCTGAACACATCCTCGCTCATGGAATTCAGTTCCCGCCTCATGTAGTCGGAAGGTCCGTCCTGGGCGAAACGTTCCACGCTTTTAAGCCCTGTTTTTGAGTTCAGTTCGTCAATGTCCGAAATTCGAAGATACGAGTAAAGGTCGTTCTGCCTTGTTACACAGTGAAAGTCCGACGTAAGGGAGCCGTCTTCAATACATTCAAGAATCTTGTTTTCGCCAAAGCAGTATTTTATCACCGCGTATTCGTTCATTATGTACGCCGCAAAAATACGTCCGCCTTTTTTTGTAACACGGCTTGCCTCTGAAAATGCACGCAGCCTTTCCTCCTGCGTGTGAAGGTGGTACATGGGACCGAACATTATGGTAATGTCAAAGGTGTCGTCTTCCAGAAAATGGAGGTCCAGGGCGTTTCCCTGCCATGTCTTTACGTTTTGGTGGCGGGCGCGTAAAACTTCGATGTTGCGTTTTACAGGTTCTACGGCGGTAACCTCGTGCCCGTTGCGGCAAAGTTCTATTGAGTAGCGTCCGGTTCCACAGCCAAGGTCGAGGATTTTAAGATTTTTTCGACCGGCTATCGCCTCGTTGATGAATTTAAGGGATGTCGTGAATTCAACTGTTCCGTGGCGGGTTGTGAGCCTGTGGTCCTCGTTGAATTTATTGTAGTATTTTTCAAGTTCAGTCATTTTGTATTTTCAGGCGGAAAGAGCCTCGAACGCCTCTTCAACCTTGGAACACCATTCGTTCTTCACTTTTTTTGTAGTGAAAAGAGCCTTGAATGCGTTCAAAATCAACTGCTTTATCTGTTCCATTGAAAAATTCGCGTCGCTGTGAAGCTTCCAGAATTCTTCCGTAAGAGTGGTCCTAAAAAAAACAGGATCGTCCGTATTTACAGTTACATACATTCCCCTGTCGAAAAATTCGCGTATGGGATGTTCTGCGATCGACTTTACATAGTGCTTTGTAAAAACATTGCTTGTAGGACACACTTCAAGCGGCAGCTGGCTTTTTTTAAGCGCCTCCATCAAAGATTCGTCCTGGCAGGCGGTTATTCCATGCCCTATGCGTTCCGCATGAAGAAGGTTTATTGTATCCCACATGGAAGAAGGTCCAACGTCCTCGCCTGCGTGCGCCACAACGTGAACGCCGTCCTTTATCGCCTGCTCAAATACAGGCGCGTATTCCGCCGCGGGACCCCTGACCTCCGCTCCTCCAAGACCGATTCCAATCACGTCCTCGCACGGATGTTCCTTCAATAAATTGTAGTTCCTCATCGCGTTTTCGCATCCAAACGTCCTTGAAACGTCCAGAAGCAGTTTTACAGTGATTCCACGACGCTTTTTTATGTCCGCGATTTTTTTTGAGAAAATCTCGGTCATCTTTGGATATTCAAAACCTTTTTTCAGAAAAGCCGTAGGCGCAAAGAATGCTTCTGTGTAGACGATGTTGTTTTCAACAAGATATTCCTCCAGATCGTCGAACACAAAATTCAGGTCGTCCTCGCAGGTAAAAAGATCCTGCACTTTAAGGAAGGCCTGTATAAATCCGTTCAAATCGTCATACGAAAAAAGAGAGGTGATGTCCTCCGCCCTCATTTCTTTTTTATATCGTTTTTTATAAAGAGTCTTTATCGTATTTATGGTTGGCACAGCTTCTATGTGAAGATGAATCTCTGCCTTTGGCACGCCTTTTAAAAAAGCGTAAAATTGTTCCTTTTCCATAATCCGCTCCACCGTAGAAATAGAATTCACCTTATTTCTTTGTCGGCAGAATTCACGTCAAACTTGACTGTTTTTATTGGCATGGAAAATCCTTTGCGGTTTTCCATCAAGATTCGCCCCTTCCAAGCAGGAACGCCTTTCTGTTCATGTCCAGAAACTGTGGTTTTACAAGTTTTTCAATCGCAGAAAGCCACGCCTCAACGGGAAAATCCATGTATTTTGAAAGGCGGCCCATAAGGACTATGTTCACGGATTTTGAAGAACCCGCCATGTCCGCAAGGCTCAGGCAGTCAAGAACGTCAACATTCATTCCCGCCGCGCGAAGTTTTTCTTCGATTGCATCCGGATATTCGGCCGCCCCTGTTATTACGGGCATGGGGTCAATCTTCTGGGAGTTCACAACAATCTGTCCGCCTTTTTTAAGGTATTCAGTGTATCTTGCGGCCTCAAGAAGTTCAAACGACACTATGAAATCCGCCTCGCCCCTGTCTATTATTGGCGAATAGACTTTTTCTCCGTATCGGACGTACGTTACAACAGAGCCTCCCCTCTGGCTCATTCCGTGAACCTCGCTGACCTTTACGTCAAAGCCCGCGTCAAGAAGCACTTTTCCAAGCGTTTTTGAGGCCAGGAGCGCACCCTGTCCGCCAACTCCAACTATCATTATGTTTTTTACCATAGTCAAATTTCCTTGTCCTGTTTTTTAAAGGCGTCGAACCTGCACATCTGCACGCACACTTCGCAGCCCACGCACAATGTCTGGTCAACTACAGCCTTTCCGTTCCTCATAGAAATCGCAGGACAGCCGATTTTCATGCACTGCCTGCATCCCCTGCATTTTTCAGAAACCACGGCAAGCGGAGGAGCGTGCCTGACGTCCTTTAAAAGAGCGCACGGGCGGCGGCTTATGACAAGGCTCGGTTCTTCCGCGGCGAGTTCTTCCTTTATGACGGATTCACATTCCGAAAGATTGTTTGGGTCTACAACACGAACCCTGTTTATGCCCATGGAACGCGCAAGAAGTTCAACGTCTATTTTTGCCGCCGCCTCTCCATACAGGTTTTTTCCTGTGGTGGGATTGTGCTGATGCCCGGTCATTCCCGTTATGGAATTGTCAAGAAGCACCACGGTTGAACATGAGCGGTTGTACGAAATCGTCGCAAGCCCCGTGATTCCAGAATGTACGAATGTTGAATCTCCTATTACAGCCACGGTGTTCTTTTCAGATTCCTTTCCGCCGGCCTTGTTCCAGCCGTGCAGGGCCGAAACAGACGCTCCCATGCAAAGGTTCATATCCATCGCGTAAAGCGGAGGCGCGACCCCAAGGGTGTAGCAGCCTATGTCGCCCATTACATTCAGTTTGAGTTTTGAAAGCACGTAAAAAATTCCACGGTGTGGACAGCCCGCGCACATTACAGGAGGACGGACGGGAAGGTTCGGAATCTTTAAAAAATCATCTTCGCTGAAACCGTAATTTTTTGACTCGCCAAAAATCGAAGCTCCCAGACACCTGCGTAAAAGATTCTGGGAATATTCGCCGCACACGGGAAGAAGGTCTTTTCCGTGTATTTCATTTTTAAGTCCAAGCGAACGGACGAAATTTTCAAAAATCGGGTCAAGTTCCTCGACCACATATATTTTTTGAACCTTCGTCGCAAAATCTCGAATCGTTTTTTCTGGAAGCGGATTTACAAGACCCAACTTCAATACAGAAACTGAATCTCCAAAAACTTCCTTTACGTACTGGTAACTTGTGGAAGACGTTATGATTCCAACTGAAAAATCCGCGGCGGTAGAATCCGGGTGTTCAACGCGTACAAGTCCGCTTTCTTCCGCCCATTCGGAGATTTTTTTATTACGTTCCTCGACAATCGGATGTTTTTGGATTGCATTGGCGGGAGTCATCACGTTTTTCTGTATGTTTTTTTCGTACGGTTTAAGTTCTTGAACGGCGCGTTCTTCGGGAAACACAATACTCTGCGAGTGGGAAACACGAGTACACATCTTGAAAAGCACGGGCGTGTCGAATTTTTCAGACATTTCAAAGGCAATCTTGATAAAACGCCTGGACTCGTCGGAGTCGCTCGGTTCAACCATTGGAATCTTGGACGCTACCGCGTGGTGCCGCGAATCCTGTTCGTTCTGGCTTGAATGCATTCCAGGGTCGTCCGCGACCGCCACCACAAGTCCTGCGTTTACGCCAGAATAACTTGCGGTGTAAAGGGGATCGGCGGCGACGTTCAGACCAACGTGCTTCATGGCACAGAAAGACCTCATTCCCCTTAAAGAAGCCCCGAACGCGGTTTCCATGGCCACTTTTTCGTTTGGCGCCCATTCGCAGTAGATTTCCTTGTATTTTGCCGCCTCTTCGGTGATTTCCGTGCTTGGAGTTCCCGGATAACTGGAAACCAAGGAGCAGCCCGCCTCGTAAAGCCCCTGTGCGACGGCGGCGTTTCCCAACATCAACTGTTTCATCAATTTTTCCTAAAAAAAGTTTTCGCGCAGGAATGCCTGCGGCAACTGTCATTCTACATTTATTTTTGCTTGTGTTCAATTTTGTTTTGGGAAAAATTTGGCGACAGGTTTACACGTAAATGACTGTCAGTCATCTAATATTTTGAAGGATGGATTTGGCCATAAATCCAAGAACAGTCCGCTTGAAACAGGCCCATTGTATTCAAAATTTAAAACCTCGTTGGTGATTTTTGAATCTTTTTCCAAATGGGCGGCACCTTTTATATGAACGGTTTTTCCATCATATTCACACACAAAAGGACTTGTAAGTGAAAATGTTGTTACTTCGCCATGATCAATAATTATGCCTTCAAAAGAACCGTCAAACGCTTTTAAATTTGATATTCCAGGCTTCAACTCGTTTTCTGCCAAAGAAAAATAAATACATCTTGCATTTTCACATTCTGTTTTTATGGACTTGGTCTTGGGATTAAAATTTTCATCGCCCAAAATTATTGAATG
>JBHAFG010000089.1:0-3134 GCA_041855945.1 Treponema sp. | reverse complement strand
TGTGTTTCTTTCCATGTGTAGAACGAAGGCGAAAGGGCAGGAACTCCCTCGTTCCATCTGCCGCGGTATCTTGCGCAGGTTTCTCCAAAGATGTAAAAACTTTCTCCGCCCGCCTCCATGAACGCAGGAATGAATTCCTTGTTGAACGTAAGACGGCTTATGTGCTTTACAGTGTCGATTCTGAACGCGTCAACTCCCATGTTTATGTAGTTTACATAACAGTCCTTGAGGTAGTTGAATACAGCGGGATTTTCCGTATTTAAATCCACGCAGTCGCCCGCCATCTGTCCCAACTGGCAGTTTTCGCTGTTCCAGTCAATCATTTTTTCATGATGATAGATTTTTTCTGTATCTGTGGAATCTTCCTTCATGGCGTTGATTCTTGCGGCGTACTGCGTCGCTCCCGGCGCGCTGTTGTAGTCGCCTGCTCCCGTCATTGCAAGACCCGCCATAAGTTTTTGATACGCGTTTCCATCTGCAGCAACGCTCATAAACGGACTTCTTGGCGTGGAAGTCGGAGTGGAGATGTCCGGATTTACATAAGGAGCTGTGTCTTTTTCAAACATCCTGAATATGTTTTTTTCGCCAAAATTTCCAGTGTGGTTCAATACAATGTCCTGAATGACCTTCATGCCCTTTGAGTGGCACGCGTCAATCAAATCCTGATATGTAAAGCCCGCGGACTCATAGCGAGGATCAACCGTGGAAAAGTCATACGCGTGATAGCCGTGATAGTCTATTCCAGAAGCGTTTACAACAACCGGCGTGATCCATACTGCAGAAAAGCCCAACGCCTTTATGTAGTCAAGTTTTTGTGCAAGACCTTTAAAATCTCCCCTCCATGCACAGTCGCCGTCGCTAAACTGTAAATATTCACCACCCTCGTCCCAGCAGTATTCGTTGTTTGTGGAATCTCCGTCGTAAAAGCGCGTGGTCATAAGGAAGTAGATTGTTTCATCTCTGAAGTCTCCATTTGCAGACTCGACGATGCTTACAGTCTTTGCGGCGGCGGTTGAAGAAGCGTTTTCGTTGTCCTTTACAACAAGACTTATGCCAACCTGTGTTCCCGTGGAAGAAGGCATTGAAACAACAATTGACGAAGTTCCCTGACCTGACTTTATCGCGGCCCCTGTTACAGTCCAGGTGTAGGAAATTATAGTTCCGCCGTTCTGGTCGTATGAGTTTTCAGCCGAATACGTTTTTTCAGAGCCTATTACAGCGGTGCTTGGACCTTTTATGACCGCTACAGGCGGAAGGTTCGCATTGCTTGTTGAAAGGGTGATTGACTTTTCGTCGGAAGCGTTTCCTCCAACGTCGTACACGACGCACTTTACTGTATAAGTGCCATTTTGAACGTATGCGGAATTCCATACAGCGGTCTTGGTCTGTGTTTTTCCCAAAAGAGCGACCGTTGCAATCTTTGTTCCGTTTATTGAAATTTCCGCCCTGTCAAGATTCAGGTTGTCGCTCGCAGTAACGGTAAATTCCACCTCGCCTGAAACAGTTCCGCTCTTGTCTGAAGTAAAACTTTCAAGCACGGGAGGAATGGAATCTTCAGGATTGTATTCAGACCACCTTCCGTCAAGATACCACCATACGCCTGCCGTTCGGCTTAAATCTGTTGTTTTTCCGTTCCAGTCGTCTCCTGCGTTTGGCTTGAAAATCATGTTTGACGTTGTGGAAGGAATTTCATACGTGTACCAGCCGCCGCCCGCATCCTGCATCTCAAGGCATACTTTTTCCAGGTTGCTGTTTCCGTTTCCCCAAAGGTAAACATATCTGTATTTTGCATATACTACGATTCTGTCCGTTGTGTCTCCGCCACCGGTTCCGCCGGCAGGATTTTGAACTGTTACAAGAATTTCAGAACTTCCGCCTGTCGCACTTGGGTCTTCTGTAAAAAAGTTTGTTCCGTCATACCAGAAAGTCGATGTACAGCCGGACTGGATTGTAGTACTTTCTTTGTTGAGTATAAAGTAAATCTCTTTTCCAGTCATGTTTTGTTTTATTGAAGAAAAATCTTTCATGTACCAGCCGGAAGGATCTGCCATTACAGAAGCGGTTGCAGGAACGGTTGAAGTCTGCGTGTTCCATGTTTCGCCCAGACCGTCTTCACACATAGAATAGCCTGTGTTTTCCCAAGCCCATAGCGGACTTTCTGATTTTATAAAGATTATAAGTTTGCCGCTCAAATCCGGCGCCACGCCGCCCCGACCCAAAGAAATTGTCGTATCTTTTTCTTCAACGACCTTCAAGGTTCCGCTTTTTACAAGATTGTCTCCTTCAAAAATCTGGAACGACCAGGTTCCAGGCGCAACGTCCGTGATTGAAGTTTCGCCTGTAATGGCCTTTGGCTTTGACGCAGGGTCAAGGATTTTTATTGTATAGAAACCGCTTAAAGTTGAAGTTACCTTTACGGTTCCAGTCTTTACATAATAGTCGGACATCTGCCTTCCATTCAATGAAGAGTCCGCCATGTAGTCGGATGCAAGTTTTGCCGTATTTAAAAGCGACCATGGTTTTGTAGAATCAAGTTTTGATGCGATTGTGTTTTTATTTACGTTTTTAATATTTACGCCCGAAGCCAGAAGCGAATTGAACACGTTTCCCAAGGCTGTTGTCTGCTGCGTTACGCTTACAGTGTTTGTTCCCGTGTTTATGTCGACCACATCGCGTATGACCGCTCCAACTATTGCAGTCTTTTCCGCGTCGTAGCCCTGTACCGTTACAATCCTGTTTTTTCCTACAGGAATATTTGGAATAATTACAGTGCCTGTGTTTTTTCCGTCTGACGTCTGAACAAAATCAGAACTTATTCCCAAAGAAGAAATGCCGGTTCCAGTTACCGTTATCTTTGCATGACTGATTTTCGATAAATCCAGCTGTCTGGAACCTTGCAAAACCGCCAACGATCCATATTCAGTAAAACCTTCAGATGAATCCGAAGCCACATAGTTTCTACACCCCGTCAAAAACGACCCAAGGCATAAAACGGCCAGAAAAAGAACCTGAACTGATTTTTTAAGCATTTTCTTCTCCAGAGCAGAACACTTTCCGCCCGCTTACAATAAAATCCAAACACTCACCCGAAACACAAGCAGAACAAAGAAGAACAGACACGACTTTCAAAAATG
>JBHAFG010000088.1:0-13081 GCA_041855945.1 Treponema sp. | reverse complement strand
GGTAAAGAAATTCCGCAACAAAAGGAACTCCCCTGTCTGTCTTTTCCAAAAGACTTTTTTCGATGTTCGGTTTGTATTTACATTCCGGTATTATGTTCAACTCGTTTTTTTCAGACGGCTGAATCACGTTTATCATTCCGTTTTTTCTTAAAAAATCCGCCCTTTCCTGACCAACATAGTCTTCAAGCGTTTTTGCAAAAAAACAGGACGAAGCCAACGCCAACACCACAAGGCTCATTGTTATTTTTTTCATCAATTTTACTGTCCTCTCTTTAAAAGAAATTCGCCACATTCTGTTAAAAATGTGGCAAACAAAAAAGTTACTGTTATCTTGCAAAACCCTTGTAAAGAATTCTGACCTGCTTGTAAAGACCTTCGCCCTCAGACTTTGTTTCGATGTCTGGAATGTCGTTCAAAGTTGTATGGATGAGCCTTCTTTCAAACGGATTCATCGGTTCAAGAAGAATCGAATTGTGCGACTGGTGAACCTTGTCGGCGGTGGTGTAGGCAAGGCGTACAAGCGATTCTTCGCGGCGGATTCTGTAATTTTCCGTGTCAAGAATTACGCGTATTTCCTCGTGTCCGAGTCTTCCTGCGTAAATGTTTGCAAGAAGCTGCAGCGCGTCAAGATTTTTTCCCTTGCGTCCAATCAAAATTGACGAACAAGACGAATCAAGTTTAAGACCAAGTTTCTTTTCCTCGCGGAAAACGATGTCAACCTTGATTTCGTAGCCCATTTTTTCGATTACGTTTCGTACAAAGTCCACAAGTTTCTTTTCAAATTCGCTCTTTGGAACTGGATTTGCAATCCTTGTGCCCTCGTCGTAGTCAAGATTTTCATTCACAGTTTCCTTTGCCTCTACATTTTCAACTGTGTGTACGGAAATCTTTACGAAACCCTTTTTGAACAGAGAGTTTTTCTGCGTTTCAAGAATTTCAACGTCAAACTGATCCCTCTGCAATCCCAATTCAGATGCGGCAAGTTCTATTGCCTCTTTTTCTGTCTTTCCTTCAAATTCGTAAGTCATTTATTACCTCTATAAAATAGTATGAATGTAATTTTTATAGCGGAGTTTGTTCCGCAGTTTGAATATGAAAATTATTTTCCCATCTCCGCGCGTTTTTTCTTCATCATTCCGTTTATAATCAACTGCTGGAAAATCTGATATACAGTTGAACTCGTCCAGTAAAGCAAAAGTCCCGACGACGCGTTGTAGAACATGAAGAAGAACATTATAGGCATACCGTACATCATCAACTTCATCTGCGTCTGAGACTGTGTGGGAGCCGTTGTTCCTGTTCCTGCCATTCCGCCTGTTATTTTTCCACTCAAAAGCTGTATTGCAAGATAGATGAACGGAAGAATCCTCAACTGGTTTCCAAAGAAAGGAATCGCCTTTTTGAACGTGTGAACGCTGTCGCCTGACGAAAGGTCGGAAATCCAACCCGGTATGAAACTTGCGCCGCGGAATTCAAAATAATTGTTGAATATGTTGAACATCGACCACAAAAGCAAAAACTGTAAAATCATCGGAAGGCAGCCGCTCATTGGATTGTAGCCAACTTCCTTGTAAATTTTTGCCATTTCTTCCTGCTGTTTCTGCGGATTTTCCTTGTATTTTGCCTGGACCGCCTTTATTTTTGGCTGAATTTCCTGCATCTTCAAGGACGACATCGACTGGTTTCTTGTAAGAGGGAACAGAAGAAGTTTTATAATCAGAGTCATTACAAGGATTGAAACGCCCCAGTTCCTTACAAACTTGTTTATGAATTCAAGAAACCATTTAAGAATTGTTTCAAGCCAGCCAAGCCAACCGCTTGTCTGCAGCGATTCTGTAATCCTGTAGCCTGAAATTCCCCATTTGTTGTTTTCAGCAAGGTTGTACACTTTCAGGTCTTTTTCGTTTCTTGGTCCAAAATACATATAGAAAGTGTCGTTCACGTCCTGCTTTTCAACAGGTTTTCTGACCATTATCGCCTGGGCGTTCGCATATTCGCCAACTTCAAGTTTTGTAGAATAGTTTGTGTATCCGAAATTTTCAGGATTTACAGGAATTACAATCTCTGTGAAATACTTTCCGGCGATTCCGTTCCATATAAAATCTTTTTCGTATGACTTCAACTGGTTGTTTTTTCCGCTGATTACAATTCGTTTTGCCTTGTTTCCGTTGTACGAAATGAACTGTCGGTTTTCGTATCGGTTGAGTTTTGCGTTGAAGTACGGTCCAATCTGCGGAGAAGTCCTCAAGGAATACGCCATTTCGTTCACATTGATTTTTGAATCCGCCGTATCGCCGTGAATCAAAATTTCAAGTTTGAACATATATTCGTCCGGCATGAACGTATATCTTTTTCCGATTATGAACGAATTTTCAGTTCCGTCGTCATTTTTGACTTTAAATTTCTTTGTAAAAAGAATTGAATTTTCAGTCATCTGTTCAAAATTGAAAAGGTCGTTTACCGCGGGTGAGTCTATTCCGCCAAACGCCAAAGACAAAGCCCTGTTTGTTTCAGTAAGATTGTCTACAAGTTGAACGCCTTCCTTTGTGTCGGTGTCGATGTGGTGGTTCAACTTGTAACTTACAAGGTCGCCGCCCCTGTTTGTAAGGACGATTTCAGCCTTGTTTGTATTGAATGTAAAAGTCTGTTCAACAACGGAACTTTCGTCCGCTGAATTTAAAATTACAGATTCAACCGACTTTGATTCTTCCATTACAGACGACGCCTCTAAATCGTCTGTATGCTCCACAACCTCATTTTCCGCAGGTGCAGATTTATACGCGTTTGGAAATATGATTGGCTGTAAAATGAATGTAGCAACTACAACGACGGTAGAAAGCAGAACCGCCATTACTGTATTTTTATTCATTGAATTCTCCTAAATTATTTTTGCAAGTGATGTCTTATGATTTTTAACGGAACAGGATCGCGGCCGCCTCTGGAATATGGATTACAACGTAAAATTCTCTTAAAAGACAGAAACATTCCTACAAAGACTCCGTGTTCTTCTATCGCCTCTATCGCGTATTGGGAACAAGTTGGCGTGAACCTGCAGCACGACGGAAACAATGGAGATATGAACCTTTGATACAAACGAATGGGAACGCAGAAAAATTTTTTCAATAAATTCTTCATTCGCTTAAAATTCCTGCTTTAATCAATAATGTACGAAATTGAACACATCGTGTGCTGAACGAGTCGTTTCCAGGATAAACCAAAAATAGAATGTCATATCCGGTGTTCAGATGTGCTTTTAGTAAACGATATACTTCACGGCTGTAACGTTTAGACAAGTTCCTCTGCACTGCGTTACCGTAGCCGCGTGGCAAAGGAAAACCAACTCTGTTCGTTTCAGAGCCGTTTTCCAGATAGAAAATTTTGGCTCCGTTTACACTTGTCTTTTTTCCGTTTTTAAACAGTTTCTTAAATTCTACAGAATTTTTTATCCGTTCGTTCCGTTTAAAAAATCCTGTTTTCAAGTCTGTTTCCATCCCTAGTAAAAATTAATACTTCTTCTTTTCGTCAGCGACAGAAAGTTTTGTTCTTCCCTTGGCGCGTCTGCGCGCAAGAATTTTTCGTCCGCCCTTTGTTGCCATTCGAGCCCTGAAACCAAATTTTCTATTGCGTTTTACTTTGCTAGGTTGATATGTTCGTAACATAGAACGATACTCCTTAAAATTAGATTCAATATGATAATTCTGCTAAGAATTCAAAAAAATATAGTATGAAAATATATCATTAAAAGATTTTATTAGTCAATATTGGAAATTGTTATTATCAGGACAACTTTCCCAATTCTAATTCCTGTTCTGCGCGATGTTTTCCATATTTTTGAATTTTGCAAGAAGGTCGTCGGGAAGGGCGTTTGTTTTATCGTGGCGTTCTGATTTTTCCAGTTCGTGTAATGAGTTTTCAGACGCGCGGTTTTTTACGTTCGAATCTGCGTCGTTTTTGCTGAATTTTTCCAGAATTTTTTCTTCTTTTTTAAGATTTTCGTTCATGCGCGACGATTCTTTTTTGAGTTCAGCGTCATAATTTACGTTTGTAAGACTTGCGTTGCTTCCCTTAAGCCTGAACGCAAGAGACTGAACGTTCAGTTCTGGAACATACATTTTTAGTCCGTTCAGTATGTATTTTTTGTTCATCTGAAACATCTGAATCCAGCCCGGATGGTCGGCCTCTATCAAAAGTATGTTGTTTTTTATTTCAACTACGTTTGAATGTTCGTACATATTTTCGCCGATGTTTGTATCCGAACTGAAACTTTTTATGCTTGTAATTATTTTTTTCCAGGAATCTGCAAGTTTGTTCGTCCTTTCAAAAGTTGACTTGTTTATGTTCTGAAAGGTCATTGTAATCATGTCGCTGCATGACGTCATTTCATTCTTCATGCCATTCTCCATTTTGTATCTGAAAAATTTTGGTTGTATCTCTCCTGTATCGTTCATAAGGTTCGCCTGGTAAAAATGTGCAGAAAAGTTGGTTGTATTCGGGCAGAACAGAAGTCAATTTGGAACGCTTGTCCGGGTCGAGTTCAAGCATCACGTCGTCCATCAAAAGAATCGGTCTTGTTCCTGTTATACGCGTGTAATAAACCGCCTGGGAAACCCTTAACAGCAGAGCCAAAAGCCTGCACTGTCCTGTTGAAGCGGTCGGTACAAACTGTTTTCCTTCCCTTACAAAAATTATCCTGTCGCGGTGCGGACCTGAAAGGCTTGTTCCCATTATTTTGTCTTTTTCGCGGTTTTCCTTTAAAAAATCTACAATTTCCTGCAAATTTGGAAAACGTGTTCCGATTTTTTCCTTTGTTTCTTTCCATGACGGATAATAGCCTATCGAAACGCCTTGTATTCCGGACACTTCCTCGTAAAGACGCATAAAAATTTCGTTGAACTGAAAAATCGCGTTTTTACGTTTTTTTTGAATTTCAAGTCCTTTTTGAGCCAGCTGAAAATCGTAAATGTCGAGCATTTCAAATTTATGCTCCTTTATTACAAGATTCCGAGACTTCAATATTTTTTTGTAGTTGCGCAAATCGTCTATGTAAAGAGCGTCGTACATTGTAAGCGACTGGTCCAAAAAAAAACGTCTGTATTCTGGTTCTCCAGTGGCGAATTTCATGTCGCTGTGGCTGAAAAGAACGCACGGAATCGTGTTTATGAGTTCCTTTCTGTCGTGTATTTTTTTTGCGTTTTTTTCGATTGTTTTTTTATTTGAATCGTAAACTACTTTTACAGACTGAGTTTCGCCGTTTTCCGCCTGATAAAATGAATTTACAGAAAAATTCTGTTCTCCTTTACGTATAATCTGGGAATCAATGTGAGTCCTGAAAGAACTTCCGTAGGCGGAATAATACAAGGCTTCAAGAAGATTTGTTTTACCCTGTCCGTTTTCGCCGACAAAATAAATCTCCCTGTTTGAAAGATTTATCTTGCCGTTCTGCAAATTTCTGAAATTGAATAAATTAAGCGAAAGAAATGGCATTGTTTAGTTCGTCAAATTCATAGGCATTATGATGTGGAAATAATCGTCCGCGTCTTCAGCCTTTAATGTTACAGCCCTCATCTGTTCTGTGAATTCAAATATTACGTTCTCAGACTTTATCGCTTTAAGCGGATCTGAAAGATATCTGTCGTTCAAGGCAATTGCAAAGTCGTCGCCATCGTATCTGCAAGGAATTTCTTCGTCAGCCTCGCCTATTTCAGATTCAGGAGAACTTATGTTCAAAACGCCAGGACCTAACGAGAAAACTATTCTTCCAACTTTTTTGTCAATCATTATTTCAATTCGTTTAAGTGCGGATTCAAGGTCGTCTTTGTTAACCTGGAATGAATGCGCCTGGGATTCAGGTATCACACGCTGATAGTTTGGATACTGTCCGTCTATCAGTTTTGACGAAAATTCATAGTTTGAAAAACGCGCGAAAATCATTTTATCAACAATTCCCAAAAGCACGTTTCCTTCGTCGGACGCATTTTTAAGTATGCACCTGAGTATTTTTGTAGGAACAATCGCGCTTTCAAATTCTATTCCAGATGCAATCATTTTTTCACAGTAAGAGAGCCTTCTTGCGTCTGTAGAAACCATTGCAAGTTTGTCGTCTTTTTTTGTGAAATACACGCCCGTCATAAAAAACCTGTTTGGATCTTCTGAAACAGAAAAAATCGTCTGTGAAATCATTTCCTTTATTTCTTTTGCAGGAACTTCAAAAAATGGAACGTCGTTTGCTTCTGGAATTTCAGCGAATTTTTCACTTGCGATGCTCTTTAACTGCGCCTTGTATTTTTTAGTCAAAGTTCTGATTGTAACTTTCATGTCCTGCTGGTCGAATTCAATTTCGCCCGACGGTGATGACGAAAGTATGCTCATAAATTTGTCGCAATATATTGTAGTGCTTCCTTCTTCCAATATGTCAACTGGAATGTGTGTTATGAAATTTACATTTGTGTCGGACGCCTTTATTGTAAGTTCGCCGTTTTTTGCAGTCAAAAGTATGTTTGAAAGAATAGAAATAGGACTTTTATTTGTAATTATTTCCTGTGCAATTGCAATTTCCCTAATCATTGCATCTCGGTCAAATGTAAATTTCATTTTTATATCTCCTTATAAAAAATCAAAATCCTTCAAACTTGATTTTTTACGCACTCTCTGTGTTTTACAAAAAGTGCAATTTATTTTTAAGTCTGCGACGCAAACCCAAAACAGAAAAATTTTTGCAAAACTTCGCTGTTTTTCATTCAGTTCACTTTATATACATTAAATTTATTATAAATTTATAAATTTAATAATAGTAATAATAAGTACGTGTTTAAAGTGGATAAGTGATGTAATTCCATACAATGCAATAGTTTTTAAAGTACAAAACTAAGTGCGTTTATTTACATATTTTACACTTATCCACATTAACTTTCATTTGTTAAAAGTTATGCCCGACTTATCCACTCATTTTACCACAATATATATTAATTAGTCATTAATTTTTGAATTCCTTTACCTCTTTAATAAGAAAATTGATTGTCTTGCTGAAATTTGTGTCTGTCTTGACTTTTTCAGCGACTTTTTCAACCGCGTGCATTATTGACGAATGGTCGCGTCCGCCAAATTCGTTTCCAAGTTCAGTGTAGGTGTATTCTGTAAGTTCGTGGCAGATGTAGAGCGCGATGTGCCGCGGATTTACAAATTTCTGCTGGCGTTTGCTGCTCTTCATTTCTTCTACACTTATCTGATAGTTTGCCGCTACAGTTTTCATTATGTTCTGTACAGAAATGTTTCCTACTTTTGGACCTGAATAAAAATCCTGAAGCTGTTCCTGCGCAACCTCAAGCGTTATGGGAGAGTCGAAGAATTCTGCGTAGCCTGTAATTTTTGTAAGGGCGGATTCAAGGTCGCGTATGTTTGTTTCAATCAATTTTGCTATGTAGTCTATTATTTCTTCCGGAATAAGTTTTACTTCTTTTTCCAGTTTTTTATAGATGATTGCCTTTCTTGTTTCGTATGAAGGAAAATCAAGGTTCAGACATATTCCAGAACCAAGACGGCTTACAAGACGTTCAGCCATGTGGGCGATTTCCTTTAAAGGTCTGTCGCAGGTAAAAACCATCTGGGCGTTTTTGTCCTTTAAAGCCTCGAATGTATAGAAAAGTTCGTCCTGTATTGCAGGTTTGTTCTGCAAAAAGTGGATGTCGTCCAACAGAAGAACGTCAAGTTTCCTGTATTTTGATTTGAACGAATCCTGGTTTTTGTTCAAAATTGAATTTGTAAATTCGTTCAAAAAAGATTCAGACTGTATGTAGCAGATTTTTTTGTCCGGAAAAATTTCGTTGATTTTGTTTCCGATTGCCTTCATCAAGTGTGTTTTTCCAAGTCCAACGCCGCCATACAGAAGAACGGGATTTCGTTTTACGCCAGGATTTTCCGCAACTGAAAGAGCAACGTTGTAGGCGAATTTGCTTGAACTTCCGTCGCCCGCTATGAAATTTTCAAAAGTGAATTTTTCTTCAAACGGAACTTTGCGTGCGTCTGCGCCGCTTGATGGTCGCGCACTGTTTAAGGAATTCGCGCCGTTTTTTTCATACGTATTTTCATAAGCAGAACTGTTCTGATATTCCTTTTTATTTTCCGGAACTTTTTGAGTTTGTTTATTTATTGGAATTTCAGGCTGTACTTCAATCTGAGGTTCGTCAACGACAATGCTTTCGATTTCAATGTTCTGTCCTGTAATCCTGCTGAAATATTCTTTTACAGTGTTGACATATCCCTTTGAAAGCATGGACTGCCACATGAATGTGGACGGAACTGAAACCTTTACGGTAAGGTTTTTGTCTTTAACATATTTCATATTGAACCAAAGTTTGAATTCAGTTTCTTTGCCAGATTTTTTGTAGTCTTCTTCAATTTGGGCGATTACTAAATCCCAAAAGTCCTTCAAGTTATTTTCGCTCATAATCTAAATTATAATCCGCCTTTACCTTTTTTTTCAATTATTCTATACTAAAATCAAAGTTTTGTTCTTATATATATAATGTATTTTATTTTGTGGGAAATGAAATGCAGTGTCATAAAATTACAAATTAACCAGATAAGGAAACGATAATGGCTGCAGAATACGGTGCTAGTAATATCCAAGTTTTAAAAGGTCTTGAAGCGGTTAGAAAAAGACCTGGAATGTACATAGGTTCAACAGGTCCGCGCGGACTTCATCATCTTGTCTATGAAACTGTAGACAACTCCATAGACGAAGCGATGGCAGGTTTTTGCGACAGCATAGTTGTCGCGCTTGAAAAAGACGACATTGTAAGGGTGGAGGACAACGGACGTGGAATTCCTGTTGACATTCATCCAACAGAAAAGATAAGCGCGCTTGAACTTGTACTTACAAGGCTTCACGCAGGTGGAAAATTCGACAAGGGTTCATACAAAGTTTCCGGCGGACTTCACGGTGTTGGTGTTTCTTGTGTAAACGCGCTTTCCGACTGGATGGAAGCAACTGTAAAACGCGACGGACACATACACCGTCAGTTGTATTCACGCGGTTTTCCAAAGTCAAAGGTTGAAGTGATTGGCGACACCGACGAACACGGAACCTGTATAAGGTGGAAGCCTGATTCCACAATTTTTACCGAAACGACTGTACACGACTACGATGTTTTAAAAAAACGTTTGAAGGAACTTGCTTTTTTAAACAGCGGAATAACGATTGTGTTCAGGGACGAAAGGCTTGAAACTCCAAAAGAAGAAATTCTTAAATTTGAAGGCGGAATTGTACAGTACGTCAAGGAAATGAATCAGGCAAAACGCAGCAAATTCTATCTTCCTGAAGAGCCTATTTTTATAACTGGCGAAAAGGACGATGTAATTACAGAACTTGCCTTTCAATACAATGACGGTTTTGACGAAAACATAAACACTTATGTAAACGACATAAACACACGCGACGGCGGAACTCATCTTGAAGGATTCAAGTCCGCGTTGACGTTCGTTTTGAACAAGGCTCTTGAGTCAAACGAGAAACTTAAAAAACGAATCGACAAGGACGAAAAACTTACAGGCGACGACGTAAGGGCTGGAATTGTTGTTGTTCTTTCTATGAAAGTTCCAGAACCAGAGTTTGAAGGACAGACAAAGGAAAAACTTGGAAATACAGAAGTCCGCACTATTGTTGACGCACTTGTAAAAGAAAAACTTACGATTTTCTTTGAACAGAATCCAAAAATACTTGAAAGCGTTCTTGAAAAGGCGCTTGCAGAGGCTTCAGCGCGAATAGCCGCAAGAAAGGCAAAGGACGCAAGCCGTAAAAAAACAATGTCCGACGGATTTGGACTTCCAGAAAAACTTTCCGACTGTTCTTTAAAAGATCCAAAACAGTGCGAGGTTTACATAGTCGAGGGAGATTCCGCAGGCGGTTCTGCAAAAAAAGGACGCGATCCAAAAACACAGGCGATTCTTCCGTTATGGGGAAAAATGCTGAACGTTGAAAAAGTTCGTCCTGAAAAAGTAATGAACAATGAAAAACTTGAACCTGTAATTGCTTCCCTTGGAGCGGGATTTGGAAAGGACTTTAACATAGAAAAACTCCGCTACCACAAGATAATAATAATGGCCGATGCCGATGTTGACGGTTCGCACATCAGGACGCTTCTTTTGACGTTCTTCTTTAGATATATGCCGCAGTTGATTGAAAACGGATACATATATCTTGCAATGCCTCCGCTATTTAAAGTTCAACTTGGAAAAAAAGAGGCTGTATACTGCTATTCCGAACAGGAACGCGACGAGGCTCTTGCGGCGTTGGGCGAGGACAGGGCAAAGGCAGACGTGCAGCGATACAAAGGTCTTGGTGAAATGGACGGAAAACAGCTTTGGGAAACAACAATGGATCCCGCACACAGACACATGAGGGTTGTTACAATTCCCGACGCAATCGCCGCGGACAATATTTTTAGCGTCTGCATGGGAGAGGAAGTTGAGCCTCGCCGTCAGTTTATAGAATCAAATTCAAGTTACGCAAATTTGGATATTTAAATTTAAGTTCGGCTTGTATCAGAAATTTTAAATACTGAAAGTCGTACAAAATACCGCCGTATTTTTCGGCAGACTTTTTTATAGGAATGTAAGATGTTGGAACAGACAAAAACTGCAGAAGGTGGAACATTAATAAAAATCCCAATCGAAGATGAAGTAAAAAAGGCGTACATCGACTATTCGATGTCCGTAATTGTACAGCGCGCCCTTCCAGACGTACGCGACGGATTGAAGCCTGTACACCGCAGAATAATGTATGCGATGGATACGCTTCATCTTGCAAGCGGCGGCAAGACAAAAAAATGCGCCACCATTGTCGGTGAAGTTCTTGGACATTACCACCCACACGGAGACGCTTCCGTTTACGACGCGCTTGTGCGTCTTGGTCAGGATTTTGCCCAGAGATATACAACTGTAACTCCGCAGGGAAACTTTGGTACTATTGCAGGAGACCCTGCCGCCGCATACCGTTACACGGAAGCGAAGATGTCAAAAATCACGGAAGAAATGGTTTCTGACATTTCAAAGGCGACCGTCGACATGGTTCCAAACTTTGACGATACAACAAAGGAACCTTCCGTTCTTCCGGGCGCATTTCCTTTTCTTCTGTGCAATGGAACGACAGGAATCGCGGTTGGAATGGCGACAAATATGCCGACCCACAACCTTAGGGAAGTTGCCTCCGCAATATGCGCGTACATCGACAATTCAGACATTACAATAGAAGAATTGATGAAGCATATAAAAGGACCGGATTTTCCAACTGGCGGAATAATCTATGGCCGCGACGGAATAAAAAAGGCCTATACAACAGGCAGGGGCCGCGTAACAATCCGTTCAAAATTCACGATTGAAACAGACAAGCACGGACGAGAATCAATTGTGTTCACCGAAGTTCCTTACGGAATCAATACGACGAACATAATCCGCCGGATAAAGGAACTTGTTCGAGACAAACAGATTGACGGAATTGTAGGTGCAAACGACGAGTCTTCCGACAGGACTGGAATGAGGCTTGTTGTTGACCTCAAACGCGGGACCGTTACAAAACTTGTATTGAACCAACTTTTTGCAAAAACAGATTTGCAGTCAAATTTTGGCGTCATAAATCTTGCATTGGTTCCGCAGCAGAAAGAGGGAGAGCCACGTTATGAAGAATCGGGCTATCTTACTCTTCCACAGGTTTACTTGAAGCCTGAGGTTCTTACACTCAAGCAACTCATCGCGCATTTTGTAAAACACAGGGATGAAGTTATAACACGCCGTACAATCTATGACTTGAAAGTCGCCCGACACAAAATGCATATATTGCAGGCGTTGATTACGGCAATCAACAACATCGACGAAGTTATAAAAATCATAAAGGAAAGCCGCGACACCGAAACTGCAAAACTTTCTTTGGAAAAACGCTTTGACTTTGACGACGAACAGGCACAGGCGATTGTTGATATGCAGTTGAAGCGTCTTACACATCTTTTAATAGAAGATCTTCAGAAGCAGATACAGGAATTGCAGGCCCTCATCGACGACCTGCAGGGACTTTTGGACGACCACAACAAAATTCTTGCTACAATAAAAGATGAAACAATAAAGATTGCGGAAAAATACGGCGACGACAGAAGAACCGACATTGTTGCAGACGAGGTTGAAGAAATCAACGTGGAAGACATGATAAAAGAAGAAGACATGGTTGTCATGATTTCCAAACTGGGCTACATGAAACGCGTTTCTGTAACACAATACAAAAAGCAGGGTAGGGGAGGAACAGGCTCAAACGGAACTTCCCTTATCGAAGACGACTATATAAATCAACTTTTCATCGGTTCAACGCATGACAGAATTTTAATCGTAACGAACATCGGCCGCGCGTACTGGATAAAGATTCACGAAATTCCTGAAACTTCAAAAAACGCGCGTGGAACTCACATAAAGAGTTTGATTGTCATTGGAGCGGACGAAGAAATTACGACTGTCGTTACGCTGCGTGAATTCAGGGAAGATTTGTATCTTTTCATGGCGACTGCAAGCGGAGTTGTAAAAAAGGTTCAGACAACGGAATTCAACAATGCAAAGACCCGTGGAATAATCGGATTAAAATTACGCGACGGCGACAAACTTGTGAGCGCAATTACAACTGACGGAAAGTCTGAAATAATTCTTGTTACGCGCAGGGGAAAGGCCCTCAGGTTCAGCGAAGATTCCGTACGCGAAATGGGAAGGGCAAGTTGCGGTATAAAGGGAATGAAACTTGCAGAGGGCGATGAAGTTACAGGAGCGGTAACTGTAACGCCGGACGAAACAATTCTTCTTCTTACAGAAAAGGGATTTGGAAAGCGCGCCAGATTTGAAGACTTCAATCCACACGGCAGGGGAACTTCGGGACAGCGTATTTTTGGAAACACAGAATCAAGGGGCGAAATAATAGGACTTCTTTCCGTAAAGGAAAAAGACGAGGTTGTATGTATTACAAGCCAGGGAAAAACCTTGAGGGTTACGGCAAACACCATAAACGAACAGGGAACCGGTTCAAGCGGTGTAAAGGTTGTAAAAATCAACGAGC
>JBHAFG010000087.1:0-16169 GCA_041855945.1 Treponema sp. | reverse complement strand
CTATGTTTCCTACCATCGAGATTGAGCCCGTGAACGCTGAAAACACGTCAAGCCCGCTGATGCAGCCCACCAGGGTTGTAAGTCCAATCAGTGAAAAAAACACCACCATGAATGATGTTACGACCTTTACAATTTCTGAGTCGCGCGGCGAACCGTCAAGACGGAGGGTGAACACGCCGTGCGGATGAAGGAGCTGTTTTGTTGAATTGCTCAGCTGTTTGAAAAGAACCACCCAGCGTATTACTTTTACGCCTCCGGCGGTTGAACCTGAAGAGCCTCCGACAAAAAACATCAGGAATATGAAGAACTGGGAGGCGGCCGGCCATGTGGTGAAGTCGGCGGTTGCAAATCCTGTGGTTGAGCCTACTGCTATTGCCTGGAACGCGCCGTATCGGAAGGCCTCCCTGATTCCGCCGTAGAACTGTACAAGCGGAAGGGATGTTCCAATCACCGTCGCAGCTGTTATGCAGATGAACGCCTTTAATTCGGAATTCGTTTTTATGTCAAGCCAGTTTCCTATCAGAATGTAATAGTAGAGGCTGAAGTTTATGCTTGCAAGAAACATGAATACCGTTATTAGTATGTCGATTGAGCTTGAATTGTATGAGGAGATGCTTGTGTTTCTTGTTGAAAATCCGCCTGTTCCAAGTGTGGAAAACGCGTGAGACACAGCGTCGATAAAATCCATTCCGGCGATTTTCAATGCGACCGCCTCAATCAATGTGAGGGCGAAGTATATTATCCAGAGGAGTTTTGCTGTGGTGGTGATTTTGTCAGTCATCTTGCCTTTTTCAGGACCTGTAGTTTCCGCCTTTATCAATTGGAAGCCGCCAACTCCAAGAAGTGGAAGAAGCGCGACTGTAAGGGCGACTATTCCCATTCCGCCAAGCCAGTGTGTGAGGCATCTCCATAGGTTCATGCTTCGCGGAAGGCTTTCTATTTCGCCGAATATCGTCGCTCCCGTTGTGGAAAAACCTGAACAGCTTTCAAAGAACGCGTCGGTGAATGTGTGAGTGCAGCCGCTTATAAAAAGTGGAAGCGCGCCAAAAAGACTTGCAAAAATCCATGCGGACGCAACTGTTACGTATGTGGTGCGTATTGTAAGGTTTATTTTTTTCTTTCTGAGCGGAATGTTCACTGCAAGGAGAACGACCCAACTTGCAAGGAGCGGAACAAGGTATGAAAGCCATATCTGTTTGTCTTCGCCAAGGAAGATTCCTGTGGCAAGCGGAATTGCCATTGTCGTTCCGACTATCGCAACGAGAATTGAATTTATTCTTAAAAGATTTGTAAACATTCCGTTCCTCTGTTCCATACGTTTTTTTTACACCTGCACGGCGTATTTTCCGTGCGTATGCCGGTGTGCTTGCGCGTTATGTACGCTTGCCGTACGCTTAATGCGTATTCGCGGCAGTTTTGTATTACACGTGCTGCATTTTCGCATTGCACGTGCCGTACAGGTCGCATTTTGTGCCGCAAATCGCACGGCGTGTATTAGGCGCCGCGCGTCAGTCTTCCGTGTTTCCGAAAACTTCAAGAATCTTGCTTGAATAGTCCGCCAGTGCAATCAGTACAAGGTGGTCGCCCGTCGATACAACCGTGTCTCCGTTTGCAATCTCGTATTCTTCGTTTCCGCTGTGCCTGTTCAAAAGAAGCAGGTATTTTCCCGGGTCGGAAAGTTCCTTTATGCGTTTTCCGCTGACTGGCGAGTCGTTTGGAAGCACGCACTCGATTATTTCAAGGTCACCGTTTGTAACAGTGTGGACTTCCTTTACGGATTTTCCACGCAGGTGGCTCATAATCGAGTCGACTACAACATCTCTAAGCGCGACCGTTACGTCTATTCCAAGTTTTTCCGCTATGGAGGCGAACGCCGAACTTGTAACAAGACTTATCGACTGTCTTACGCCAAGGGATTCAAGATAGGCCGCGAGAACCATGTTCAGTTCGTGGTTGTGTGTGGCGCATATTGCAAGGTCAAAGTCTGGAATTCCTTCCTCGTTCAGAAAACTTTCGTCCGTAGCGTCTCCAAAACAAACTTCCGCGTCTTCAAACCGTTCCGCGGCGGCCTTTGCGTTGTTCGCATCCGAATCTACAATCAGAAGTTTGTGTCCGGCCTTTCCAACGCCCTTGTTCCTGAACATATTGAAAAGGGAAAATTTCTTTGGTTCTGTTATTTTTCCCGCTACAAGAGTTCCTATGCGTCCGGCCCCGATTATCGCGATTTTTTTAAGTTCCGTCCGTTTTGAGCCGCACAGTTCAAGGATTCCGCCTATGTTCTGTTTTGCAGAAAGGATTCCAAGCGTGCAGCCTACTTCCATTATTGAATTTCCGCCTGGAAGCGAGGCTTCTCCGTCTTTTTCAACGTATGAAACAAGAAGCGGAATGTCTGTAAGGCTTTTGATTTCCATAAGGCTGTGTCCTGCAAAAACGCTTCCTTCCGCTACAGGTACGCGGAAAATCTGCATTTCCGAGTCGCCGAATGAATACACGTTGCTTACCGCTCCGTTTTCAACCGCCTGCACTATGGCTTCAGCCGCCTCCACGTCGGGGTGTATCATGTAGTCTATTCCGTAAAGGGGCCTGTGTTTTCCTGAAAATGTATTTGCGTGGGTTTTCTTTGCCTGGGCGGTGTTCACGTAGTAGGCGTAGTTACGAACCCTTGCGATTTTTAGAACGTCGGGATAAACGGCGTCAACAAGCGAGCAGGTTATCATGTTCACCTCGTCGCTGCTTGCAACACAGATCAAGGCGTCAGCCTTTGCGATTCCTGCCTTTTCCAGGGTTGCAAGGTTGTTTCCGTCGGCGACAAGAACAGAGCAGTCAAGTTGATTTGAAACGTGCCTCATGCGTTCTTCGTTGTTGTCTACGACCACCACGTTGTTTTTTTCATTGATTAGGAGTTTTGCAAGCTGCATTCCTGTAAAACCCGCACCTACAATTACAATTCGCATATTGTTCCTGACCTTTTCCGTCAGGAGAAGTTACTGTTCATCTGACGGAGATTCTTTTTCAGACGTTTCGCGTTTCTGGTTTTCTGCGTCAACGTTTTCGTCCGTGCCGTATGCCTTCTGAAGCTTTAGGAATTTTGGCTTCGCTTTTGACGTTGCAAAAATCGCTACAACTGTGGCGGAGCATACGATTGTAGCCGCCACCGCCTCCATCATGGCTCCTGGAATAAGCGATCCAAGAACCATAAGATAGCCATCTCCGCTCATCGCCTCGGAAACTTTTGCAGAGGCGAACAGGAAGAGCGCGCCTATCACCATTGCAGTGTGGCATATTGTTCCTGTAAAGACTGTTACGGCTGCGCTTACAGTTTTAGGGAAATGTGGAATAAAATCAAGCACCTTGAACAAAATCCAGCATATAAGTCCAAAAATTATTCGCGGCAGAACAGAAATCAGCGGATTTACAAAAAGCGGATCCAGTATTCCGGACGGATTTGCCGCGGCGTTTACAAGGCTTGTAAGTCCAAATATTGTTCCCGTTACAAGCGCGCCCGGAAGACCTGCAAGAATGGCCGCGAGCGCGACGGGAATGTGCATTATTGTGAGCGAGGTTGTAGGATTTATCTGTATGTATCCAAGGTGGAGTCCTGGAATTCCCATAAGAATGATGAGGGCGCTGAACGCTCCGATGATTGCAATCTGTCTGTTGCGTTTTTTTACAAGTGTCGATGATACGATGCTCATTTTGACGCTCCCGATAATAATCTGTGCAGGTTCAATTGAAACCTTCCGTCAATTATACAAATTTTTGACTTTTGTAAAAGGGCGGAAGGACTCGCCGCGGCATCCTCACGGGGCTGTATTGTCCGCCGTGGTCAAGAGCCTTTCTGGTCGGGCAAGACTTTTAATGGCTGTCAAGAGCCGTTAAATCCGATTGCGAGCCGTAAAAAGCCGTAAAAAATCGCCGTTCAAGTCGGACAAAAGCGCGTCCAATTCGCCTGCGCGTTTTATTTCGCGGGGCGGTTTTTAAAACCTGTATTTATTGAACTTTCAGTTTCGTACTACAAGAGTTCCTGTTGTGTTCAGTATTGAAAGCAGTGAAAGGCTCATTTTTGATTCTGATTTTTCCTGTACGAACACAAAATTTATTTTTGATTTTTTTATTTCGTCGCTGAGTTTCTGTCCGTACACAGAGGCAAGAAGGTCAAGGTATTCTTCGTCGCTCATTTCTTCTCCTGTGAATGAAGGCGCCATGAACATATCAAGATGCGACTGTATTTCAAATGGAACGAGGCTGTAAAGGCTCTGGAACTTTTCCTTTGAGAATTCCAGATACGGTTTTTTATACGCGTCGTATTTCAGGATTCCGGAAAGGCTTACAGGGTCGTCGCCTTCTTTTGACGGCGAGAAGTCTACTGAAAATGAATTTTTCTGTGTGTTCTTTGCGGACACGTTTGTAAAACCTGACTGGGAAAGTCCGTTTTTTATGTCCTCTGCGTCAAGAAAGTCGTCCGAGGCCGCCTCTCCAAGTCCCATTACAGTTGAAATGGTGGAATAAAACGCGTCGCCAAGACTTCCGCTGTATGAAAAGCGCGGAAGATCCGTTGTGAGCGTGATTTTAAGTGAACTTTCGCAGGATGTTGCAAAAATCAGTGTAAGAATTGCGAGAACCGTGCAGGCTGTTTTGTTTTTCTTCATGTCTGTAAACCAAACTTTCATGCGACAAGGTTACACTTTTTTGTCTGAAAAAATCAAGGTCGACCGAAAAAACCGCAATACGGACGAAAAACCTGCAATACGCAAAGCCGAGTTGATGAATATTACAGTCGTCCGTCATGTTGAGCGAAGCGAAACGTCCATGCCTCTTGTTCAAGCGCGGCGCATTGAAAATATGCGCGACAAATTCTACAATCAGCGTATGGATGAAAAATTGGACGACGGGCGTTTTGTCGCGCTTGAAATGAAGGTTTCTTATACAGAAGATTTTTTGAATCAGTTGCAGGACGAGGCTGTAAAACAGTCAAGGACGATTGAAAAACTCCAGACGGAAATAAAAATTCTTTCGCAGAAGGTCATGGAAATGTCGGAATCTCTTGAAGGCGACGTTCCAAACAGGATTCCTCCGCATTATTGATTAACGGCGGTATTCTAAATACAATCTTATAAAGTGTATTTAAAATACGTCTTGAAAAAAAAACAGAAAAAACAAAAGGATTTTAAAATGAAAAAACTTTCGATTTTTGCGCTTGTCTGCATTATGTGTCAGGCGGCGTTCTCTTACAGCGGTCTTATGTCAGGACAGGAATTCAGGCTCAGGATTGCAAAGACAAAATATTTCGACATCATCTATACACCTGAGTCGGAACATTCGGCTAACATAATTTTTGAAAAGGCTGACGGTCTTTACGATGAACTCCGCGAAAAATACATCGTTCCGCACGATTTTAGAACCACGGTTTCAATATGCCACACGAACACACGGTTCAACGCGTCGTATTCGCCTTTTCCATACAATACAATCGTGCTTTACGACACCGTTCCGGAAGATTCGATGATGGTTTTTTCCGAGGTGCTTTTAAATACGTTCAGGCACGAACTCATACACGCCATGACATACAACAGCAAGAACACGTTCTGGCGCATGGTCGGGCGGATTTTTGGAGACGTTGTAAATCCATCGCTTTTGACGGCGACCCTTGCAATGGCTGAAGGCGCTACAGTTTCTTCTGAAAGTGATTTTGGCGAAGGAAGGCTGAACAGCGACATCCACACGGCTGTAATACGTCAGGCAAAGATTGAAGGAAAATTTCCAAAGTATTCAGAAATCAATGGCGCGCGCGATACAAGTCCGGGGGCAAACTTGAGTTATTATTTTGGCGGCGCGTTCTCTGAATATTTACAGAAAAAATACGGCATGCAGAAATTCGCGCAGTTGTGGTACAACGCGGTGAACGTCAACCGTCCAAGTTATTGGTTCTATTTTACAAATTTCAAGAAGGTTTACGGAATCAAGATCAAGGACGCGTGGAAGGATTTTTACGATTCAATTGAAGTTCCAGATGTAAAGGATTATCCGTGGAAGGAGGACTGGTGTTCTTTTCCAGAGGCTGCGATTCCTGCAAACAGGACGCGAAACCTTTACACTTCGGTTTCGTCCGGTTCGTCCGGATTTGCGTATTACGACGCGGCTTCTTCAAAGGTTGTTTTTACAGACACAAATGGAAAAAGCCGGACTGTATTGAAGGAAAAGGCGGTTTCAAGGTTGAGCCTTAGTCCTGACGGAAAATTCCTTGCGGTTTTTGGATACAGGTCGAACTTGGATGTGGAAAAAAGTTTTGTTACTGTAGTGAACACTCAGAATTTTTCGTCATACACGATAAGGGAAAAGGGCGTAAGGGATGGAACTGTTTTTTACAGCGGCGGAAACTGGTATCTTGCCGCGATAAAGACCCTTTCGCAGAACTGCCATGTAAAAACGTACAGGCTGGATCTTTCTACAAAAGAAAAGATAACGAACGCCCGTGCCGTGGGTCAGTTTGATTTTCCGTTCGGCGACATTCCTTTTTCGCCCGCGGGAACTATGGACGGAAAGTTTTTCTTTGTGAACAAGACGGGAATGGATTTTTCAATGTGCGCGTATGACGCCGAAAAAAATGAACTTTTACAGTTCGACATTCTGGAAGGCGCGGGCGATGCGGTTGAAAAACCTGTATTGCTGCAGCTGGACGCGTCCGTGCCAGGTTCAGTTTCGTTCACATACACGCGGGGCGGAAGCATGGCGCGTCTTGGAATTTTTGAATACAGTTCCGATTTTTCTTCCGCTTCGTTCAGGCTTTCAAAAAACGATTCTTCGGGCGGAATATACAGTCCAAGTCTGTATGACGGCGGAAAAAAAGTTCTTTTTATTGGAAAGTTTTTTGAGGACAGAAAAATTCTTTGCGCGGACGTTCAGAAAATGGAATTTGAAAAACTTGACGTTCAGGTTCGCGCGTTTGATTCCGCTAAAAAATCTGAAAATTTTTCAGGGAAGGATGTAAAGGTTGACTCGCTTAAGTCAATGATTGAAGAAAACATCGCTGAAAAATCTTCTGAAAATTCCTACGGCGGAGAACTTGCAATTCAGGGCGAAAGCAGAAGATTTTCTTCGCTGGCATACACTTTTACAGGTCAGAAGGGCGTTTTTCTTCCGTTCGGAATGTCGCAGGTTGCAGGTTTTACAGCAAATCCAAACGGTTCTGTTTCGCTTTCGGCGTACAGGCAGTCGTTCGGACTTTCCTATGCGTCCGCTTCTCCGTGGAGAAGTCCAATATGGATTGCATCGTTCTCGTTCGATCCGTTTTTTGTAAACTTCATTCCAAGCCTGCAGGTGACCGGAACTGCTGGAAACTTGGAATACGAGTTTCTTGGCAATGTTGAGATAGGACGAGACGGATTCAAACAGACCTTGGATGGCATGAGCTTAAAGTACGTCGTTCCGTTCGGTCTTTCATACGTGTATTTTTCAAGCGATACAACATTCTTTTACGGAAGGGAAGACGACCTGCTGTATTTGATTGGACTTGCCTCTCCCGACAGGATGATGGATCCTGTATACAGACTTATTTTAGATCCAGACTCAGTTTCACTTGCAAACACTAAAAAATATCTTTACGCGGACGAAACTGCAAAATTCGCGGTTGGAAACATAAGGCAGAGTTCCTCCGATGTAAATTCGTTTTCTGGCTGCCAGCTTTCCAGTGTCTTTACAACGGCGTTTGTTTCAAAATCCGATGATGGCGTAAATACTTTTTCAGGATACAGGAACCTTGGACTTGATTTTCAGGTAAGGATTCCAAGGCTTCTTCCTTTTGAAATGTACAGCACGACGCTGAACCTTCCGCTTTCACTTGGACTTTCGCTCATTCCGTCAGTGAACTATTACGCGAGTGCAAGGGCGGGCGCGGTTCTTTTCTCTACGGAAATACAGAGGTCAACGAACTTTCTTCCACTTCTGTACTTCAACAGGTTTACGCTTGAGGCGGCGTATACTGGAAATTTCACCGACGACATAACGGAACCGCTTCCTGTAATGGCGATTGCAAACACCGGAACTTACATGGGAAATCTTTTTTCAGGCGCGTCAAAATACTACGACGAACTTGAGATAAAGGCGTCTCTTTTTGCAACGCCAAACATAGGACATTTAGCCTCGTCTTCCTTTAAATTTTCAATCGACGCGTCGCTGCTTTGCAGGTTCAGTCCGATTCCCGCACAGTCGAATATTGGCGCAAAAATAATGGGAGCCGTTTTGTTCTAGGCGTTTTTTGTTCCGCTTTCTGCCGTTGCAGGTGCGCGGTGTCATACACGAAATTATACAAGGTCGCGCGAAAGTCATGCAAAGGCATACGCGGAAGTCATACGTTGGTTTTAAGTGCATGGTTTTTTACGCAGGAACTTTTACCTGTGTGAACACCCTGCACTTTTTTTTACACCCAATTGTGAAATTCAGCCCAATAGATTAAAATGTTCTGATATGCAATTAGACAATCCTTTAATTGTTCAAAGCGACAGGACGCTGCTTCTTGATGTTCATTCTCCTCTTGCAGGCGAGTGCAGAAATGCGCTCATTCCGTTCGCGGAACTTGAACGTTCGCCTGAACATCTGCATACCTACAGGCTTACGCCTCTTTCCCTGTGGAATTCCACCAGCGCGGGTTTTACGGCGGACGATGCCGTGATGGCGCTGCAAAAATACGCGCGCTACGAAGTGCCGCAGTCTGTTGTGGCATGGATAAAAGAAACCGCAGGACGTTTTGGAAAACTTAGAATGGTTCCGGGTCCAAAAATCAAAGTTCCGCTAAAACCGGGCGAGGAATTCCTGCACGCGGAAAACTGTATAAAGGGGTCGGAAAACTGTATTGATGTGCCGGACGGGCGTATTACAAAATCTGACGGCAGTATTGCAAAGTCAGAAACCGACGTTCAAAACGTAAAGGAAATAGAGGAGCAGTATCTTTACCTTGTAACCGCCTTCCGGCAGGTGTATCTTGAAATTGCCTCCAATCCAAACGCAAAAAAGATTCTTTCTCCGGCCGTATACAACGAAAAAGCCGTGGAAAATCCCGTAAGCCTTTCCGACGACGAAAAAAAATACTGCTTCATTTTAAAACTTACAGACCGCGGAACTGTAAAACAGGAACTTTTAAAGTCATTGTGGCCTGTAAAAGACGAAATACAGCTTGAAGACGGCGAGCCGCTTGATTTTGAACTGAGGCAAACAACAAAATCTGGAAAGCCGTTTGAAATCCGTGAATATCAGAAACTTGCGGCGGAATCTCTTGTGGGTTCAAAAGGACCTGGAACAGGTTTTGGAACGATAGTGCTTCCGTGCGGCGCTGGAAAAACAATCGTAGGAATGCAGGTGATGGATCTTTTAAAGACAAGCACCCTCATAATAACAACGAACATTTCAGCCGTACACCAGTGGATTCAGGAACTTCTGGACAAAACAAACCTTACGGAAGACCAGATTGCCGAATACACTGGCGAAAACAAACTCATACGCCAGGTTACTGTGGCGACATATCAGATTTTAACGTGGCGTCCTGAAAAAGACGGACCTTATCCGCATTTTTCGATTTTTCGCGAAAGGGCGTGGGGTCTTATAATATACGACGAGGTCCACATGCTTCCCGCTCCCGTATTCCGCGTTGTTGCTGAACTCCAGGCGGTTCGCAGGGTCGGTCTTACGGCTACCTTGGTGCGCGAGGACGGCTGCGAGGGTTTTGTGTTCAGCCTTGTTGGACCTAAACGCTACGACGTTCCGTGGAAGGAACTTGAAAAGACAGGCTGGATTGCAACGGCGGAATGTGTTGAAGTACGCATCGACCTTCCTGAAGGAAAACAGGTTGACTACGCTGTTTCAGGGGCGCGGGTCAAGCACAGGATTGCAAGCGAAAATCCGTTAAAATACAGGGTTACGCAGGAAATAATAAAGAGGTTTCCAAACGACAAGATTCTTGTAATAGGGCAGTATCTGAACCAGCTTGACGAACTTTCAAAGATTCTGAACGCCCCGATAATAACAGGAAAAACTCCCAACGCAGAACGCGACCAGATTTACGGCGATTTCCGCATGGGAAAAATACACGTGCTTGTCGTTTCAAAGGTTGCGAATTTTGCGATTGACCTTCCCGACGCGTCCATGGCGATTCAGGTTTCAGGAACATTTGGAAGCCGGCAGGAAGAGGCGCAGCGGCTTGGAAGGATATTGCGTCCAAAAGAACGGACCTCAAGGTTCTTTACGCTTATTACACGCGACACTGTTGAAGAGGATTTTGGCTCGAACCGTCAAAAATTCCTTGCCGAACAGGGATACGCGTACAGGATTGTGCGATACACCGACGAATCGGATCTGGATTTTATACAGGATTCACTTCCGATTTTGTAGTGCAGTTTTATATATTCAAGGACGACTATGGAACGGATACGAAGAAATGTTCAGGACGAACGGACCGCTAAAATCTTGCGCTGGAGGGAAAGCCTTACGCTTCTTCCGGACGAACGTTTTTTTGAAACAATGCGTACGTATCTTGGCACGATTCAAACTCCATACAACAAGCAGAACCTGATTGAACGGCTGAGTTCGATTTTCAGAAAAGAAGAAAACAAAAGGCGGATAATTTCGTATCTTTCTGAATTTGATTTAAGGATGCTTTCCGTAATTTCGATGATTTCGGGCGCAAACCAGGAAAAACTCGCAGACTTTTTTTCAAAGGAATTTACAATTTCAGAGGTTTACGCGGAACTTTTAAGCCTGAACGAAAGGCTTCTGATATATTCATACAGGGAGGCTGAAACTTCGGCCCACGTGATTGCAATAAATCCACATCTTGAAGAGGAACTTTCTGTATTTCTTGGAGTTGAACGCATCGTTCCAAAAATTCCGTGCGTTCAGAGGAATTTTGAGCCGTATTTCTGCGTTTCACCGCTTTTCCTTGCATCCTACATTTCGTTCATGCAGGCTAATCCCGAAATATGCAAAAACGACCTTACAATAAAGAAAAAGGACCTTGAACGTCTTGAATCTATTTTTCACGGACGCAGGGACGTTCTTGTGCTTCTTCTGAACGCGTTCATAAATCTTGGAATTGTAAAATTCGGCGAAAAATCGCTTTTTGTAAGCGAAGAACGCGTCAGGAAATTCGCAAAACTTCCGGAACTTTGGCAGTACGTGTACATTGCCACGGCGGGTTCTGTAAGGCTTGGAAGGGAAGGCTTGCGCACACAGGCACAGCTTTTCTTGAACCTTGCAAAAAGCGTTCCCGAAACCGGACTTACACTTTCCTCTCTTTCAAAAATCGCGTTTCTGCTTGAAAACCGCCGTGATTCTTCAGAGCCGTCTGCAAGGATGAGCGGTTTTGCAAAAATTCTTGAGGCAAGACGTATCGTGGACTTTTCAGACGCGGATGAAGACGAATTCCGTCCTGGGCGTGAAAATATGCGGAGCCGGCATGAAACATATTCCGGAAGGATTATTGACGGCGTGATAGAAAACGCAGTCCTGCTTGGACTTTTTTCGCCCTATGGAAAAACAGCAGACGGCGAAACCCTTTACGTTCGTTCAGAGATTTTTACAGGCGAAAATTCTGTAAATGGCTCAAAAAAAGGACTTTTGAACATAAATGCCGGAACAAACGTTACGTTCATGCCAGGTCTTACGCTCATGGAACTTGCGCCTTTTTCAAATTTTATGAACATCGTAAAGAGCAGCACGGTTTCGGAATTTGAGATTTCAAGAAAATCTGTAAGCCGCGCGTTCGACATTGGAATGGTTCCCGACCATATTTTTGAACTTCTTTCGATGTACACGGCATACGATGTCCCGCAGAACCTTAAAACGAACGTCGAGGAATGGTACAAGTCCTACACTTCGGCGATGCTGTACAAGGGCTACGTCCTTAAACTTGACGAAAAGACTTCTCGTATTGTTGAAAAAAATCCACGCGTCGCTCCATACATACAGATGAAACTTGGCGATGGAATATATCTTTTAAATCTTCCGCTTGACCGCGACATTTCTTCGTTCACAGAAACCTGCGGACTTGAATTTATGGGAAAGGTGAAAATTCCTGAAAACAAGGTTGAATCGCTGGACTTTCCACAATTACAGGACGCTTACGCGTTGAATCTTGTAGGGGATTCAGATTTACATCGCGAGGCGCTGCAGTCGGATGAAGGTTTTTACGCTCCAAACGATTTTGAAAAACTTGAACGGGAAGGCAAAGAGGCTAAGGCTGAACTTTTGCGTGTTCTGCGCTCTCTTGGACTTTCAAAACGTCTTGAAGAAGCCCTGGCGCTCCGCATAGAGCGTGGCGTGATTCTGTTCAAGGAGCAGATGAGTGGAGAAAACGTCCGCCTTGAAATTCTTGAGGCGGACGGAATGAACTATGCGGGAAAGGTACGGCTTGTTGAAACCGCAATTTCCGCAGGTGATATGCTTGAACTTACAATGCCCGCCGACAGAAACGGAACTGTTATGAATACTTTTGTCGGAAAACCGATTTCTGTAACAAAAAGTTCTGACGACAGCATCCTGAAACTCCGTATTGAAACTGACGGAGAGGAGAGGTCGTTTTCAATCGGAACTGCAAACAGCATTAAATTGATAAAAACGTCAGTGTTCGGTCAGTACGGAGGATGAATACTGTATTTGCAATCGGCGGTTGTACGGCGGAATGTTTTACCTGCGCTCAACAAGACGCGCACTGTAAGCCGTGCCGTATGAAACGCGCCGTATTACAGACTCGCGGCGTTCAGAAACGCGTTTTGTATGTTCCCCGACACGGCGTGTTTTTTTAATACACGCCGTACAGTACAACCGCGCCGTATGAAGCTCCGCCGCTTTCAGTCCTGTTCTTTCTGCGACGGATCCTGAAGGCTCAGGTCGCCGTCCTTTATCCAGCCGAGTTTTCTTTCGGCAAGTCCGAACGCCCAGGTCAAAAGTCCTGGAAGCACAAAACAGATCATAAGAACGCCAGTCCAGTTTAAGAATCCTGGAGAAACCGCAAGGCTTTCCGCAGTGATGTTCGCTATTTCGTCTGCAAGAAGCCCTGCCTTTTCCGCCTTGTGTACCGCCCAGTTTACCGCCTGCGCGCTTGGACTGAACCAGCCGGTTATTACGCCAATCTGACCTACAAGACCGCAGGTTCCCATTCCTGACGAAACCGCCGCACCGTTCATGCTCATCTTGAACACGCAGGTTGCAATCGGTCCTGTAATGGCGCTCGTCAACGTGGGGGCTATCCATATCCTTGGATTTTTTACGATGTTCGGCATCTGCAGCATGGACGTTCCAAGTCCCTGTGAAACAAGTCCGCCCCATCGGTTTTCCCTGAAACTCATTACGGCAAAACCCACCATCTGTGCGCAGCAGCCTGCGACCGCCGCTCCTCCTGCAAGACCTGTAAGACCGAGCGCCGCGCATATTGCGGCTGACGAAATTGGAAGCGTAAGGGCGACTCCCACAACTACAGAAACAAAAATTCCCATTACAAATGGATGCAGTTCTGTTGTAAACATTATGAGTTTTCCAACCCAGCTTGCCGCGATTCCTATGTATTTTGCGCAAAGAACGCTTATAAGAATTCCGCTTAAAATCGTTACAAGCGGAGTTACAAGGATGTCGACCTTTGTTTTTTTGCTTACAAGATTTCCAAGTTCCGCGGCGGCAACGGCGATTACAAGAACGGCAAGAGGTCCTCCCGCGCCGCCAAGAGTGTTTGCCGTGGCGCCCACGCTTACAAGGCTGAACAGTACAAGTCCGCCAACTCCCATCGCGTGTCCGATTCCTATGGCCATCGCCGCGCCCACGACCCTTCCGTCACAGGCGAATTTTCCAGCGTCAACCAGAAACTGAAAAACTGGATTTGTACCAAGCCTCAGAAGAAGTTCACCCAGGGTTTTTACAATTGTTCCTACAAGCAGGGACGCAAAAAGACCCTGTGCCATACCGCTCATGGCGTCAACCAGATAACGCTTTACATACTTGTTCATAACGACTCCTACGAATAAGTTGGTTTAGAGAAAATAAAATAAGTGGATTAGTAAATTACTCGTTGATGTTGATACGAACGTGCCGTGGCATCATTTGTAAGGGTGTTCCGTAGAATCTTCCGTGGTTCATCACAAACGTAAAGTCTTTTCGTAATCTAACGTATTTTTGGGAGTTTTACAACAAGGGCGCGTGTATGACCTGAGTTTTGCCACGATGTTCCGCGTAAAAGTGCGCCGTTTTGCGAAAAGCCCGATGTTCCTACAATACGTACAACAAAGCGGAATGTTCCGCTCATCTTCCGTTACGCGTAAAACCCCACATATCTTGAATTTGCACGCCCTCATGGAATATAATGCCACCATGAAAGTTTCTAAATTTATTATTTCTACCCTGCGCGACGCTCCGAATGACGCAGTTATTTCAAGCCATCAGCTTATGATGCGTTCCGGTATGCTCCGCAAACTTGGAAACGGACTTTATTCCTATATGCCTCTTGGATTCCGCTCCTTTATGAAACTGCAGACAATCATCAGGCAGGAACTTGACGCGGCGGGTTTGATGGAAATGAAACCTACCGTAATACAGCCCGGAGATCTCTGGAAGGAATCAGGACGCTGGGACAAGATGGGCGAAGAGATGCTCAAGGCAAAAAACAGGCAGGGACAGGACATGATTGTATCTCCCACCGCGGAAGAGGCATTTACAGCCCTCGTGCGCGAAGGACTTTCCTCATACAAGCAGCTGCCGTTCACAGTCTACCAGATAAACACAAAATACCGCGACGAAATACGCCCACGATACGGCGTGATGCGTGGACGCGAATTTACAATGATGGACGCGTATTCATTCGACAAAAACCAGGAAGATTTGGACGCGTCATACGAAAACGTCGCGGCTGCATACAGAAAGATATACAAAAGGCTCGGACTCAATACAATTTCAGTAAAGGCCGATACAGGCGCGATGGGCGGTTCGGGTTCTGAAGAATTCATGGTTGAAAGCGAGGTTGGAGACGACACGCTTCTTCTCTGTCCTGACTGCGGTTACGCCGCCAATGTTGAAAAGGCTTCCTGCCGTACAGAAACCGCACCCGACTCAGACGGAAAGCCGCAGGTAAAGACCGACCTTCCTGCAGAAAAAGTCGCGACTCCAGGCGTGTACTCAATCGAGGACATGGAAAAATTCTTCAACGCAAAATCCACTACATTCCTCAAGGCCCTTATATACAAGGTGTACAACTGTTCCGTTGACCTTTCCTCAAGCGAAATTTACAAAAACGCGGAAAAAATTACAGAGGCCGGCGAGTCATACTATCCGGAAGCCTTTGTATGCGTCCTGATTCGCGGCGACCTTGACGTGAACGAAACAAAACTCGCCTCCGTATTGAAGGCGTCCGGCGCGGAACTTGCAGGCGACGAAGACGTATTGAAATACGCCGGAGCGCCGCACGGATTTGTGGGACCTGTTGGAATAAAAATCCCGGTTCTTGCGGACGAATCAACACTCACAATGCACGACAGCATAGGCGGCGCGGGTGAAAACGGCTTCCACCTGAAACACCTTGAAGCCGGACGCGACTACAGTCCATTTATGACCGCCGACGTAAGGCTCTGCAAAGAGGGCGACAGGTGCGCGGACTGCGGCGGAACTTTCTACATGAAAAAAGGAAACGAACTCGGACACATCTTCAAGCTGGGCGAAAAATACACAAAGGCAATGAACCTTACATATCTCGACCAGAACGCAAAGCCCGTAACACCGCTCATGGGCTGTTATGGAATCGGCGTTGACAGGACTCTTGCAAGCATAATCGAATCTCACCACGACGAAAACGGAATCATCTGGCCTATGACTGTCGCTCCGTTCCAGGTCGTTCTGATTCCAGTGCGCTACGACGGAGCCATGAAGGAAGCCGCGGACAGCATTTACAGTTCGCTTGCAAGCGCCGGAATCGACGTGCTTCTTGACGACAGAAACGAACGTCCGGGCGTAAAGTTTACGGACGCGGATTTAATCGGCTATCCGGTGCGCGTTGTAATAGGCGAAAAAAATCTTCCAAACGTGGAGGTAAAACTCCGCCGCGAAAAGGACGCAAAACTTGTTCCGCTTGAAAACGCCGCGCGCGAAATAACACAGACAGTGCAGGCGGAACTTGCAAAACTCAACGGATAAAATAAAGGAGG
>JBHAFG010000086.1:0-8256 GCA_041855945.1 Treponema sp. | reverse complement strand
TTTTTGCGGAAATAGCTCAGTGGTAGAGCGCCACCTTGCCAAGGTGGATGTCGCGGGTCCGACTCCCGTTTTCCGCTTTTTTTTATTGTGGCCGATTAACGCCAAATTTTTGCGGAAATAGCTCAGTGGTAGAGCGCCACCTTGCCAAGGTGGATGTCGCGGGTCCGACTCCCGTTTTCCGCTCTACTTCAGAAGCGATTAAGGCAACTTAATCGCTTTTTTTATATTTGGAGCGCAGGACGGCCTTAAAAAACGCCCCGCCTCCACAGGTTTGCGTCGCAAACTTCATCATCTACTGCGCGTGCCCAAAAAATTGGAGCCGCGCCTAAAAAGTCAATTCGCAAGCAAAACGCTCGCCATTGCCTTTTATTGGAGTTCAAAGTGAAACTTACAAAGGAATTCACAAGTCTTGAAAAGTCAGCGGTAAAATTGACTGTAACAGTTGCCAAAAAAGATGTCCAGGAAACATACGACTCGACAATCGCAAAATATGTGAAGAACGCCCAGATTCCGGGCTTCAGGAAGGGACACGTTCCAGCCAGCATACTTGAGAGAAAATTCGGCGGCTCGCTCAAGACCGACGCGATGAGCGAAATCATCGACAAGTCTTTGAACGAAATTTTTGAAAAGGAAACGGACAACCGCCCGCTCCCATACGCCCAGCCTGCGATGGAGGAAATGCCTGAGTTCGACACGTCGAAGGACTTTTCATACACCGTAAAATACGACGTGTTCCCCAAGGTCGATGTAAAGGACTTTTCCGGAATCACAATCAAGGAGCCGCAGGTTTCCATCGGCGACAAGGAACTTGAGGAGGAACTCAAGGGAATCCAGATGAGGAACGCAATGGTGATGGATAAAAAAGACGGCGAACCTGTGGCAAAGGACGACATCATAACCATAAACTACAGCGAACTTGACGACAATGGAAACACAGTGGAAGGTTCAAGGCGCGAAGGCTTCGTTTTCACGGTTGGAAGCGGCGAGAACATCTACAAAATCGACGATGAAATCATCGGAATGAAGAAGAACGAAACACGTGAAATCACAAAGAAATATTCAAAGGATGAAGCGGACAAGGATCTTGCAGGAAAGACAAAGAAAATCAGCGTTACAGTGACCGCCGCAAAGGTAAGGAACCTCCCTGCAATCGACGACGAACTTGCGCAGGACGTGAGCGAGAAATTCAAGACCCTCGACGACCTCAAGAAGGATCTTTCAAGGAACATGGAAGTCGCAAAGAACAGGCGCATAGCGGAAATAAAGAGCCAGTCGCTCCTTGAACAGCTCGTTGAAAAAAATCCGTTTGAAATTCCAGCCTCAATGCTGCAGGCGGAACTTGACGGACGCTGGCAGATGATGGCGCAGCAGTTCCAGACAAGCCCTGAACAGCTTGAAAAAATGATACTCTCGTCCGGACAGACAAAGGAAAAGATGCTTTCAGAATGGACGGGCGACAGCGAAAAAATGCTCAAGAGCAGGATAATCGTTGACAGCCTCATCCGTTCAAGGAACATTTCAATAACGCCCGAAGAAATCGAAAAGGAATATGAAAGAATCGCTGAGGAAAGCGGAACTACAGTTGAAGAAGTGAAGAAGCACTACTCCGACCCAAGGTCAAAGGAATATCTCATCGACGACACGAAGGAAAAGAAGCTCTACTCTGAAATTTACGGAGAAGTCAAGGTTTCCAAGGGCGAAAAGATGTCCTTCGCGGAACTTTTCTCAAACGCAAGATAATCTTTAAATTCGGACAAAAGTCATTGCGCGGAAAATTTACAGATTTTCAGGCTCAATGGCTTTTTTTTTGACTTAATGGCAGCATTTTCTTATATTTAATTTACGAGGAAACACTTATGAACGAAAACATGTACTTCATGCCGAGCGTAATCGAAAAGAGCGGAAACGGCGAAAGATTCTACGACATTTACTCCCGTCTTCTGCGGGACAGGATAATATTCATAGACGGAGAGATAAACGACACTTCCGCGAACCTTGTCGTGGCGCAGATACTCTTCCTTGAATCAGAAAATCCGGAAAAAGACATAAGCATCTACATAAACTCGCCTGGAGGTTCCGTTACGGCCGGGCTTGCAATCTACGACACGATGCAGTATGTAAAATGCCCAGTCCAGACAATCTGCCTTGGACAGGCGGCGAGCATGGGTGCGTTCCTGCTTGCAGGAGGCTCAAAGGGAAAAAGATACGCGCTTCCTTCGTCACGTGTGATGATACACCAGCCCTGGGGCGGAGTTGAAGGACAGGAAAGCGACATATCCATACAGGCAAAGGAAATCGGAAGGCTCAAGGTCCTTACTGTAAAGCACTTCGCCGAACACACAGGAAAAAGCGAGGAAACAGTCAGAAACGACATGGAACGCGACTTTTTTATGACCGCGGCCGACGCTCTTGAATATGGAATCATTGACAGCGTGATGGACAGGAGAAAAAAATAAATGAAGAGATTTGGAAGCGACTCAATGTTCTGTTCATTCTGCGGAAAACCCGCGGACGAAAGCAGAAGGCTTGTTGCAGGACCTTCAGGAAACATACACATCTGCAACAACTGCGTGGCGGTATGCCAGAGCATACTTGACGACGAGGAACTCAACCTCCTTCCGATAAACATATCGGACGTTCCAACACCGAAGGAGTTCAAGAAATACCTTGACGAATACGTCGTGGGCCAGGACAGGGCAAAAAAGGTTCTTTCCGTCGCGGTGTACAACCACTACAAGAGGATGTCGGTAAAGAAGAACGAACAGGCGGAGGATGATGTCAAGATTGAAAAATCAAACATACTGCTCATAGGACCGACAGGTTCAGGAAAGACCCTCCTTGCAAAGACTCTCGCGGAAAAACTCAAAGTTCCGTTTGCAATCGCTGACGCGACCACCCTCACGGAGGCGGGCTATGTGGGAGAGGACGTGGAAAACGTCCTTCTCAAGCTCATCAACGCGGCGAACGGAAACATAGCAGCCGCGGAACGCGGAATAATATTCATAGATGAAATCGACAAAATCGCAAGAAAGAGCGAGAACACATCCATAACGCGGGACGTAAGCGGAGAGGGAGTGCAGCAGGCCCTCCTGAAGATAATAGAAGGAACACAGGCGAACGTTCCTCCACAGGGCGGACGAAAACATCCGAACCAGGAAACAATACAGATAGACACGACCAACATACTCTTCATTCTTGGAGGAGCGTTCGTTGGACTGGACAAGATAATCGAGCAGAGGACCACAGAACATTCAATGGGATTCGGCTCAAGGGTCGGACAGCTTTCAGACGAGGACAAGATGGAACTCCTGAACCTCTGCACGCCAGACGACCTTGTAAGGTTTGGAATCATTCCTGAACTCATCGGACGAATGCCAATAACCGTCGCCCTCAAGGAACTCCAGAAGGAAGACCTCATATCGATTCTTACAGAACCAAAGAACGCCATAACAAAGCAGTTCAAGGCGTCGTTCGCGATGGACGACCTGGAACTTGAGTTCACTTCGGACGCGATAGAGGCGATTGCAGAAGAGTCGATAAGACAGAAAACTGGGGCCAGGGGACTGCGCTCTATCGTTGAAAAATGCCTCATGGACATCTCTTACGAGGCGCCGAGCATCGAGGGGCAGAAATCCCTTACAATCACAAAGGACATAGTGGACTCAAAAAATCCGCTCGACCTGAAGGAACTGATAAAAATAAAGCAGATTGCATCCTAAAAAAACAACACGGATGAAAAATCATGGAAAATAAAAACACCGCGGATGGCTCTGGAAGTCAAATCCCGCGGTGTTTTTTTTATGCTGCCAGAACTATCTTGAAAGCATGGAGCGGACGGCCTTGAAAGTCTCTGAAACCGTAGTCTCCCAGCTGAAATTCTTCGCCCACTCCTTGCCGTTTGCTATCATGGAAAGCCTCATGGAATCGTCCTTTACAATCCTTTCAAGGCTTTCTGCGATGCCCGAAATGTCGTCCGAGTCAAAATACATGGCGGAATTTCCCGCGATTTCCGGGAGGGCGGCGCTTGACGAACACAGCACTGGAAGCCCGGTCGCCATGGCCTCAAGCACTGGAAGCCCCACCCCTTCCGCAACGGAAGGAAACACGCACGCCTCAGCTCCGGAATAAAGCTGCGGAAGGCTTTCGTGCGGAAAATATCCTGTAAGAAAGATGTCCGAGGCCGCGGAAGACTCCCTTGCCGCCCTGTGAACCTCAGCCGCGTAAGGTCCGTCGCTCCCTGCAAGAACGAGCCTGTGCGGAAGCGAGGTCTTTTCCTTGAACATTGAGAAAGCCCTTATAAGTTCGACGTGTTTTTTTTCAGGACCTGAAATCTTTGAGCAGTATATGAAGTAGGGCTTTTTTATCGCAAAGGGCTTTACGTCCACGACATCGGAGCCGCCGTCAAATTCAAGCGAGGGAAAAAAAAGTTTGTGGTCGATTCCGTTGTGCACAACGTCGATTCTTTCCCTTGGAACTCCATGCCGCACAAGATCCGTCTTTAAAAAATCGCTCGCGGCTATTATTTTTTGAACGGAGTGCAGCCCCCTGCCTATCTGGAATTTCTGAAGCCACGCCCCACCCTCCTTTACACGTCTTGAAAGGACTGTGTTCACAACCGCGATTCCTGGAACTTTGAATGAAACTGGAAGAACCCTGTCCGGCGCGGGATAAATCACCGCATCGTATTTTCTCTGCGCGGCGAACCTGTTGAGTCCCGTAAAATGCCAGAGCCTCTGGGAGTTCAATGAATCAGGGACTGAAACCGCCTGGAATTTTATGTCCTTTCCGGAAGTATATGTGTAGCGGTCGATTTCCGCTCCAAAAAATTCAACATCAATATCTTCATCCCTTGGAATGTTAGCGGCAAAGGAAAGAAGATAAGTTCCTATTCCGCTCCTAGCGTGGTCACAGCCGAAGGTATCTATACCGATTCTCATAGTGGCACATTATAGCAAGTTTTTTGCCCCTGTGCTATACTCAAGACCATGCAGGAAAACACAACGGAAAAAAAGACGCTGAACGAATTGATGAAAATCCGGCCTCAGGGGAAACCTCAGGCGTATTTAAAAGCCTACCGGAAGAATTCCAGGACAGGCTTCTGGACGCGGGAATCACCACTCCCACAAAAGTGCAGGAGGAACTGATTCCAAAAATCATCTCCGGTTCAGACACAGTGTTCCAGTCGGAAACGGGAACTGGAAAAACACTCGCCTACCTTCTTCCGACATTCGCAAGGATGCTTCCAGAAAATGAAAATCCGCAGCAGGTGGAACTCCTCATAGTCGCCCCTACATTCGAACTTGCCTCACAGATAAAACAGGCGGCCCAGACATTCGGAGGATACAGGACTGTCCTTCTGATAGGCGGCTCTCCGATAAAAAGACAGCAGGAAGCACTGAAGGAAAAGCCTCGGATTGCGATAGGAACCGCAGCCCGCATGGTTGAACTCATACGGCTCAAAAAACTTAAAACACAGGGCGTGAGGTTCGTAGTTTTCGACGAGGTCGACAGGCTTGTAAAAAAGGAACTCATAGACGAAATCAGGACGCTGGACTCCCTTCTTCCAGACGGCGCGCAGAGGATAGCCTGCACGGCGACCGTCGACGAAAAGACAAAGAAGTTCTTCAAAAAAGCCGAGACCGTAATCCTTCCACAGGAAGACGTAATATCCAAGAACATAACGCACTGGGCGTTCTACGCTGAATCGCGTGACAAAATCGAACTGCTTAGAAAACTTCTGAACGCGCTCAACTACGACAAGATCCTTGTGTTCACGTCCAGGGCGGATCAGGTTGAAAACATACACGTAAAACTCAAGTTCAAGAAAATAAACTGTTCCGCCCTGCACGCAAAGACGGACAGAGGCGCGCGGAAGGCGACGATAGACAGGTTCAGAAGCGGAAAAGAAAAGCTCCTGGTTACAAGCGACCTTTCAGCGCGCGGACTTGACATCCCTGGAATCAGCCACATAATCCAGATGGACCTTCCGGACGACGACGACTTTTTCGTCCACAGGTCGGGAAGAACCGCAAGGGCTGGAAAAAAAGGCGTTAACATAGTGATAGGCGACGAATACGAGATGAGGCGTTTTGCTCAACTTGAAAAAAAACTTGGAATAAAGGTCTTTCCAAAAGAAATACGGAACGGAAAAATAACCGCCCCGTCCATGGAAAACTGAACGAAAAACAGGCGGAAAAACCTCTTTCCACAGAAGCCGGAAAAAAAACGTCAAAAAAACGCGCGCTTAAATCCTGGAAAATGCTAGATGAAAAGAAGGCTTGTGGCCTTCTCGTAAAGGAAGCGGACGTCCTCTTCCTTAAGGTCGGTGTAGGTGCAGTCCGCGCAGAGCCTTGAACCCGAAGCGTCCGCATACACGCTGTCCGCCCTTATATGAACGTTTATGTCGCGTGTGAGCGACGGAGAAGCCCTCAGGCTGAACGAAATCCTTATGCGAAACTCATCGCCAGATGCAAGGACGAAGGAAGGGTTTTTCTCCATTCCAAACACGAAGCGTTCATGGTTCAAAAAGAGAATGTCGAAAGATCTGACCCTTCCCTGGACAGCCTCCACCGTCTGGACGGAATCTTCCACCATGTAGCGGCAGATGTTCACAAGCTGTATGCCGTTTCCAGCCCGCCCGCTTTTTTTCGCGTCCCCGACAAAACTTTCAAGATAGGTCTTTGCCTCCGCCTGCCTCTCAAGGGGAATAGAACTCCATGCAGGTCGTGAAAAAAGACTGAAACCGTCCGCAGGAACACACTGGAGCCCCGTGGCGTCCTCCTCCTCGGAAGTGTAGATTTTAGCCGAAAAATCGTATTTCTGCTCCACCACGGAATCTTCTATGCGCTGAATCTCGGACGGAACAACCAGGGCAAGTCCCGACGAAACGGCCTTCATCTCCGAAAGAAAGAAAAGCCCCACGCTGTTGAAGTAGAATTCAACCTTTACACGCTTTCCAAGAAAATTCTCCACATTCCTTGGCGCGTTCCTGAGAAGTATTATGCCTTCCTTGAGCACGGAAATCTGTTCTGCCTTCAAGGCTACAGGAAAGACCGCCGAGGAAAGCGAATGTATCTTTTCGTCCGAAACCACATCTGAAGCCTCGTCGAACGGAGTTACCGTGACGGGAACGTTTCCGTCAACAAGATACTGGAGGACCAGTTCCCTCTCAATTCCAGAAAGCACCTTCTTTTCCATAACGCAAAGCCGTCCTTTTTTTATTTTTTGTTCCATTTTTGAACCACAATCTGGTTCAACTTGAAAGTTTCCCTTGTTGAATACAGAATCACGTCCACGCTTCCCTTCGCGCAGAAAAAACGCACTGGAAGATGCACTCCATCCACGTCAAAAAAAGGCTCTCCGTAAATCCACCTTGAAAAAAGCGTCTTTTCCACCTGCGCTTCCTGTTTTTCCGTGGAAGAACCGTCGGAAGCCTGGTTCTTTTCAGAAATCGGAAAGTCCTCGCCGAAAAAATCAGTCCAGAGGGAACTTATGTCGTGCATGAAAAACGCTAGCGAAAAAATCGAGGAAGGCTCGAAGCTGTCCTCACGTATGTTCCATTTTGAAACGGAGGCGCAAAAATCGTCAAGGAATGTCCTGTATTCGCCTGTAATCAAGGACGTGTCAAGACTTCCAAAACCCGGAAGAACCGGATATATGGAAGGACCTGAAAATCTTGTTTCCGCCACGCTTAAAACCGGAACTGTAAGACCGAGCGAGGGCGAAACCGCCTCGTTTCTTGAAACATCCCTCAGAAGCCTCACGCTTTCAAGTTCGCGCGTCCACTGCAGGGAAGCCTCCTTCCGTGAGGTGACCGAGCGCAGCGTGTCGTCGTTCAGATATACTATGTCCGACGAAGAGCCCTGGGAGCATGAAGAAAACGATAAAATCAACAACACCGAAGCGAGCGGCAAAAAAAAGCGTTTCATTTTCGTGCCTCCGATTTTAACACATTTTGACTCGCAAGTACAGTTTTCAGTTTATTGTAAAATCATTGAAAATCATTGTGTTCAGTTTATTGAAAAGTGTGATATAATTTTTCTGCATGGTGCGGCGCGCACTTAGAAAAAACGGAGGACGCGGCAGGCGGTTTTTTATGAATGTACACAATCTGATGGAAGAATATGTTGAAAAAAATGTGAACGGACTTTACGACCAGTTGATGGGAGAAAAAACTCCGTGGCTCAAATGCGACTGTGGAAACTGCAGGCTTGACGCGATAAGCTACGTGCTGAACAGGGTCGCCCCGCACTACAT
>JBHAFG010000085.1:0-30183 GCA_041855945.1 Treponema sp. | reverse complement strand
TGTGGGGCTTTCCATTGCTACAAGACCCGACTGTGTTTTTCCCGAGATTCTTTCCGGGATTTCTGAAATGGCGGAGGAAAAGTTCGTTTCTATTGAACTTGGGCTTCAGACCTCAAAAAAAACAAGCGCGGACTATGTGAGGCGCCTTTACACCAACGAGGAATATGCCGACGCCGTGGAACGGATAAAAATGTCATCGCCTGGAATACACGTCGTTACGCACCTTATTTTTGGACTTCCCTGTGAAACCGAATCGGACATGCTTGAAAGCCTTGATTTTGCGCTTCGTTCCGGAACGGACGGCGTGAAAATTTCAGTCCTGCACGTGCTTGAAGGCACCGCGCTTCGTTTGGACTATGAAAAGGGGCTTTTCAATACGCTTTCGATGGAAGAATATTTCCATGCCGTCGGAAGGGCGATAATGCGCGCGCCTGAAAACGTAGTGTTCCACAGGCTTACGGGCGACGGCGCGAAAAAGACGCTTGTCGCTCCGCTCTGGACTTCTGACAAGAAGAATGTGCTCAATTCCCTTTCATCGTATTTGAGGGAGAATCAAATTGTGCAGGGAAGCGATTTTTAATATAATTCGCGTATGAAAAAATCTCTTTTTTTAATTTTCGTATTGTCGGCCGTCCTCTGCGGCTGCGGAAAATCTTCTGACAGGATTCAGGACAGGAAGGACGTTCAGAAACGAAGAGCCCTTCGCGCTTTTCTTCAGAAATTTCTGCGGTTCGTTCCGCGAAGGTGAAGGCCCTCGATGATTTTTTGGATGGACTTTCGCTTCAGGAAAAGGTCGCTCAGCTTTTCATAGAAAACCTTGAGGGCGACACGGTTTTTGTTCCAGTTGAAAAAATGTCCGCGATGAAAGGCGCGGGTCTTGGCGCGCGGAATTTGAACGGAGAAAAATCTGATGCTCCGCTTGTTCCGGGTGGATTTCTTTTTTTCTCATACAACATAAGGAACGACATTGAAGGCGTGATGTATTTCACGGACAGCATAAGGAAATTCTGCATTGAAAGGAACATCGTTCCGCCTTTCCTTGCCGTCGATCAGGAGGGTGGTTTTGTAAACCGCCTAAGGACTTTGAACGGTCCGCTTCCTTCAAACGAGCGTGTCGCAAGGGAACTTGACGTTCCGTCCGCATTTTCGCTTTATTCTCTGCAGGCGAGGCAGATGAAGGCACTGGGCTTTGACATGAACATTGCGCCCGTGGTTGAGGTTCTTACGGAGGAGAACGCCGCCTTCCTTGACGGAAGGAGTTTTGGAGACGCTGGCAAGGTCCTTCGATACGGAAGGGCCTGCGTGAACGCCTACGAGAACCTTAATGTAGGCGCTGTGCTGAAACATTTTCCGGGAAACACCGACATGGATCCTCACAGCGGGCTTCCTGAGATAAATCTCTCTGCGGAGAATCTTTACGCCCTCCTTGAAAGCTTCAGGGAGATTTCGCGTCTTAAACCCGCGGGCGTCCTTATGAGCCACGCAAGGACTTCGGCCCTGGATCCGGATCGTCCTGCCTGCCTTTCGTATGCGTGGGTGACCGAAAAACTTAGGAACGAGTACGGCTTTGAGGGACTTGTTTTTTCAGACGACATTTTTATGAAGGCCCTCTCGGACAACGGCTATACGCCAGAAAAGGCTGTGAAGATGGCTCTGGACGCGGGCGTCGACGTGGTGATGATTTCTGAAAAGAGGTTTTCCGCCCCTGCATCAACTCTTGTGGAGGAGGCTGAAAAGTCCGCGGAGTTCAGCGAGAAGATAAGGACTTCGGCAAGGCGCGTGCTTGTGTACAAAATCAGGGCGGGGCTTTTGGAATACAGGCGTGTGAATCCTTTTAAGAACGAGTATGTTCTCCGGGTTTCCGACCCATACGGTTCAGTAGAGGACAGGATTGTGTCTTTCAGGGAAGCAAGGCAGAAGAACATCGAACTTTACCGCGACTTTTTTGGAAGGTGACTGTCATGGGAAAAAAAAACGACGGGGTTCAGAAAAAACTTCGTGGGGAATCTGGCTTTGAGGAGTATTACTCAGGGCTTTTTGGAAAAAGATGGGAGGCTCTGCGCGGGGCTTTGAAAAAAGACAACGTGCACGTTGAATGGAAGGTTTCCGGGATGGCGCCGTACTATCTTGATCCTGCGAGCGTTTTTGCGGCCCTACAGCTTCCTGTGTCGGGCGCGGAAAGGTTTCTTGACCTTTGCGCGGCCCCTGGAGGAAAAACGCTTGTGATTGCGGCCCGCATGCCCTTGGACGCGACCCTTGTGAGCAATGAACGTTCTGCTTCACGAAAACAGCGTCTTGTCCAGGTGTGTGATTCTTCCCTTCCTGCCGAGGTGCGTTCCAGGGTGAGGATTTCATGCGGCGACGGCGCGAAATGGTGCAGGACGCAGGGCGAATGTTACCAGCGGATTTTGCTGGACGTCCCCTGTTCAAGCGAGAGGCACGTTCTGAACGACCCACGGTATCTTTCCGAATGGTCTCCTGCAAGGATAAAGAGCCTTGCTCTTGAGCAGTGGGCCCTTCTTTCATGCGCCTACAGGCTTCTTGAAAAGGGAGGCTACCTTCTTTATTCAACCTGCGCGCTGAATCCGACTGAAAACGACGGGGTGCTGCGTAGGCTTTTCAAGAAATTTCCGGACGCCGAGTCTGTTTTTGCATCTTCAATGCCGGCCCTGCCGGATGACTGCATGAAATTTACAGGCTCAAAGATAAGCCTTGTTCCTGAACGGACGGAATTTGGTTTTCATATTCTGCCAGACGTTCAGGGCGGGGCAGGACCAATCTGGTTTTCCCTCGTGAGAAAGGGAGGATGCCCCGGTGTTGAAGAAGTTTCTGGGGCGAGCCTGTAGAAGTGCGGAGCAGGGGAGCGTAGCGACACCGAGCCGTCGGCGGGCTTCGGAAGGCGAGTTGGAGGAGCTTCTCCCCCGAATGCAGGGCATGATGGCTCAACCTTGACACTGCACCGCGTTTTGCGTTAAAATTAAAAAATATCATTATACTTGCGATTATAATTCAATATAGAGAGGTTCCTAATGTCAGGACACAGTAAATGGGCGACCATAAAACACGCGAAGGGTCTTGCCGACGCAAAGCGGGGTAAGATTTTTACAAAATTCATCAAGGAAATTTCTATTGCCGCACGAATGGGCGGTGGAGATCCAAACTCAAACCCAAGGCTGAGGACTGTAATCATCAAGGCCCGCGCTGCGAATATGCCTAAGGACAACATCGAGCGCGCCATCAAGAAGGGTACGGGTGAAGACGGCGGAGCGGCATACGAAGAACTTGTATACGAAGGATACGCGGCTGGCGGAGTCGCCGTCATGGTGGAAGTTCTTACGGACAACAAGAACCGCGCCGCGGCTGACGTGCGAAACGTTTTTGCAAAGAACGGCGGAAACCTTGGAACAACCGGTTCTGTTTCACGTATGTTCCAGAGAAAGGGAACAATAGAACTTGACGCTGAAAAGGTCAATGAGGACGAGGTGATGGAGGCGGCTCTTGAAGCGGGCGCGGACGACATTGTGAACGAGGATGGAGTCATAACTGTAACAACAACTCCGGACGCATTCTCTTCGGTTGCGGACGTGCTGAACGAAAAGGGATTTGAAACCCTTTCCGCGGACGTTGGACTTGTTCCAGACGCGTACACCGCTGTTGACAAGGAAACGGCAGCCAAGGTCCAGAAGCTCATCGACAAACTTGAGGACAACGACGACGTTCAGAACGTATACCACACGGCAGAATTCCCTGACGATTTCGAGCCTGAGGCATAAGTTCATATGATTGGGGCGTTTCGCTTCCAATACATAATCCCGTGATGTTTTTTCACGGGATTTTTTTTATTTGACTTGGTATAATTTTTTTATGATTAACAGCGATTCTTCCTTTTCCACGCTTCCAGGAACAATGAACGCGCAGCCTTTCGGAAAGGTCAGGAGGGTGATTGGCATAGATCCAGGTCTTGCAAACACTGGTTTTGGCATTGTTGATTTTTCCAACGGAAGATACAGGATGGTCAGTTACGGCTGCATAACCACATCTCCGTCGCTTTCGCTTTCTGAAAGGCTTCTTTCCATATATGCAAGGCTTCAGACGGTCATAGACGAGTTTCGTCCCACGGAAAGTTCAATGGAGGAACTTTTTTTTGTGAAGAACGTTACGAGCGGAATCGCAGTGGCGGAGGCGAAGGGTGTTGTAACTTTGTGTCTTGCCCAGAACGCCATACGACTTTGCGAGTACAAGCCGAACCACATAAAAAAGGCTGTGACAGGCTCAGCCTCGTCAGACAAGGCTATTGTGGAGCGTTACGTACAGCTTCTTTTAAACCTTGTGGAAATGCCGAAGTCGGACCACGCGGCCGACGCCCTTGCCTGCGCGATAACCCACATTCACAGCACTTAGTTTTATGTCATCTTTTCCGCGTGCTGTCATACCGCCGCGTTTTTGTGTACTGCAGTGTTTTGCAGTTCCGCCCGTAGTTATGTGGCTTTGTTTTTCCGCTCTGCATGAAAGGCCTTTTCTATGTTCACGGATTTGAAATTCTGCTATAATCCTTTCCATGTTCAATTCGATAAAAGGAGTTGTGTCGGGGAAATTTCCGCGGCAGCTGCATCTTGAAAGCGGCGGCCTTGAATGGGATTTATGCGTTCCCGACTCAAACCTCGAAATGCTGCCTTCCGTTGGCGGCGAGGCGAGGGTTTTCACGTGGCTTCATCATACAGACCAGTTCATGAACCTGTACGGCTTTGCGACTCTTGAGGAGCGTTCCCTTTTTCTTGACCTTCTTAAAGTTGACGGTGTTGGACCCAAGGGCGCCGTAAAGATTATGAGCGGAGCAAGTTCCTCCCGCATTTCAGACCTTCTTGAGCGTGGCGACGTGGATATGCTTGAAAAAATTCCGGGGATTGGAAAAAGGACCGCAGGAAAAATGATGCTCGCGCTCCGTGGAAAACTTTCTTTTTCGAAAGGCGCAGCCTCCATTCAGGTTCAGTCCAATGTTCCGTATTCGGACGTTGTTTCCTCGCTGTGTTCAATGGGCTATGATAAAAATGTCGCGCAGTCGAAGATTCTTGAAATTTCTGAAAGGCTTTCCTCCGACGAGGGTTTTTCTGCAAAGAGCCGGAAGGACAGGGAGGACCATGTTTTCCGTCTTGCAATAGTGGAGCTCGCCTAGATGAAGGATTTTGATGAAACTGAATTTGACGCCATTGTGCGCGCCGACGTGCGTTCCATGGAAGACCAGGACGCAACCCTGCGGCCAAAGATGCTCAGGGATTTTCTTGGGCAGGAGGGTATAAAGAAGAACCTTTCCACATTCATACAGGCAGCAAGGGAAAGGTCTGAACCTTTGGACCATCTTCTTTTAATTGGTCCTCCTGGTCTTGGAAAGACGACGCTCGCACAGATTACGGCGAACGAACTTGGCGTTGACTTCAAGGTGACGAGCGCGCCTGCCCTTGAAAAGCCCAAGGATCTTGCAGGAATTTTAAGCACGATAACGGAACGCACCGTGTTCTTCATAGACGAGATACACCGTCTGAAACCTGCGATCGAGGAGATGCTGTACATCGCCATGGAGGACTATGAACTTGACTGGATAATCGGACAGGGGCCTGCGGCTCGTACCGTCCGCATCCCGATTCCGCCATTCACGCTTATTGGCGCGACCACCAAGGCGGGGACTGTTTCAAGCCCCCTCAGGAGCCGTTTTGGTTTCATTCCGCGCTTCGACTTTTACAGCCACGCAGAACTTTCACAGATTTTAAAGCGTTCGGCAAAAATCCTTGACGTTCAGATTGATGATTCCGCGGCCCTTCTTCTTGCGGCCTGCTGCAGGGGAACTCCGCGTGTCGCGAACAGGGTCTTGAGGCGCATGCGCGATTTTGCCCAGGTCGATGGGCTTTCAAGGATTGGAGATGGCGTTGTGAAGATGGGGCTTGACCAGTTGGAGATAGACGCGCTGGGGCTTGAAAAATACGACAGGGAGATTCTTCTTTCGATAATAAACAATTTTTCAGGCGGACCTGTCGGGGCAGAAACCCTTGCGATAAGCATTGGAGAAAGCATCGACACGCTTGAGGACTACTACGAACCGTATCTCATACAGTGCGGACTTCTGCAGAGGACCCCCAGGGGAAGGATTGCGACCGCCAGGGCCTACGAGCATCTTGGTCTAAAGCCGGGTGGAAGCGATTTTTCAGGACAGGCCGCCCTGTTCGAGTAATTTTTTTTAAGAGATTTTTTTATGAACACTTCAGATTTTTATTTTGATTTGCCCGAGGAACTTGTGGCGCAGCATCCAAGCGGAAGGCGTGGCGAGGACAGGCTAATGCTTCTTGACCGTGTGACGGGAGGCGTGAGGCACTGCGTGATGGACGACCTTCCTTCTGTTGTTCCGCCTGGAACTTTGATGGTTTTCAACAATTCAAAGGTGAGGCGGGCGAGGGTTTACGGAATCAAGGAAACTACGGGAAGGGAAACAGAATTTGTTTTTTTGAACACGGTGGACGGCTCCGGTCTTGTCTGGAACACGATGGTCAAGAACGCGAAGAAGCAGAAGTCCGGGATGCGTTACATTTTTCCTGACGGAACTGTGGGTGTTGTTGTCGATGCCGAGGGAAGCGGTGGAACTGAATTCAGAAATTTGAAATTCGACTTTCAGATTGGAGAGGCATGGTTTGAAAGGAACGGACACATTCCTCTTCCTCCATACATAAGGCGGGAAGACACGGAGGAGGATTCCGAGCGTTACCAGAACGTGTACGCCACGGACACGGGAAGCGCCGCCTGTCCTACGGCGGGACTTCATTTTACAGAGGATATGCTTTCAAGGCTTGAAAAGTCTGGGGTAGACAGGTGCTTTGTAACGCTCCACGTGGGGCTTGGAACCTTCCTTCCTGTCAGGGAGGAAAAAATAGAGGACCACAGGATGCACGAGGAGGTCTATTCGATTTCTGAGGAAACCGCGATGAAGATAAACGCCGCAAGGAAGGAGGGTAGGCCGATTCTTGCTGTTGGAACTACAAGCGTAAGGACGCTTGAAAGCGCCGCCATGAGCGTGGAATCCGAGGCGGGGCCAGATTTTTATGGAAAGGACGGAGTTTTTGTGAGGGCGGGAACGTCGTCCACCTCGATTTTCATGTATCCGGGCTACAGGTTCAGGCTTGTGGACAGGATGTTCACGAATTTCCATACGCCTGAAAGCACCCTCATAATGCTTGTGAGCGCGTTTGCAGGGCGCGAGAACATATTGAACGCGTACAGGACTGCCGTTCAGGAAAGGTACATGTTTTTCAGTTACGGAGACTGCATGCTGATAGGCTGATGTTTTTGATTTTGTCTGAACTCTCGTCTTGATGTTTTGACATTTTTTGTGGATAATGGTGCATTGGTAGGTATGTATGGCCTTGATTAGCGAAAAGGAACAGAAACTTCAGTCGATTGTGGAACTGGAGGACAAACTCAACGAAATTCAGGACGTGGACGTATTGCTTGAAAGAATCCTCACTGAAACCCGGAAGATTGTCAATGCGGACGCGGGGTCAATCTACGTGGTTTCTGGAAGCGGAAATTCAAGCCTCCAGATAAAATATTCACAGAACGACACGCAGTTGAAGGAACTTCCCCCTGGAGAGAAACTTCCATATTCGTTTTTTTCCTTTCCCATAAATGAAAAGTCCATTTCAGGATACGTCGCCTCCACTGGAAAGCCCCTGAACATAGAGGACGCGTACGAACTTTCGGACGAACTTCCCTTCAAATTCAACAAACTTTCAGATCTTACGACCAACTACAGAACCAAGTCGATGTATACCATTCCGCTCAAGATGGCTTCAGGCACTCTGCTTGGCGTCCTTCAGATCATAAACGCTCAGGACCAGAAGGGCAACGTGATAGCCTTTGATTCCGACGCTGAACTTTATATAACCCATTTCGCCACCGCCGCGGTTCAGGCCCTGCAGCACGCGTACAACACGCAGAACATGGTGAAGAGGATGCTGAAAATGTCGGAGTTCAGAGATCCAAAGGAAACCTATCCTCACGTGGAGAGGGTTTCAAACTTTTCGCTTGAGATTTACGACCGCTGGGCGTTCAACAACAATATTCCTGAGGACGAGAGGCATGAGTTTCGCGACAATCTGAAAATAGCCTCGAAATTCCACGACATAGGAAAGGTTGGAATCTCGGACATAATCTTGAGGAAGACTTTTCCGCGTTTTACCGACGAGGAGCGTAACATAATGAAGGGGCATACCTGCATGGGGGCGCTTCTTTTCTATCCGCCGGAGTCCTTTCTGGACAGGATGTCCATGGACGTCGCCCTCCACCACCACGAAAGGTTTGACGGCGAGCCTTCCGGCTACCCCGGACCTTTCAACTTTGAGGCTCAGGCGACCCTAGCCGACGAGGATGAAAGGGATGATTTTGGAGAAGGCGACAGGTTTTCCATAGGAGGCCCCGTCAACGTCCGCCGTCCATTGAAGGGAAAGGAAATTCCTCTTTCCGCTAGGATTGTCGCGGTCGCAGACGTGTTCGACGCCCTTTCCCACAGGAGGTGCTACAAGGAGGCCTGGTCGATAGAGGATGCGTTTGCAGAAATTCAGAACCAGTCTGGAAAACAGTTCGACCCTGAGATTGTCCTTGCCTTCATGAAGATACGCGACAGGATAATGTCGATTTTAATGGCGATTCCGGACTAGGCCGAGGTCTGATTTTTTTTTAATTCCTGAGGATGGCCTGTCTGCCGTTTAAAAGGTTTTTCAGCTGTTTTTCAAAACATTCTATGAATTTTCCCAGTTCCCTTTTTCCGTATGAGTGGCGTTTTGTTCCTGCAAGTCCTATCTGTGCCAGTTGGAGGTCGAAGTTTCTGTCTTCCACGAGATTTTTTATGTTCTCCCTGTTGAAGTGCGTTCCTCGGTCGTTTATGGCGCAGATTCCTTTTTCAACAAGCCGTTCCGCGAAGATTATGTCTCGCGTTACAACAAGATCGCTTGGAAGCGCGTTTTCGAGTATGTGGTTGTCTGCGGCGTCTTTTTTGTCTCCGCATACTACCATCCTGTAGCCGTCGGAAGAAGCGCCTATCTCCCTGTTCGCGACGAACACCACCTGGATTTTACTGTTCAGCCTGCGGGAGAACCGTATGGCGATGTCGCGTACCGCCCTTGGGCATGAGTCGGCGTCTATCCATATTGTAGGGAGGTTCTGGTCTTCCGCCGTCATTGCAGCACCGAGTCTATCTTGCTTATGAGAGTCTGGGTTATTTCGTCAATCCTCTTGTCGAGGCAGTTGTTTTCAATCGCTTCCTGTATTTCAAGCTTCTTTTTTTTGTCGCTGTACACCTGGTCGCACAGCATTATGCCGGCCATTATCGCAATCTGCGTCGGGTTTGAGAATGAACCCTTCTGCTCTATGCTGTCGGTGAGGTTTCTGTAATATTTGAGGAGTCTGTTTAAATATTCCTGATCTTCGTTTGATTTTATGGCGAAAGATGTTCCTAGAAGGTCTATCTGGAGAGTTCCCATTGTTCCTCCTAGAATATGTCGAACTGTGTTCCGCCGTCGGAATCTTCCGCACCTTCGTCGGAGAAGTCCTGTTCGGAAAAATCTTCCTGTGTGTCTCCAAAGTCCATCTGGCCTGAGTCTGAGTTCTGTGCGTTCGGATTTACGTTCGATGCCTGTTTTTCCGCCTGTCGGTTTTCGCCCAACGGCTCAAGGCTTGTGAAGGAAATCTGGGCTTCCTGTCCTGTTGAGTCCGCCACTTGCACGGATTCCTGCGGCCGGCTGCATGCCTGACCTGTTGCGTCCGCAGTTCCGCTGTTTTTCTGCATGGAGGCGGATGGGACGGAACCTGCCGCCTTCAATACTGTGTTTTCGATTAAAGACAGCCTGTCGAGGGCGTGCATGATTCCACTTTCGATTCTGTTCTGGTCTTTTTCAAAGGAAGAAAGCCGCTCCGACTTGCTGGAAAGCGCGTTTGTGAGCTCTGAACATTTGCTGCGCAGAGCATCGTTTTCAGCCCGCAGCTGTGCAATTTTTGCGACAGCACTTTCAACCTTTTTTTCAAGAAGTAAAATCTGGTCAAGTGAAATCATGTTTTAACTCCCCTGATTTTGTTATTTTGCAAGCGCTTTCTTGGCCGCTTCCACAACCGCCTTGAACGCGGCAGGATCTTCAACCGCCATGTTGGAAAGTGCCTTGCGGTTTACGGTGATTCCCGCCTTTACGCAGCCGTTGATGAAGGTTGAGTATGTCATTCCTTCGTCGCGCACGGCGGCGTTGATACGCGCGATCCAGAGGGCGCGGAAATTGCCCTTTCTGTCGCGGCGGTCAACGTAGGCGTGTGTGAGCGCCTTTACAACGGCGTCCTTTGCAGGTTTGTAGTTTGACTTGCGGTCTCCTCGGAAACCCTTTGCCAGCTTCAAAATCTTGATGCGGCGGTTCTTTCTTTTTGTTCCGTCTATTGCTCTTGACATTTCTTACTCCTAATTAACCGTATGGAAGCATCTGCTTGCGGATTTTTCTTGCGTCAGCCTCTGCGACGTATCCCGCCTCGCGCAGGTGTCTCTTTCTCTTTGATGAACGCTTTGTCAAAATATGGCGAAGGTTCTGTTTCTTGTGCTTTACTTTTCCGCTACCTGTCAAAGAATAGCGTTTTGCGGCAGCACGTTTTGTCTTCTGTTTAGGCATTTTCTCTACCTCAAGTTAAAATTATTTGGCTTTTGCTGAAATTGTCATGGACATTGTTTTTCCATCCATCGCTGGCTGTTTTTCCACGACATACGCGGAAGTAAGCCTTTTTAAAACTTCCTGCAGGACGTCGTAGCCGAGTTCGGTGTGCGCAAGTTCCCTTCCGCGGAAGCGGATTGTAACCTTCACCTTGTCGCCCTCGTCTAAAAATTCCTGTATGTGCTTGGCCTTGGTGTCGAGATCTCCTGTTCCGATTTTCGGCTGCATTCGGATTTCCTTCAACTTGAGCACCTTCTGATTCTTCTTGGCGTCTCGGAGCTTTTTTTCCTGTTCGAATCGGTACTTGCCATAGTCGAGAATTTTACATACCGGCGGATTAGCATTCGGTGAAACTTCAACAAGATCAAGATCCTTTTCCTTAGCAAGTTTTAGAGCCTCCAGGGTGGCAACGATGCCCATCTGGTTGCCCTCGTCGTCGATAAGTCTGACCTCACGAACGCGAATCATTTCATTAACCCGCTGTCCCTTATTGTTGTTATTATTAACGTATGCCAACTATCCTCCTAGTGTGAAAAATTCACACGCACATGAACGTATTTGGCTATTATAAAAAAAACGGAGGATTGTGTCTATACGCTTCATTCAAATACGACGGCCAGCAGGGTCAGGTTGAAGTGGACCTTGCCAAGCTGCTCTCCGTGAGAGGAGAATCCCGACAGCGAGGCGAACGCCGACGAGTATATCTTTGAGAACTCTTCCAGTTTCCCCTGCCTCTGGTAGAGGTTGGTGCGGGCGTCGCAGTGTATCAAAAGGACGTGGGAAGGCTCCGGGAAATCCCGCTTGATTTTCGCTATGGTCTGTTCCGCTGTCGTCCTCCAGTCGCCTATCTTCAGAAGGGAGACCTTCGTGTTGTTGTATACGCGCGCGCTCCATTTTGTGGAGCCGTCCGCAAGAATCTTTTCAATCGCCGAGATGTATATTTCGTTTTCCGTTATGCGTCCTATCGGCTGTCTTTCAAGCTGTTCCTTTAGTTCCGGAATCTGGCAGCCAAGGGCGAGCGACAGGACTTCCGCCGCGGGCCTTCTGTCAAGTTCCATTATGGTCCTGTTCTTTATGTCTACCGAAGTTGCGGTGAACTGGTGTTTTGTGGGAATGTACACGTTCTCCTTGTACACCTTTATCCGCCCGGAAAGGTTTTTTATGCACATGAACACGGTGGATTCCCTGTGCACTTTTCCGTCCAGTGCGACCATCGTCCTTTCATCCTCGGAGGCCGCCACGCCCGACGTTCCGCCTACCACCTTCATTCCGTTTTCCGTGCATACAGTGTCGAGCGCGGTTATTACAAGTTCCTCGCTGTTCGAGTACGCCGTCGTGAAGGAAAGGCATATCGAGTCCGACGTGGACGACAGGCGGTTCACCGCGTCCTGGATCCTCTGCGCGTATTTTAGCGGGAAGCTGTCTATCTCCGGGATGAAGTCGCCCGAACATTCTATGTCGCTGAAAAAATATGTCGCGCTGGAGAAGTCCGTGTGGTGTCCGTCGCGGTCGTACGTGTGGCGCGTGGTCGTTCCCATCGTCCTTGCATCTGGAAATTTTTTCTGCAGGAGGACGCTCACTTCCTCGAATATTATTTCAGGCGCGAAAAAAATTACAAGGCTTGGATTTTCAACGCCGCATGAAAGTTCATCGACCGCCGCGTTCGCCTGTTCCTGTCTTGAAGTCTTTACTGCGTTTTTCATGTTTTCCCCCGAAGTCCTAGAATTATACCACCTAATCCAGATATTCAAAGTGTTTTTGCCGTTTTTTTTACCGCTTATTGCTAGATGTTTCTTAGTATGGTAGATTGTAGCCATGTTCTTATTCATGATTGTTTTGATTCCGTCGGTGCTTGTCTTCTATTGTATGAAGGCTCGTGACAGGGCTTTGGTGTCGGTGGCGGCGGCAGGAATGGTTTCGGGTCTTTTTGTGTGCGTTTGCACGGCCCTGTTCACCTTTCTTCACAGGATTCCAGAATATTCGTTCGGCTCGAACTTCGCCTACTACGCCGCGAGGGAATACATCCTTCCTCTTGCTGTGCTGTACGCCCTGTTCTTTTTTGTTTCGCGCGATTCTTTTTCGTTCAAGATAAAGGCGTTCTTTCCGCTTTCTGCAGGATTTCTTTCGGTGTTCATGCCGTACATGACGATAGCCTCGAACGGCTCTGTATTTTCGTTCTACGAGATTTTCGCGAAGCCTGCGATATGGCTTTCCATGGTGGTCACCACGAGTTTTCTTGTGACGCGTCTTTCCCATGCGAACATGGAAAAAAAGAACGGCCTGATAGCGGTGTATTCCGTGCTCCTTGCGTTCACCATTTTCATTCCGCCCTTTTTGAACGCCCTTTGGATTACAAACTGGCTGAGGGGACTTTTTGTGGTTGCGGGAACGCTCTACATTCTGGAGGCCCTTGCGCTCGGTCTTTTTGCGATTCTAAGGCCTCTTCCTGAAGACGGCGCATCGCTTTGAGGCTTCTGTCCTTGAGGTTCGGCGCGCTTGAAGATTCGGCGGCATTAATTGATATAAAGGCGTCGAATCGTTATAATTCCATGACATTTAAAACGGAGTGAAGACCTGTGTTTCTAAAAAGTCTTGACATATTTGGATTTAAATCTTTTGCCGACAGGACTCATATTGATTTCGCCGATGGAATCACCGCCCTTCTTGGACCGAATGGCTGCGGCAAGAGCAATGTCGTCGATGCGGTGAAATGGGTTCTTGCTGAAAACAAGGCCAAGAACCTTCGCGCCGCGGAAAAGACGGACGTGATTTTTAACGGAACTGAACGGCGAGCGGCCTTGAACGTCGCGGAAGTTACGCTCACAATGAGCAACGAGAACGGACTTCTTCCGCTTGAGGAATCTGAAATCGCGATAAAGCGCCGTCTTTACCGTTCAGGCGAGAACGAGTATTTCATAAACAACAGGCCCGCGGGCGCGCGCGACGTGGTGAAACTTTTCATGGACACCGGAGTCGGAAAGTCGTCGTATTCCATAATGGAGCAGGGGCAGGTAAGCCAGATTCTTTCAAGCAAGCCGGAGGACAGGCGCTACATCTTTGAGGAGGCTGCGGGAATCAGCCGTTCAAAGGCCGAATGTGCCATAGCGGAGCGGGAATTGGAGCAGACCCGGCGCAACATGGAACAGATTGAGATGGCGATGGCGGAAATAAAACGCTCGTACGACAGCCTTAAAATCCAGGCGGAAAAGACAAGCAGGTACCGCGGCGTAAAGGACGACATATTCAACCTTGAACTTGACATAACCCTCCTCAAACTAAAAAATTTTGTCACCGACAAGGCGCGGCATGAAAAGGAACTTGCCGAGGCTGTGGAAAAACGCGACCTTGTGCGTGTCGAGATAGAGGAAATAAACAACACGATTTCCGAAAACCTGGACAGGGCGCGCGAAATGCAGGAAAAAGTCTATGCGATGCAGGGCGACCTCATAGGAATCCAGAAGGAGAAGGCCGTCAAGCAGGAGATGGCCAAGCAGTTGAATTCCCAGGCGATTTCAATAAGGGAAAAAATCTCCACGCTTGAGATAAAGCAGGGTTCCATACAGGAACGCATGGACGGATTTCAGGAAGAAATAGACCAGTACGAGGCGGACATACATTCAAAGGAAAAGCAGATTTCCGAAGTCCAAAAAAACATAGACGGATTTCAGGAAAGCGTTTCTGCCGCCTCCACGCAGATTACGGAAAACGAAAGGAAGTCCGATGAAAACAGGCGTCGGATAGCGGAACTTGACCTTCTAAGGAAAAGCCTGCAGGACGAACTTACCGCCATAACCGAGGACATAGTTACCGCCCTCGACTCAAAGTTGAAGGACGCGGGATTTTCAGACGCGGCGATGGCAAGGGCCAAGGAAAGGCTTTCCTCAAGCATAGAAAAACTTAAGATTTTTTCAGAGGGAAGGCGTAACGTTTTCAACGACTTTGCAGCCTCAAGGCATGGAGCGGATGATTCTGTTTCCGCGGCAAGGGACGCCGCAAGGGCGTTTGAAGAGGCCGGTTCTCTTGCGGCCGAAATAGAAGAGTCTTTCATCGAATACGAGAAGGCAAGCCCCGCCTTCATCGTTGAATTTTTAAGTCCAGAGGGAATAATGACGCGGAAGAGGGAAATCGACTCCAAGATTTCCTCAAACCGTTTTGAAATCGAATCATTGAACACTGAAAACGAGGAACTTCGCTCCCTGAGTTCAGACCTTGCGCAGAAAATCGAGGACTACAAGGAAACCTGCGCAAGGCTCAAGGAAAACAGGATAAAAATGGAAGGACAGGTGGCCTCGTCAAGGGAAAGCGTTTCCCTGCTGAAGCGTAACCTCATCGCCGAAAGAAACAATCTTCTTTTGAACCAGGAAGAACTTGACGGCGAAACCCGGAACCTTGAGGAACAGAACGAAAAAATAATTGAAATACAGCAGAACCTTTCTGAAATAGAACGGCGTGGACTTAAACTTGCGGAAGAACTCAAGGAACTCGACCAGAAGATAACAGAGAACAACTCCAACGTTTCAGGAAAGAAGGACAGGCTTGAAAAAAAACACGAGGAACAGAACAGGTTTCAGGCCCAGGTTGAACGCCTTTCATTGAGCCTCAATTCCAGCGACACGGAAATAAGAAACATAAAGACTAACTTTCAGGAGCAACATTCACGCGACCTCATGGAATTTGAGGAAAGGATGTACAAGCTCACAAGACCCGTCGCCGAGTTGAGGGAAAAACTTACCGAGGCAAAGGAAATCCTGCGTTCGCTCGGATCTGTGAACCTCATGGCGGTGGAGGAATTCGCCGAGGTAAAGGACAGGTACGAAAGGCAGAAGTCAAACTACGACGACACTCAGAAATCTCTGGACAACCTCATAAGGGTGAGCGAGGAGATAAAGTCCAAGTCGTCTGAAATGTTCCTTGAAACATACAACAAGATAAAGAAGAATTTCCACAATATGTTCCGCCGGCTTTTCAACGGTGGAAGGGCGGAACTCAGGCTTGAAGACCCGATGAACGTGCTTACAAGCGGAATAGAGATTCTCGCGCAGCCGCCTGGAAAAAAACTTGAGAACATAGCGCTTCTTTCGGGCGGAGAAAAGACCATGACCGCCGTCGCGCTTCTTTTTGCGACGTATCAGGTGCGTCCAAGTCCTTTCTGTCTGCTTGACGAGATTGACGCGGCCCTTGACGACAAGAACGTTTCCAGTTTTGTGAACGCGCTTGAAAGTTTTGCAAACATCTCGCAGTACATAGTCATAACCCACAACAAGAAGACTGTAATGGGCGCGAGCACAATGCTTGGCGTTACAATGGAAGAGTCCGGAATCTCAAAGATAATCGCTCTCCGTCTTGACGAGGACGTAAGGATTGGCGCCAAGATAGACAGGGATGACGGCGGCTTTGTCGAGGAGGACGTGGAGGTTGACGAGGGTGCTTTTGTTCCTCCGCGACCGCCAAAACGGATATACAACGCCGACGGAACAATAACAGATCCTGAACTTGAAAGAATCAAGGCGGAGGAGGAGGCGCGAAAGGCCGAGGAAAAACGCCTCTTGAGGGAGGCGAAGAAGGCGGCTGAAAAGATGTCCGATGAATCTTCTGAAAACGAAGCGGATTCCGTTTCTTCGGACGGAGAAGCCGTTGTAAATCCTGAAGATGACGCGCATGGCGCGGAAGAGCCTTCTGAAAACAAGGATGGCGGGGCTTTGGTGCGCTAGATGAATTTTTCTGGAACGGTAGAGTCGGTGAAGAGCCTTTTCGCCGACACAAAAAAGAGGACGCTTTTAATCTGCGCGCTGCTTGTGTTCATGACAGCCTGCGCCGTGGTGGTGTTTTCTGTTTCCGACGGAAAAAAAGAATCTTCAAAAAAGACTTCCTCCGAACAGAGGAAGATAGGCGCGGACCAGAGGCTTCTTGTTCCCGGCGGGCCCGCAGTTCCCGACGAATACGTAAGGTCGAGGAAGACTGAACCTTCGTGGTCTGAAGGAGAGATGGAAGAATGGTTTTCTTTTCCCGACGAGGGCGAAGTAAAAAAACTTGCAGAAAGCAACGACAAGATTGTCGACGATATTATAGGAGCGGCTCCGTGAGAAAGATTTTTTATGCAGTCTGCTGTATGGCGGCTTTTTTTGCCGTGTCGTGCGCGTCCACGCCAAAAGACGTACAGGATTCAATCGATGTAGATGAAATAGCCTTGGACGAAAATGAAGATGCCGAAAACCAGGGTGGGGATGTGTTTTCCGAGGGCGAAGAGACTTCCTGCGGAGTGGAGGCTGTAGATTTGGAAGCCACGGTTTCCGAGGAGCCTCTTTCACAGGAGAAGGTTTTTGCGGACGAACTTCCTGAACTTGAGGATGAAAAAGAAGCCGAGGAAGTCGAGGATTTTCCTCCTATTGAAGAAGAGCCTTCCGTAAAGGACGAGGAGCCTGAAGTCGAGGAAACTTCTGGCGGCGGCTTTGAAGATGTCGAAGGTTCAGGGCTTTCCGGAAACGAGGCTTTGCAGGACGGGAAAAAAGAAGATTCGGACGCGGAAAGTCAGACTGGAATTGGCGGAACTTTGATTTCTGATGATTCAGGAGATGCGGTTTCAGGCGGAGACATTTCTGTAGAGCTGGAAGAAGATGGTCTTCTTTCCGAAGAAGATTCTTCAAAAGATGCGTCGGACACCCCTGAGAAGGTGGAACGCGTTCCTTCCCGTAAAATGGAAGTTCCAAAAAACCAGATGATAGACATCACATATCCAGGAAAGGGCTGGATTTATCAGGGATGCATAGACTCCGAGGGAAATGTTGACGTCCGGAACAGATATTTTGTGTTTGGAGGAAGAAAACTTGGCGGGGAAAACACAAGTTTCACCCTGCGCTCAAGGGTTCCTGGAAAATATCTCCTTCATTTTTACAAGAACGACGCGCTTACAGGCACTTACATAGACGACTATCTTGAAGTTTCCGTGAGGGACGAGCCTTCCAGGGACAGTTCCCGCGTGCAGGCTCCATCCTACGCGGAATTTGTTCCTCCAAAGGTGAAAATAACTGCGGACAGTCTAAAAATGCAGAAAAAAAAACAGGAAGATGAAGGAAGGGCCGCGGTTTCAGGCGGATTTGACGGAAGGACAGAAAAATCTCCGTCTCAGTTGGATTTGAGTCCAAAGGCTGAAACGCAGGGAAAAAAATCAGAGCCTTCAGAACTGAAGACGGTCGTGCAGACCGACGAGGATTCTGGCGGGTCGATGGCAGGCTTTAAAAAAAATTCTGAAAATTCCACGGTGGAAGCGCCTTCGCCTTCCGTTACGGAAGAACCGTCCGTGCAGGAACTGGAGGAGTCTTTTGAAAGTCCACGGCAGATTCTAAAGGAAGCGAAGGACGCTTACGAGGCAAAAAACTATGAAAGGGCGCTTGAACTTGCCGCAAGGTATATTGAACTTGCCGCGGAAAGTCTTGACGAGGGGCTTTTCCTCAAGGCCCAGGTCCTTGAATCGAAGTCCAAGGTTCAGGACATAAGGGAGGCTGTAAGGCTTTACGACCTTCTTGTAAGGACCTATCCCCGAAGCAGGCTTTGGGACAGGGCAAATGAACGGAGCATCTACTTGAAGCGTATGTACATAAACATCCGCTGACAGATATGAACAAACGATTACCCGATGTGGTGGAGGCTATTTATGAAAAACATCGTAAAAATAGGATTTGCGGCCCTTTTGCCGCTTGTGGTTTCGTCCTGCATGATAAACAGGGGCGAAGAAAAGGTTAGGTCAATCTCGGTTTCAGGCACGGCTTCAGTTGTCGTTCCTTCCGACATCTGCGAGATTGAATTTGTGGTCACCACGGCAGGCTGGAGCGCGAAGCAGATTGTTCAGGACAATGACGTCATAACCGGAAGGTTTTTGAACGCCGTAAAGGAAGTTGGAGTTCCTGATGGAGATGTGGCAAGGTCGGAATGTCTTGTTTCAAATCCTGGAAGTTACGAGGCAAGAAGGACTGTTACTGTAAGGGCGAGAAACCTTGCCCTTGTTCCTGCGATAATAGACTGCAAGACTGGACTCATAAGGCTTAAATCCGTTGACTTTCAGGCTGTTGACATGGCAAGCGAGGTTAGGAGCGCAAGATCAAAGGCGGTCCAGAACGCGCAGGACGCAGCGGGGCTTCTTGCAGGAGCGAGCGGCTGCAAACTTGGCGGAGTTGTAAGCATATACGGGGATGAGATTTTGACCGAAAAAACTTCCGACAACAACGTCAAGATTACGGCTAACGTCGCGATTTCATACGACCTTCTGTAGACTTTTTCGCGTGCCTGCCTGAATATCTGGGAGGCTGCGGAAACTTAAAAAAATCGCCGTGTTTTTGCGGCGTGAAAATTTGGAGACACAAATGCTCGACTATAAATTCATAAAGGACAACATCGAGGCGGTAAAGGAAAACATAAAGAACCGCAACATGACGACGGACGCCGACAGGGTGGTTGAACTGTACGACAGGAGGACGGCCCTTGTAACAAGGCTGCAGGACCTCCAGCAGAAGAGGAACGAGAACGCAAAGTCGATGAAGCAGAGGCTTGACGAACAGGCGAGGGCTTCCCTGATAGAATCTGGAAAGAAAATCAAGGACGAGATAGCGGTCGTCGAGAGGGAACTTTCAGACGTTGAGGTTGAACTGGATGCCGCCGCGCGCCTTGTTCCAAACATGATGCATCCTGACGCTCCGATAGGAAAACTTGACAGTGAAAACCTTGAGGTGAAGAAGAGCGGAACTCCAAGAAAATTTGATTTTGAGCCAAAGGACCATGTTCAGATTGCGGAGGAACTTGACCTCCTTGACTTTGACAGGGCTACAAAGGTTTCAGGCCCTAAATTCTACTATCTGAAGAACGAGGCAGTCTTCCTTGAGCAGGCGTTGATTCAGTACGCGCTCAACGTCCTTAGAAGGCACGGTTTTGAACTTTTCATAACGCCTGACGTCGCGCGCGAGGAAATCCTCAAGGGCATAGGATTCAATCCGAGGGGAAACGAATCCAACGTGTATTCCATCGAAGACGAGGGAACCTGCCTTGTGGCGACCGCGGAAATAACGCTCGGAGGCTACCACTCAGGCGAAATTCTTGAAAAGGCGAGGCTTCCGCTTCTTTACGGCGGACTTTCCCACTGTTTCAGACGCGAGGCGGGCGCCGCGGGGCAGTTCTCCAAGGGGCTTTACAGGGTGCACCAGTTCGACAAGGTTGAGATGTTCGTCTATTCAACGCCTGAGCAGTCCGACGCGCTTCACTTGAAGCTGCGTGAAATTGAGGAGGAGATTTTTGAAGGTCTTGGACTTCCATTCCATGTGGTCGACACCTGTTCTGGAGATCTGGGCGCACCTGCATACCGCAAGTGGGATCTGGAGGCGTGGATGCCTGGAAGAAACGGCGGCGAGTACGGAGAAGTTACATCGACGTCCAACTGCACCGACTACCAGGCCCGCAGGCTCAACATAAAATACAAGGACGACGACGGAAAGAACAAGTTCGTCCACACGCTGAACGGAACTGCGATAGCGGTTGGACGCGCGATGCTTGCGATTCTTGAAAACTACCAGAACGCAGACGGCTCTGTTACGATTCCGGAGGTTCTTGTGCCTTTCTGCGGCTTCGACAGGATTGAACCAAAGGCGAAGAAGTAGGATTTATGAAGCAGAGGGACTATACAAGGCAGACTTTCTACATCCTGCTTGTTTTTTCGGTGTTCATCGTCGGGGCGGTGGCAAAAATCCTCGCCTCCGTGATACTTCCAGTGGCGGTGAGCCTCATGCTGTCTTTCGTGCTGTATCCGATAATCAGGAAACTGCACCAGAAGACGCGTTTTCCGTGGGCGCTTGCCTGTTTTGTAATGGTTTTCGCCGTCCTTGTGCTTTTTGTTATGCTGGGAACTTTTGTCGGAAACAGCCTGACGGCGTTTCTTGGGCAGTACGGAAAATACGAGGCGAAACTGCTTTCTCTTTACAAACTTCTTGCAGAAACGTTCAACTTCCAGTTCGACGCAGACAAAAATTTCTTCGACAATATGTGGGGGCTCATCAAGGTCAGGGCGTTTTTGCAGAACATGGCGCTTTCCCTTTCTGGAAACGTGCTCACATTCACAAAGACGCTTGGAATCACGCTGCTTTTCACATTCTTCCTTCTGCTTGAACAGAAATTCGGCGGCGAGAAGGTTGACGCGATGTTCAACGGCAGCGTGCAGGGCAGGGTGAAGGGAATCATAAAAAAGACTATTTCCGACACAGCCCGGTTTCTTTCGATAAAGTTCATAATCTCCCTTGCGACTGGAATCCTTGTTTTTTTGATGTGCCTGATTGTCGGGCTGGATTTCGCGCCGATGTGGGGCTTTCTTGCGTTCATATTGAACTTCATTCCTACATTCGGTTCGATTTTTTCAGTCCTCGTAATGACTCTTTTCGCGCTGCTTCAGTTCTATCCAAGTCCCGTGCGGATAGTCCTTGTGTTCCTTTTCACGTTCCTTATAAATTTCGTGCTTGGAAACATAGTTGAGCCTAGGGTCGAGGGAAAGAACCTTGGACTTTCTCCCTTCGTGATTCTTGTAAGCCTTACTTTCTGGGGCTGGATGTGGGGTTTTGTTGGAATGATAATCGCCGTTCCGCTGATGGTGATGATAAAGATTGTGTGCGAGAACGTGTCGTTCCTGCAGCCCGTGGCGATACTGCTTGGAAACAGACCCGCCGAAACGGCCAGGGAATTCTGGGCGGAAAATGATTCTTCAGCGGACGGGCTTGAAATAAAAAAAGAACAGTAACAGTAGGCTGTTCAGGGCTTCTGCCTTTCGGCGGACGCCTTTATGAGGTTCAGGAATATGTTTCCGCACACTTCCGCGTCGTCGTACGCCCTGTGCGCGCTCAGAACCTTCACGCCAAGCACTTGCGCCATCCTGGTCTGCCTGTATCCACCGAGTTCCGGGAACGTCCATCTTGAGAACTGCAGCGTGTCCACCACCTGGTTTGAAACCGCGGGAAGTCCGCTTCGCTCACATTCCGCCTTTAGAAACCTCAGGTCGAACTGGGCGTTGTGCGCGACAAGGATGCTTTCTCCGATGAATGTAATGAAATCCTTCAACACGGCCCCTATGAGCGGGCGGCCATGAACCATCGAGTCCGTTATGTTTGTAATCTGGGTTATCCTCTGTGGAATGGGCGTTTGCGGGTCGACAAGCGTTCCGAATTTTTCAATTACGCCGTTCCTGTCGAATTTTACGGCGCCTATTTCAATTATCCGACATTCCTCCGCGTTCAGACCTGTGGTTTCCGTGTCGAACGCGACGAAAGTTCCGCCCCTGTCAAGAAGACGGAACATCCGCCTGTAGTCCTTCAGAAACTTATTTGGAAGCGTCATCGAGGATTTTGTTTATGTCTTTTTCGATTGAATCGCACAGAATTCCGCTCGCCTTTTTTGCTTCGGCAAGAGATTTTCCGTCCTTCGCTCCAGGGACGTCCGTCCTTGTGTTTATGTAGAACTTGATTTTAGGTTCTGTTCCGGAAGGTCGCGCTGATATTACGGTTCCACCCTCAAGGAAGAACTGGAGCACGTTGCTCTTTGGAAGCGGAACGGCCTTCTTTTCGGAAGGGTTTTCAGGATTGTATGAAACCGAAGCCTGTATGTCCCGGATTTCAAGAACCTTCTTTCCCGCGATTGTCTTTGGACCGTCTTCTCTAAGGCTTGCCATTATTCCCTTCATAACCTGCACGCCTTCCATTCCAGGAAAGTTCTTTGAGATTGCGCGGTCCTCATAGTATCCGTATTCGCTGTACATGTCGTCCAGGTGTTCAAGAAGGCTCTTTCCCTTTGACCTCCAGTACATCGTCATTTCCGCGCACATCGCCGCGGCTGAAACTCCGTCCTTGTCCATGACTTCTTTTTCAATCTTGTAGCCGTACGACTCCTCAAGTCCAAAAACGTATTCGCCCTGCTTTTTCGCATCCCTTTCAGCCTGTACGCCCGCGATCCACTTGAATCCTGTGAGCACTTCAACCATCTCGACGCCGTATTTCCTGCATATCGCGTCAACGAATGACGAGGTTACTATGGACCTTACGCAGTACGCGTCCGACGGAAGTTTTCCGAATTCTTTTCTTGAGAGGAGGACGTATTCAAGGAGGAGCGCTCCCATCTGGTTTCCCGAGAGGAGGGTGAAATTTCCGTTTCCGTCCGGAAACGCCGTTCCAAACCTGTCTGAATCAGGGTCGGTTGCCATTATGCAGTCGGCGTTTTCCTTTTTTCCAAGTTCCACCGCCATTGTCATTGCAGGCTTTTCCTCGGGATTTGGTTTTTCAACCGTAGGAAAGTTTCCGTCAGGCTCCCTCTGTTCCGGAACGGTCTTTACATTGAGTCCAAGGTCTCCAAGCACTTTTTCAACGTGCATCGCGCCTGTTCCGTGGAGGGGGGTGTATACAACCGATACGTTTTTGGCGTGTTCCTTTATGAGTTCCGGTCTGAAAAGCTGTTTTTTGCACATCTGCCAGTAAAGTTCGTCTATTTCAGAATCTATGAGAACGAGTTTTCCGCTTTTTATGGCGTCTTCCCTTGATATTGTGTTCACAGTCGTTACGGCGTTCACTTCATCTATGATTCTTGTGTCGTGCGGCTCTGAAACCTGCGCCCCGTCGCTCCAGTATGCCTTGTATCCGTTGTAGATTTTTGGATTGTGCGATGCCGTGACCACGACTCCTGTGTCCGCCCCGAAGTGCCTTATTGCAAATGAAAGTTCAGGTGTTGGACGAAGGCCGGTGAAAAGGTATGCCTTTATTCCGTTCGCCGCGAAAATGAGGGCGGTCGCCTCGGCGAACACGTCCGAGTTGTTCCTGCTGTCGTATGCCACCACCGCGCTGAGCTTTCCGTTTTTCGCCTTTTCAGGATTCGCCTTTATGACGTAGTTTGCAAGTCCCTGTGTGGCGAGGTTTATTTCCAGGGTGTTCATGCGGTTTGTTCCGCCGCCCATTATTCCCCTAAGTCCGCCAGTGCCGAATTCAAGCGACTGGTAGAAACGGTCTTCAAGTTCCTTCATGTCTTCTTTTGCGACAAGTTCCTCGACTTCCCTTCGGAACCTTTCGTCCTTTTCCGCCGCGATGTAGTCTTTCGCCCTCTTGAGGATTTCAGCCTTTTCCATTTGATTCTCCTGAAACTAAAAAATCTGCCTTGAGTTTTTCAGCGTTCTAAAAATTCTTGTGTGGGATAGAGTATATAGAATTCAGCCCTTTTATTAAAGTTGGAATTCATAAAAAAAAATTATTCTTCGTCCGCGTTTCCGTCTTTGCCTTCTTCTTTTTTGAAAGAGCGGGTGAGGAGCGGAATTGTCATTCCGCCGACTGCGTTTCCAAGGACTACGGAAATCGTTGAAAGGATGTTCTGGACTGTGAACGCATCTGAAAATCCGTTTGCGACTCCGTTGTAGAAACTGTTCGCTATGGAGTGGTCGAATCCGCAGAGTATGAACACGGGTATGTAGATGAAAACTCCGATCCTGCTTCCTTTTTTCCACGTGTCGACTGCAAGGAACATGAGCATTCCGCAGAAAATTCCAGAGACGAACAGCCGAGGAACGGACGAGTCCAGTTTTGCGCCGTATATTTCTTTTGCCGTGTCCGTGATTTGTGGAAATACCCGCGCGAAAAGTATTCCAAGAAGATACGTCGTCGCAAGGTTTACGAGAAGTATCTGCATTACGAACAGGATGTATTTGATGTCGGTCAGGCGGTAGGCGATGTAGCCGACCTTTCCGGTGTAAAGGTTGAATCCGAACTGGCAGATTGTATAAAGTCCCGCCGCAAAAAGAATCGCGCCCAGCCACTTGTAGTTCTGCGCCACGCAGGAAAGGTACGCGCAGCCTCCAATCGCTATGAGCATACCTGAGATGATTGAAAGTTTCATGTTTTTAAGCATAACGACATATTCTACAATATTGTCATAAGAATAACAATACGGCGCGTCTTTTCGCGTGGAATGGATTTCTGTGGCGGAACTCACCTGTCTGAAACAAGGAGCATATTGCGTTCCCATTCAAGAAGTTCTTTTTCCATTTCGGCGTTTTCTCCCTTCACGTCGCACATCACGCGGAACACAGGTTCAGTTCCGCTTCCCCTTAGCCAGATGAAGGCCACCGCGCTGTCGCTTGAGTCGTAGAAAATTATTTTAAGTCCGCCGTTCTTGCTTTCGGAAAAGTCCGCAGCCTTGCGTTTTTCCTTCGTTCCGTTTGTAAGGACCGCCTCCCAGAAAAGTATTCCGTACTTCTCAAAAAGACCGTCCTTCTTTGAGTTCCATTCGTTTGTGAACACGTTCTGAAACCTTGACTTTAAAAGCGCGTGGTCCCTGGTTGATATGTGCAGAATCGCCCTTTCCTCCGACACGCCCGTGGTTGTGTATCTTGGAAGGCTTTCAAGGATTTCTGTGAGGGTGAAGCCTGGATTGAAGAAGATGCCGTTTTTGGCGCACCAGTCCATGTAGAGTTCCTCAAGCGAAAGGAGTTTTATTATCGCAAAAACCGTGTTGAGCGGGTCCCTGACCGCGCTTGGATATGTTATCGTTCCCCCGTTCGAGCCTTCGCCGAAAATCCTCACGTTGTAGCCTTCCGCCCTTTTTTCAGCGGCAAGGTTCACGACGTTCGCCTCTCCAACCTCCGCCCTGAACACCTTGGCGTCAAGAACCGACGCAATCTCTTCGATCCTCATGGACGTGGGGCAGTTCACGCATACGGCGTTGTTTTCAGCCTTGAGCCATCTTGAGTATGTGAGTTCCGCGAGGACTGAAAGGCTGAAAACTTCCTGCGCCTTGAGTATTACGGATTTTTTTGTATTTTCATCCCAGTAGACTATGTTTCCGCGGTCTCCGTCGCAGTCCGGCATGTAGCCCAGCACCGCGTCGCTGTGTCCTTCCCTTTGAAGCCTTTCCATTTCGGCGGCGACGTGCACCAGGTTTTCGCTTTCCGGTATTATTTCGTGTACGATTTTTCCCGCCCTGTCGTTTATGGCGTAGAAGTTTATTCCGTTTTCAGCAAAGAAATCCCTGTCTATGCTTTCAGCCCTTGCAGAACCGTTCATGTCGCAGACGACTCCTATGTTCCTCCGCGAGATTGATTTTCTCAGGCGTGAAAAAATCTCCTCCTGCCTGTACGGGTCGTCGCTTGCGGATATGGTCCACTGCACGAAATCCCTGTACGCGCAGAGGGCCTTTTCTTTTTCAGATTTTGCCGCCCTGTAGACCTCCGCGATTTTTTCCTCGTCCACGTCCGCAGTCAGGGCGAACGCATCCTCCCTCGCGCAGTCTTTTTCGCAGAGGGATTTGAACCGTTCCACAAGGATTGCGTTTTCTTTTCCGTTCAGCACTCCGCCGGAGTCAAGTCCGAATTTTATGCCGTTGTGTCCTATTGGATTGTGGCTTGCGGATATGTACATGAAGCCGTCGGCGTTCCGTGAATACGCCATTATTTCAGGAGCGGCGCTTGTTCCAAGGAATCTGACGTCTACTCCCTTTTTTATGAACGTCTTTATGGCACATTCGGCTATGGCAGGTCCTGTAGGCCTTGAGTCCATTCCCAGCACTATCACGGGCCGGTTTTTTCCGGACTTTTCAACCACGTAGTCCGAGAACACTGCCGCGGAGAATATGGAAAGCGCGATGTTGTCCTCGCCTATGAGGTTCGTCCTGTCCTGTTCAAGTCCGCTTATCGCGAATACTTTTCGCCAGCCGGACGCGCTTAGAATCATGTTTGTTTCCATAAAAAAATCCTAATAATTTGTGATTACATAGGTCGAGGTGAATTCCTTTCCCAGAAAGTCCGAAAGCGTAATCTGGAGCGCGTTTTTTCCAGGTATGAAGGTCGCCTCTCCCACAAGCTGCAGTTCAGCGTTTGGATACAGGGCCGCCCTTGGATAGTTCTTCCTTCCCGAAACGCAGAGGAGGTTTCCGTCCTGCCGCAGCACGTCGTATGAAATCTCGTCTACGAGGGCGCCGTTTATGCTCACTCGCGTCCTGTATGGAACTGCGAGCGCCTGCCTGTTCTTGTACACCCTGTACATTCCGGACGGAAGCGCGGTCTGTCTTCCCGCCTCGAAGAACCTTCCGTTCCTGTTCTGGAGAACCACGTTTGTCACGGCAAGAGGAAGTTCCTTTACGTTCCTTGGCATTAGCACCTTCGGATTTATCGACGTGTTGTTCTTTGTGTCGATGACCTGGAATTCAAGGGTGCTTTTTCCCTCCCTCCATGACGAGTTTCCGCTTCCGCCAAGCAGGTCGCCCTTCTTTATGTCGGGATTTTCAAAAATGGACCTGGAGATGCTTTCAGCGTCAAGGTTTCCGTACACTGTAAGGAGGCTTTCCTGGTGCGCGATTATGCAGGCGTTTCCAAGCGTTGAGGGAAAAAAGTCCGTGTCGTCCGAGTGCCCGGCAAGAAGAAGCACCAGCCGTCCGTCCTCCGCCGACTTGACCTCGGAAGGTTCGTCGAAAATAAGCGAATTGTTTATCTCGTTTCCGCGAAGCTGTCCGAAGAAACTTGAAAACTTTTCGGGCGACTGCGGCCAGTCGTACGCGAAAATGTCCGCCGAAAAAAAATTATGTCCGCTTCCCGTGTGGAACGGATTTGTGAATGGCGACAGGATGAACGCCGCCGCAAAAAACAAGTTCAGTTTTGATTTTTTCATGTACATTCCTATTTTTTCTGTATGCTTATTTTTGATATGCTCGTGTCCTTTCCTACAAAAAGTTCTTTTCCGTCGGTCTGGATGAAAGCGGTCTTGGCCTTGAATGAAAAACTTCCTGTCAGCGTGGAGTTTTTTTCGATTATGTACACGGTGTACTCGTCGCCAAGCCGTGTAAGGAGGAAGGCGCAGTCGTCGCTCTCCCTGAGGCTTATCGCCCTGCCGTTTATCTTTATGTGCCGTGCCTTCAGGGTCTGCGTGTCGGCGATTCCGAGCGTTCCGTCGAAGTCGTAGTACACCTTCCTGCTGTCGTTTGAAAATTTCACAAGTTTCTGGTACGGAGTGGATTTTTCTGAAAATTCGTGGAACACAATCTTTGAGTGCGCGGCCTCCTTTTTTGCAAGGACGAAACGTTCCCTGTTCTGTCCGCTCACCGAGGCGATGTATTCTCCGCTTGGAGAGATTGCGACTCCCGATATTATCTGGAATTCGCTTCCGCCCGGAGAGAACCTGAGCGAGATGTTTCCGTCGTTTTCAAACTGGACTATGGAGCCGTCCGCAAGTCCCACGACCGCCCCCGCGGACGAGGAGTCGAACGCGGTGATTGGAGATGCGCTTTCAAATTCCCAGAGGCGTTCTCCGTTTTCGTCCATGCGTCCGAACGAATTTCCGCCGGGGAAGAACACGTATATCCTGTCCTCGTCGAACATTGGAAATCCGTATTCGTTTATCGTTCCGATTTTTTTTCCGTCCTTTGAAAAGAAGTCGCACTTTGAGTTGTTTTCCGTGTAGCTTGCGTATATCCCGTCAGAAATCGCGGCGCGGAACGGAAATGTCGTGAAGTTTGAAACCTTTCCGTCGTACGTGAAGTATCCCATTGTCTGTCCAAGCTTGAAGTAGTGCGTCTTTTCGCCTTCTCCTGTTTCCTGCACGGAAGGATTTGCCACGTCGATCTTCCATTCGGGCGTGAACTGAAATTCCTTTTCAAGCGGCTTCACCGCGAAAATCACGTAGGCCGCCGTTATCATAAATCCAAGTGCGAGGTAAATCGATGCGCTCTTTTTGTTCTTCATAGTCTGAAAATATTATACGAAAAGAAATACAAAATCAACGAGGTCGATGCGCGCAAGGATTGCGAATATTGACAAAAAACCGCAAATATTGCAAACTTTACTTGCATTTTCAGTGTGAAATCTAATATACAGGGGCCAGGATTTTATGGAAGACGACATACTCACTATTGAAGAGGTTGCGAAATACCTCAGGGTTTCCGACAGGACCGTCTACGACTGGGCGCAGAAGGGCGAAATTCCCGCGGGAAAAATTGGAACTGTATGGAGATTCAAGAAGTCGGAGGTTGAAAACTGGGTGAACGAAAGGCTTTCCTCCGGTCCTTCCGCCAAGAAATCCGAATCGGAAGTTGCGGTTGAAAAGATACTCTCGCCCGACAGGGTTGTGTTCATAAGGCAGTCGTCCAAGCACGACGCCCTTACGCGTCTTGCAGGCGTTCTTGCGACCGCTCCCCAGGTGAAAAAAGAGGATGAACTTTTAAACGAGATATTGAAACGCGAGGAGCTCATGTCTACCGCCGTTGGACGTGGAATCGCCATTCCGCACGTAAGGCTTTCCTCCGTTTCAGACCTTGTGATGGCCGTGGGGGTTTGCAAGACTCCGGTGCTTGACTTCCAGACGATAGACGACAGGCAGGTGAACCTGCTCATAATGATAGCGGCTGCGTACAACCAGCACACGTACTATCTGAAGACGCTCTCGTATTTCAGCGCGAAACTGAAGGACCAGGGCCTCAGGGAGTCGATTCTTAACGCGGAAACCACCGACGAGGTTTACAGGCTTTTCTGTGAACGATAGTCTTTGATGGTGCATGATGGATGTGAAGTTCAAAAAGTAATGCGCGAATGAAGTGCCGTCCCTGCAAAGATCCGTTGCGACGTGGTTTTGGACGGCTTTTTTTATGCTTTTTTCATCCGTCCGTCATTCGTTTTCCATGAGTCCTCAGACTATCTTCATGCATTCCGGAAGTTCAATCGTCTTTACAATGTTCTTTCCGTCTATTGGAAGCGATATGGACGAGGCGCAGAGGAGCAGCCGCCTTACGCCAAGATTTTTTCGGAGGATTCTGTTCATCCTGAAATTTCCATGCCTGTCGTCTCCTGCGATTGGATTTCCTTCCCCTGCAAGATGTATCCTTATCTGGTGCATCCTGCCTGTTTCAAGTTTCAGTTCCACCCTTGAAAGGACAGTCTTTTCTCCGTCAAAATCGTATTCCCTTTCAGCCGCCACCCTGAAGTGGGTGACCGCGCTCTTTTCATCTCCGTGCTGCATCACGGAAGTCCTGATTGTTCCCTGTTTTTTTGGAAGCCGTCCAACGCATATCGCGGTGTATTCCTTCTGTACGAGCCGTCCTCCGATTATCTTGGTCCACTTTGACGCGTATGAGGGGGATTTTGCAAGAAGGAGAAGTCCGCTTGTGTCGCGGTCAAGTCTGTGCACAAGGTAGACCTGGTATCCAAGGATTTTTGGAAGTTCCCTGTCAAGCGGATGCGCTACGTCCTTTCCGCCCTGGACCGCCGTTCCGCTGGGCTTGTCGATCAGGAGTATCTCTTCGTTTTCAAAAACAATATGCGGCTCTGTCATACTTAAAGATTCTACGACTTTTGTGCCGATAAATGCAATAAGGCGGAATGTCGCGTTCCTGGAGTTTTTATGAAGATTTTTAGACTTTCAATTTTTCTTTTACTTTTATGTTTTTTCGTTCCATGCGTTTTTTCAGAGGAGGTTGTTGA
>JBHAFG010000084.1:0-33269 GCA_041855945.1 Treponema sp. | reverse complement strand
TTTTTTGTAAATCATGGCTGGGGTTAATCCGTCATGAATCTTTCCGGGATAGTTGTTCATCCAGTTTTCTGCATATATTGAACCTCTTCACAAGTTACTTTTGAAAAGTCGCGGCCTTTCGGAAAGAATCGCCGCAATATTCTGTTGTGATTCTCGTTCGTACCCCGCTCGCATGCGGCGTATGGGTGGGCGAAATGAAGCTTCGTCCTGGGCTTTCCGTCCATGCAGCTGGTTTCAATTCCGTCGATGTCCATGAACTCCGTTCCACCATCGCAGGTCATCGTCTTGAAAATCTTACGGAATCTTTCCGCTCCGTCATGGTAAAAAGGCATGCAGTCCCTTTGTCCGCTCCGCCTTTTACCGTGTCCACTTCCCAATGCCCGAATTCCTTGCGAGTGCCTGCTTCTTTAGGACGGTTTTCCAACAAAAATTCGGCTGACACCCGTTTGAATACACAGGAATCTGATACATCGGCTAGGCATAAAAACATAATCCATTCAAAGGCTTTGTGTATCCGTCATAAAGATGAACATACACGCCTGCCGTCATTCGGAATACAGAAACGCGGTTCCGTCATAAAAACAAAACAGCAAATTTCCATTTGAACCCCATTGCCACGGCATTGTCCTTTCTTGGATTTTTTTACAGCGTTCCAACAACAGTGAACGAGCCTCCTGCATTGTAAACAAGAACCTGGTTCGTCTTGAAATCAACCTTGTAGACCTGTGGGCTTCCAGTTTTATCCCAGGAATTTGTGTCAAAGTCGTAGGTGAATACATCCCTGCTGAACCATGAACTGTCCTCGAATCGAGAACTGTACAGTTGATTTCCGTAAGACATCTGCACAACGCCAAGTTCGCCGCCTCCCTCTTTTGGATAGCGGGCACATTCAAGCGTTCCGTCCTGATTCCTTCCTGTGTTGTAAATAAAGTCCTTGTACTCAGTAACTGAAAAAAACGCCCTGTCATTCTTTTCACGACTTACCAATATCCCTGCGTAAGAAAATTCCAGTGGTTCAAAATTCTCTATCCTGTACAGAAATCTGTACGCCTGTGGACCAGTTGTCTTGGTCACCCTTGCAAACACAGGCGCGGAATTGGAATGTGTTCTGACCATGGATAAACTAGACGAATAACTGGCAGCATCTTCCATATCAACCGAAGGGAGTCCAGCATGCAGCGCCTTTTTTGAAATTTCAGAAAACTCATACTTTCCGTCTTTTGACTTTAGAACCTTGTAGCCTTTCTCCTCTTCTCCCCGACACTGAAATCCGAAAATCTGGAACACAAACCATACACAGCCCCGTTTCTGAACCTGAGCCCATCTATATCAATCATGTATATATCATTGTGCTGAACATTGTATTTGTAAAGAATTTCCCCATCGCCATCCATCTCCCTTATGGCAAGCCCTATCCTAGGGTCGCAGTATGTTGCGGCAAATACTGTACCTCTCTCTTCGCTGGTTTCCAAATACTCAGGTCCGCAGTCAAGGTCTATGAATTTAAACTCACCGGTTGGAACATTGAGCCGTATAAGATTCGCCTGCACTCCACGTGCAGAATCCACAGATTTTGCCCCATAGCAACCATATCATAAATCCACAAACTCCTTCTGTATTCTGTTTTCCAGGACGGATCTGTTGTAAGATAATAATTTCTTACAAGTTTTCCAGTTTCCTTGTTCCATACCTGTATGGACTGGGGGTAGTTCGTAGCCGCAAACACGTAGTCGTCCGACCATTCAAGCGGCTCGAAATTCCCAAAAATCTCCCTGTCGGGCTTTAAATCCTGCACTCCGCATGAAGAAAGACTCACCAGAACTGCAATGACGATAAAAGCATTGATTTTTTTCATCGCTTTCTCCTTTCAAAATGAGTTGACTATATGCTCGCCGATTTTTTTTATAAAGCAATATCACTTTTGCAAAAGTACCCGAAGTTACCAAAAAAGTAATCGAAGTTAACTTTTTTTTTGCATATTTTTTTTAATATTTGAGTTTTTCCGCATAGTGAACTACAATCCATTCCATGAGAAAAAAATACGAAATCGCCCTTGTAATGTCTTCATTCTTTCTTTTGGCGACAGCCTCCGCGGTCAGCCTGCGAATCCCGCCAAACAAAAACACAATTGTTCCGTTTGCCCAATACACGATTCCCGCTGTAAACATATTTTCCACGCTTTTATGCCTTCTGCTTCTGTTCATAAAAAAAACGGAATTTCATCGAATACCTGATTCTTTCGATTCAGTCAATTTCAACCACGCTTACCGGATACGAAACTCTTGGCGCGTTCCTTTTCATGGCTCTTTTAATGCTGCTTTTCTGCAATGGATTTTTTAAACTCAGGCTCAAACGACGCGCGGCCATTTTAATCGCCGCATGGATTCTTGTATGCACTGGAATTCTGCCTTTTGGAATCCAGACCAACTGCACGTCTTTCTGCCGGCAAAAATATCGACGGCGGTAAAACTGCCTGAAACCGGCGGTGTATTGAAACTTGCGGACTACGGTCTTAACGAACGCCAGATTTCCATGGTCAAGGATTAAATGAAAAACGAAGCCTCATACTCTGAACTTTCTAAAAAATACTGCACAAGCCTTTCAACTGTAAAAAAAGACATGAGGACTGTGTTCTGTAAACTTGGCGTAAAGGAATTGAAGTCGCTCCACATACTTCTTTTGCAGTTTCAAGTCGAATAGCGTACGCGCAAAACTCAAAATCATACAGAAAAATCTACAGAAGCGGCGATACTATCTTCAAAAGCCAGCCTGTCATTCTGAACCTGAGCGGACTTTTTTTGTACACCTCCATCGTAACTTCCTGGCTTGCGGCCTTTGTAATCTGAAAATCGCGTTCTATTTCTTTTATGGTGTCTGAACTGTACAGAAAGGCGCCGCACTCAAAGTGGTGGTGCAGGCTTCTGTAGTCAAGGTTCACCGAACCTACAGTCGCCCTGTTTCCGTCCGACACAAAAACCTTTGAATGTATGAAGCCCGGAATGTACTGGTACACCCTTATTCCGTTCTGTATCAAAGTTTTTATCGTCCTCTGCCCAACGCAGAACGTAAGGAGATGGTCGTATTTTTTTGGAACAATAATGGAAACTTCAACGCCGCGTTTTGCCGCAAAAATCATTGATTCTATGAACGTGTTGTCTATCACGATGTACGGTGTCATTATGTGAACGTAACTGTGCGCCTTTGAAATTATGTATTCATACACGTTCTGCGCAATGTCCGAATCGTTGTACGCGTCGTCGCCGTAGGGAATTACAACGCCGTCTGTTTTCCTTGACGGATATTCAATTTCAAGGAATTCAGAAAAATTGCTTTTCTGCTCGAACGAATTCCGCTGCAGGTACCAGAGCTGCAGGAACATTGCCGAAAAAGAACGCACCGCAGGACCTTCAATGCGCATCATCGAATCCTTCCAGTAATTGAACCTGCTGCTCTTCAAGTTTATGTATTCGTCCGTTATGTTTATTCCGCCTGTAAAACAAAGCCTTCCGTCCACTATGAAATTCTTCCTGTGGTCGCGCGTATTCTGCGCCGTGTCCCAGAACGGAGCGAACGGCTTGAACGTTTCCGACTGTATTCCTCGTTCCTCAAGGTATCTTTTGTTCCACCGCGACGAAATTGAAAGAGAACCGAGTCCGTCATACAGAATTCTTATCTGTACGCCTTCCTTGGCTTTCTGCAGGAGAATTTCAAGAATCGAGGCGAACATTTCTCCCGGTTCGATTATGAAGAATTCTATGAAAATGAATTTCTTTGCATCCCTGAGAGCCTGTATCATGTCTGGAAAACACGCCTCGCCCGACGGATAATACTTGGTCTGTGTGTTTATGTATGGAGGATAATTTTCTTCCGATGTAAGAAAAACGGAAATGTCCCTTGCCTTTGGGTATTTTTCAAGGGCGGCGCGTTCCTCTGCAAGGCTTGAAAGATAAGGCTGCGATTCCTTCTTGATTTTTTCAAGCTGCCGCCTCAGCCTTAACGCGCCCAGATTGCTCTTGAAGAAAAAATACAGCGAAATTCCAAAAACTGGAAGAATCAATACGGGAAGCATCCACACAAGCTTGAACTCGTTTTTTCCGCGGCAGTTTACAAGATAGACTAAAAACACGACGCTAAGCGCAAGGCTTCCGCCAAAAACATACTGGGCGTATGTTTCAAGACGCGTCGCGACAAGAAAGAAAAATCCCAACTGTAAAAGAAGCAGTATTATTATAAGCAGCAGCCTGCTGTAGAGGATTCTTCTTACCGTCCTGTATTCCCTGAAAAGTTTTTTCGCTTCCCTTCTGCTCATGGCTATATTTAATACAGTAAAGGGAAAAAAGTCAATTTTTGATTTCTGTACTTTGAGTTTTTGACTTTGTATTAAAACACAGGATAACTTTCAAAGCCCGCGCTCTTGAGCTTCAACGCCATGTTTCCTTCGGAATTTTCGTCCACAAGCACAAGGTAGTACAGTGTTCCGCTTGAACGCGTTTCTTCCTGCACGTATGCGCCAAAACCTTTTTCAACAAGACGCTCCACAAAGGAAGCGGCGTTTTTTCTGTCACGAAAAAGTCCCAGCTGCAGTTTTTTGGGTTTTTCAGAATTTTCAGAGCCGTCCGATTTTGCAGAAGAGTTTGCAGACTCTTTTACAGTTTCCTTTACAGTTTGATTTTCCGTGAGTTCCGCGTCTTCGACTTTCTGAACTTTCTGTACGTTCTGATCGTTCTGTTTTTTTTCAGAACCGCCTGCGGCAGGCCTCGTTTGCGGAGCGTCCGATTTTTCCGCAAGAAGAACGGCGGACTTGTTTTTTGGAAGGAAGAACCAGAACGGTGTTGGAAGAATCTGAACCTTTCCCGTTACAATTCCAGCCTCTGGAGTCATTGGAAATTCTGACGCCAAAGCCTCGGAATACGTTTTTTCGCCAGTGGTGTACCAGAGCGTCAAAAGCACGGAAGGCTTCACGCTCTTCATCGAAGAAAGATTTACGTATGTCTTAAGGAGGGCCACAGGCTCTTCCGTCTGGGAAGAATCCTCCGCAATGGAAAGTTTCGCCCACTGCTCGTAAAGTTTTATCTGCGCCTGTATTTCTTCGGACTTTGAATTTCTTACGGCGGAATTAAGATAGCTCAGGGCGGTTTCACCCTCGCCGGAACACAGCGCGCTCCTTACAGCGTCAAGAACCAGGCGTTCCGTCGTCTTTTTTGGCATTCCTTCCGCGTTTCCCGCTGAAATGGCGGCCGCCATTGCGTAACTTTCCCTTGCCTCGGTGTACTGGCACAAAAATTCATGCAGGCTTCCAAGATAGGCGTAGAGCGCGCGCCTTTCCGCGGGAACTGTAATTTTTTTTATCTCGCCCTTTATGTATTCAACCGCCGCCTGCGGAGATGATTTTTTTATGGATTCATCCACAACCTGGCGCGATGAAGGCTCGGACGCGAACGCAATTGAAAAAGAGGCAAACGCCGTCAAAAAAAACAGAAACCTTTTCATTCACGCACACCGTCTTTTTCGTCAGGACCCGGTGTGTTTTTTACAGGGTCGTCCTTTCCGTCAGCGTATTTTTTTTCAGCGGAATCTGATTTTGCAGCCGATTTTTTAAATGGATTTCCGCCTTTTTTTGAAAACATTCCGCCGGTCCTGCCGTCTTTATTTTCCTGAGTCTTTACAGTCCGCCTTTCGGATTTTGCCCTGTGCAGAAAAACAAACGGAAGCGTAAAGACCACGCCCGAAACAAAGGCCACGATTATCGACACAAAAACAGGAACTTCCTTGAACGTATGGAAAAGAAGGTTCACGTCGCATTTGTTGTCAAGGTTGAATCCTGCGAAAAAAACAAGAAGCACAAGGCATACGATTGTAGAAATAAGTCTTCCCAGCATAAAAATCCTCTTTTGTAAATTATATCATGCGGCCCTTGAACGTGTGGCCATTTAAAGATTGTATCTCAACTTGAACAAATTTTCCAATGAGGGACTTTGACGCCCTGAAAGAAACTTTCTCGTTGCGCGAAGTTTTTCCAAGAAGTTCCTCGCTGTCCGCGCGGCTGACTCCCTCCACCAGGACCTGTTCTGTGCGTCCAATCTGTTTTTTCATTTCTTCATCTGTGTGAATCAGCTGAAGGTCTATTACACGCTGCAGACGCTCCTTGCGTATTTCTTCGGGAATCTGTTCCAGTTTTGCGGCGGGAGTTCCTTCCCTTGGATTGTAATAATACATCATGGCGGTGGAGTAACGCACCTGCCTCATAAGGTCCAGCGTCAGTTCAACGTCATCCTCCGTTTCGCCTGGAAATCCCATCATTATGTCCGTTGTAAGGGAAACGCCCGGAATTTTTTCCTTGATTTTTTTTATCACGCCAAGGTAATGCTCGCGCGTATAGTTCCTGTTCATCTTTTCAAGGACTTCGGACGAACCGTGCTGAACTGGAAGGTGTATGTGCCTGCATATCACGGGCTCTTCTGAAATGACCTGTATTACATCGTCCGTAAAATCTTTTGGGTGGCTTGACATGAAACGAACCCAGCCAATCTGCGACGAAGTTTCCCTTAGATGCCGTGCGATTATTTTTAGAAGGCGCGCGAAATTCACAGGGTTTCCGTCCGCGTCAACGCCGCTGTATGAGTTCACGTTCTGACCAAGAAGGGTTATGTCCTTTACGCCGTAACCGTCAAGAACGTCCAGTTCGTTCAGAATCTCCTTTACAGGACGGCTCACCTCCCTTCCGCGGACGTATGGAACTATACAGTATGTGCAGAAATTGTTGCATCCGTGCATTATCGGAACGAAGGTTTCAAAATTTCCCTGCTCGTATGAAACGGGAGCGAACCTGTACTGCTCCGTGTCGTCTGGAACGAAGGCGCTTCTTCCCTCGTCTATCGCGCTTGCTATTTCTGAAAAATGCGACTTTGCGAAAGTTCCCACAACGTAGTCGATGAAAGGCCATTCTTTCTGCACGGAATCCAGAAGCCTTTCCGCCATGCAGCCCATAAAAATCAGGGTGAGCGGTTTTGGTCCGTCCTTTACAAAATCAACCGCCTCTTCCATGAACTTAATTTTTGCGTCCTGACGACATTCGCGGACTTTTTTAAGACCCGCGTACCAGCCCAGCCTTCCTACAATCCTGTCTTCGGCGGTCTTGCGCACGGAACAGGTGTTTATTACGGCCACGTCCGCAACCTGGGCGCTGCGGGCCTTCTTCCAGCCGCGTGAAATAAAAAGCTGCTCAACCGCGGCGCTTTCCGCAACGTTCATCTCGCAGCCGTAGGTTTCAAAAAAATAAGTTTTCATCGGAACAATATAGCAGATTTCAAGTCTTGTTGGAATTGGGGAGCGTAAGGGCGGCACATTCGCGTTCTTAAAGTCTTTGAACGCCGCATGAAAAAAAACAACAGCGAAAAAAACGTTAACTTTTTTGTAAATAAAATTCCTTAAAATCCGATAAGGAAGTATAAGACGGTTAAAAAATCGAATTCAAGAGGACTTTATGGAACAGAAACGAACTTTATGGATAATCGCTGCGGTGGGAGTATTCCTCCTTGTTGTTTTGGGCGCGGCCTTGTTTATATTCCCTCCAACCGCACGCTCAAGCCAGACAATCGCAGGCCACAGGGGCGTCCGTCCCGCGGCGGAAAACGGCTGGATTCCGCTTGATTCTGGAGAAAAAAAGTCCAGTTATACAGGAAACCTTCCGGCATCGGACAAAAAAAATCAGGAAGAGGCCGCCATTGCAGACGCTTCGACCACAGTTTCTTTGACCGCCCAGGAAAATACAGAAACTCCTGCGTCCACAACAGAAAACAGAACTGAACCGCGGGACAAAATTACAGAGGGCGCGGTAGCCCGCGTAGGCGAACTTACTGTATACGCCGACAGGGTTACGCTCAATTCAGGCGGAACAAAAATCGACGTTCCACAGACTGTGATAAACAACACCACCACAATAGATTTAACAGGACGGGACGCCGCGATTCTTGCAGACGCAAAGGAAGGAAGTTCTGAAAACCGCGAGAAAAACACAGTTTCTGCAGTATCACAGAAGCCTTCACGAAGCGCGGCCACCACAGCAAAAGCGTCCGTAAAAAAAGAAGACGTTCCTGCAGGTTCTTCCACGGCATTAAAAACTCAAGATTCAAAATCCAACGTGGGCGCAAACCTCAAGACAAAGGAAAGGGGCGCAAAGCCAAAGCCTGTTCCCGCTGTGAACGCCGCGCCTGAAAAAACACAGTACTGGGTCCAGGTAACTTCCCTTACAAGCAGAAAGAACGCCGACACGGCAAGGGAAATTCTTGGCGAAAACAGAATTCCTGCGGATGTATTCACCTACACCGACAGCAAGAACAAACTCTTTTACAGGGTGAGGGTCGGCCCTTACACGACAAAAAGCGAGGCTGAATACTGGCAGGCGCGCATCGCAAAAATCGACAGCTTCAAGAACACACAGAGTTACGTGGCCTCCACAAAGGTTACACAGTAGGTTTTTGCGCATATTAGGAAAATACGCACCAAAATAAAAACGGCGTCCAAACCCATCGCGTAAAAGCCGAGGGTCTGGACGCAAAACAAAAGCCCCGCAATGTAAGACATTCAGGCTAAAACGTCGCGCGTTCAAAACGCCGTGCAGTTTTAAAATACTTATGGACTAATACACGGAAAGGATTTTTTCGAGTTTTTCCCGTCCGATTATGCCCATGAACGAAGCAAGGCGCGGCCCCTGGTCCTTGTTTATGAGGGCCTGGTACATCGCGGTGAAAAGCGCCTTGGAATCAAGACCGATTTCAGTTGCAATGTCGTACATCGCCTGCTGACATTCCCTGTCGGTCCCATACGTTCCAACCTTTGGAACAACCTCGTTCCGTACACGCAGCACCGCCTTCAGCATGTCGCCCTCAAGCGCTGCCGCAGAGCCGTCTTCGCGCAGGCTGAAGCAGAAGTCAGGCGCGCAGTCGGGCGCGCTGTGCTGAATCCAGAACCAGGCGCACTCACATCGTCGCCTAAGCCTTTCTTCCTGTTCAGGCTTTACGTCTTTAAGCGACTTTATTACAGAGTCTATGTCGCCGCCGTAAGTCTGGACGAGGGTGGTGAGCATTCTGAACGTAATCTGATACGGCATTACATCGGGGATTTTTCCGTCAACCTGGCTCAGGGTGTAAATCCTTTTTTCCTTGTTCAAAAAGTCTTCGCTCTTGGCTTTGTCCATTCCGTATACAACACGCTCGGTCTTGTCGTAGTCCTCGTAAACCTTAAGGACGTCAAGGTCGAACGAAATTGCAAATTCAGTGTTTGGACGCGTTCCCGCAAAAAGATAGCGCAGAACTTCCGCCTGATACACGTCCAACGCGTCTGGAAGCGCGATGACCTTTCCCTTTGACGAGGACATTTTTCCAGGAACGCCCTTGAGGTTTACAAAATCGTAGCGCATTGTAACGGGAGCATCCCAGCCGTATATCTTTTTTGATACAAGTTTTGCAGTGTCGTATGAACCGCCCGGAGATATGTGGTCTTTTCCGCCAGGTTCAAACACAACCTTCTCCTCGTTCCACCTCATCGGCCAGTCAACACGCCAGCCGAGTTTTGCGCCCTTGAACGAGCGGATGTCAGAAGTCTCGCAGTTTCCACATTCACATTTATAGGAAATTCCGTACTCTCCGTCGTAGTCGGTTATTTCAGTAGTGTCCTTCTGGCACTTTCCGCAGAAAATCGAAACAGGCCAGTATACGTCTTCCGCCTTCATCTTGTGCGCGTCGTCCCGGAAGGCGTTAAGACATTCCTTGATGGCATCTCTTTTCTGCATCGCCTTCTTCATTCCCTCCGCGTAGCGGTTCGCACGGTAGCGGCTCGCCTGATAAAGGAATTCAGGCTGTATTCCCACGCGCGGAAGCTGCTTTTCAATGTCAACCTCGTGGTGGCGCGCGTAATTTTCGTTGCGGCCGGTAGTGTCGGGCACCTCGGTGATTGGATATCGAAGATATTTTTCAAGAACCTCAGGGTCTGGCATATTTGCAGGAACTTTTCGGAAAACGTCGTAGTCGTCCCATGAATAGATGAACCTTACGTTTTTGCCCCTGTCCCTCAAAGCCCTTACAACAAGGTCCACAGTAATTATTTCGCGGAAGTTTCCAAGGTGTACAGTTCCAGACGGCGTGATGCCCGAAGCGCAGGTGTAAGAGTCCAAGTCGCCCTTTTCACTGATGATTTTTTCCGCCATCTGATCAGCCCAGTGGCAAAGCAAAGGATTTTTTTCGTCGCTCATAATTTCCTCAAAATAAATGGTCAGAAAAGTATAGTGAAATACAGTGCGTTTTTCAACGTGGCGCAAAAATCTCTATTGACAGATTTTTGCCTTCCAGTATGCTTGTATTGGAGACAATTAAAACACACCCGCGTTTTAACGAGCCTGCAGTACAGATTTTTTCAGGAACATTTACAGACAATGAAACGCTCATTTTTACTCATACTTCCTCTCGCGCTAATTCACACTTCGTGCATGATTCTTTCGCTGTCGGCGGAGAGGCATGAAAAACTTCCCGAAAACATCGAAGTTTCTTCAATAAAGCAGGAGGGAAATTTCCTTTACAGGGAAAAGGACCTTGCAAAAACCGGCACTTCCGCGTCAATTTTAACAGGCGGCCGGTACACCCGTCCAAAATTCAGTCCAAAGGAATTTTTCACCGACACTGGATATGAAACAAAAATCTGGAACGGAGACATCCTAATGGACGGCGAACGGACGTATTTTTCCTGCGGCGTGAGGATTTCCTCCGACGAAGACAGGACGCATTTCATTCCCGAAGTTCTTTTTGAGGAAAATTCAATTTTGTTTCCGAACAGTTTTTCAAAATTGCCCGACGAAAGGCTTCCGTACATGATTGCAAAGATACACGACGCTGAAGGCCGTCTGTACAAGGTCTTTGCGGCGGAACGGGAAAAATCAGTTTCGGAAAGCACAAAACACATGGTTCTGAGCGACAGGCAGGAATTCCTTGTTTTTTTTGAAAACAGGCTTGAGGCGTCTTTTTCTGCAAAACAGTACAGGATTTATTCAGACGAATCGGAAGAAAATGTGGAACTTTTAAAAAAATACGTCGCGGTGCTGAACTGCATCTTTTTTGGAGTGAGGAAAAATGAAAAACCGTCTTTTCTGTTTTAGTCTTGTACTGCCTGCAATGTTCATTGCGTCCTGCGCAAGCATACTGCCTGAGAAATTCGCCGACATGGAATATCCTGCAAACTTTGCATCCGCGGACGAAACTTCCTCCGGGAAAATCATATTTACAGACGCTTCAAAAGGCGGGAAAAACATTGACGATGCAAAAAACGCCCGGACGCCTTCATGTTCTTCAAGCGATGTGGTTGTTGCTGTAAAGAAGGGCATAAAATATCCTGTTTCAAATCCCCTGCTCGCATTCAGAGGTGGAAAAGCAGAAAAAGGCACGCTGAATTTCTTTTTCATGCCCTTTGTTGGAAACGACAGCCATCTTTCAAGGAACAGATACAGGGCGTATCTTACGGTCGGAGGCGTGCGGCAGGAATTGAAGCAGAACATCCTGATATTCGCTTACAAAAAAGACAGGGCATATCTAAAACGTTCCTTTGTGTTGAACGGACTTTCATACAGGTTTCAGGATGCGTTTTCAGATTCTTATGTAAAATATCCGTATATGTTCGGCGAGGTTTCTGGAAGCCAGGGCGTATACAAGATTTTTGCAGTCGACGAAAACGCAAAATACGAAAAACGCTTCCTTTCAAATTCCATAATAAACGGAAACGGCGGTTTTCTTGTATTTTTTGAAGGCTCCCTGGTCGCGCGATTTTCAAAAACAGACTACACGCTGTATGGAAACACGGACGGGAACGCGTCGCGCGAGATTGTGGCGGTGGTTTCAAGCATATTCAGATTCATCGAAGAAAATGAAAAAAGATGACGCGTCCGCCAGAATACTAAAATCCGTTTCAGAGTTTTAGAATGAACGCGCGGCGTTTTGTTCTACTTCCGCCGCTTTTTTTCCGGGTCCGCAGGCTTTATGGGCGTTTCTATGAACGCGCCATTCTTTTTTGCCGCAAAATATGTCGCGGCGCATATTCCGATTCCGCCCACAATCATAATGAAGCACAGCACCTGGCCGGTGGAAAAATTCAGCAGGGAGGTGTTTGTATAGATGGGCGCGGAGGAATCCCTTGCAATCCTGTAGCCTATGTCGGCGTCCGGCTCGCGGAAATATTCAATGAAAAATCTTGCAATACCGTAGCCGCCCATATAGATTCCGCTTAGAAGTCCGTCCCATTTTTTATGCCGTCTTAAAAAAATCAGTACAAGACCAAGTACGATTCCCTCAAAGAACGCCTCGTAAAGCTGGCTTGGATGCCGCGGAAGATTTACCATTCCAAAGGAAGAAATTTCCATTCCGACTTTCTGCGCAAAATCCTGCACCCACGAAAGCGAGGCTGAAAACCTTTCCGCCGCAGGAAAAACCATTCCCCACGGAGCGTCTGTTATGCGTCCGTAAAGTTCGCCGTTCATAAAATTTCCGATTCGCCCGAACGTGTAGCCAAGCGGAATCGAAACCGCAATTGCGTCCATCCATTTGAAAAGAGGTTTTTTGTTTTTAAAGCACCAGATGATTATTCCCACAAGACCGCCAATCACCCCTCCGTGATACGACATTCCTGCAAGACCTGTAAATTTTCCGTGCTCGTTGAACGGCCAGAATATCAGCCACGGCTTTCTTATGTAAAGACCGGAGGTGTCGTACACAAGGGCGGAAAAAATCCTTGCGCCAAGCAGAAGGCATACAATTCCGTATCCTATGAAGCTGAACAGGTCGTCCTCGGTTGGCTCGTAGTCCTTTGTGGAAAGAAGACCTTCCCCCGCCTGTTTTCTAAGAATAAGAAACGCGGTTCCAAAAGCGAATATGTACATGAGTCCATACCAACGCAGAAGTCCAAGCACTGGAACGCCAGGAAAAATTTCTGGGTGAATCCACGAAGGAAAGTTTACATAAAGTGGCAGCATATAATCCCCCATATCAGGTGTAAAATTTTAAATCTTGAAGCCCTGCTTTGCGGCTCGAACAATCTTTGACTTTAAAAGAAGATTTTCTTTTCTTACCTGGGAAAGTTCATACGCCTGAGTCTTTATCATTTCTATCAGTTCGCCGTTTGAAAGCTGTCCGCTTCCAACAAGGTCGTCGATTCCAGAAAGTTTAAGTTCGTAGTCCTCCGCCGCGTCTTCGTCGGCCTGCTCGAACGTCGAGGCCGCGTCAGTTCCGTATGTAAAGTCGTCGTCAAAACGCCGCGGCTCCGAGGCTATGACTTTTTCCGCGATTCTGTATATCGCCTGTGAAAGGACACAGTAGGGCTTGTACACAATCACAGGAAGCCGCGAAGAAAGCGCCTTGTCCTGAAGCTGGTCCCTGTATATTATTCCAAGATATTCAAGTTCAAGTCCAAGATACTGGCTGCATGAATTTCTTATCCTCTGCGCCTTTTCAGCGTCCTTAGGATCGTCAATCATGTTTATCACAAGCCTTGGACGCAGCTGCCTGAGCCTTGAAAGGAAAAGCGCGGTGTTCTGCGGATCAACGCGTTCAAGGGCCTGTATGAGTTTTGGAATGTACAGGCTCTTCATCTTGTCGGAATTGTTTTTAAGTCCGTCAAGGAAGGCGCAGCCCGGACTTCCCTTTTTGAACGTGGTGTACATCAGGCGGAACACTGCGTTCTTTATGAAAAGATAGCCGTCCAGGGTGGCGGTTACAGTTGGAGCGGTAACAAGGATTCCCTGCGGCGACTGCAAGAACATATCAAGTATAATCTGATGCGTTCCCGCCCCAAGGTCAAGAATCAGAAAGTCCGCGTCTATGCTGTGGAAGTTCCGAACAAGTTTTGCCTTCTGCGCGGCCTTGAGCGAGGTAAGACCTGGAATCTGAGAGTCGCCCGCGATAAAACTCACGTTCTCGTATTCGGTAGGCTCTATTATGTCCTGAAAGGGAGTCTTGTCCGTAAGATATGTGCCTATGCTGCTGTTTTTTACATTGTGGCCAATCTGAAGGTGAAGGTTCGACGCCCCCAAATCCAAATCCGCAAGCACGACTTTTTTACCGGCCTGCCCAAGAGCGATGGCAAGATTCGCGGAAAGAAGGCTTTTTCCAACACCGCCCTTTCCACTGGCTATAGGAATTATCTGCATTTCACGATTATAGCACAAGAACATTGATTTCTAAAAGGGCGAATCGTCCAATATGCATGGGAACGAATTGAAAAAAATGTTCCTATAACTTAAAATGTGTGCATGAATGATTATTTGATTAAAAAGACGTTTTTGAAGGTCCGCAAGGCGTTTTCCATATTTCTGGTTTCAATCCTCGCCTCGCAGTGCTTCTCCCAGTCGTCCGTGCACGACGAAAAAGTTTCAAGCTTCCACTACCTGAAAAGGTTCAATTCGGTGTTCGATTTTGTGCAGCAGAACTATGTTGACGAGGTGGACGCAAAAATTCTGTACGAGGGGGCGATGAAGGGTCTTATGAACGCGTTCGGCGACCCCTACACCTCATACCTTGACTCCGACACGATAAGGGATCTTGCCGACACTACCACGGGAAATTTCGGCGGCGTGGGCCTTACAATATCAAAGCCTTCTGAATCCACCGCGGCAAGACCCGCGTACGTGGAGGTTTCCTCGCCTGTGGAGGATTCTCCCGGAGCGAAGGCGGGCATCCTTTCGGGCGACTACATAATCGAGATAGACGGAAAACCTACGCCTGAAATGACCATGCAGACTGTTCTTGACAGCCTTAGGGGAGAAATCGGAACTTCCGTTACTGTAAAAATCCTCAGGGGAAAGAGCATGGTGTTCGACGTGAACCTTACAAGGGCGTTGATTGAAGTTCCAACAGTAAAATTCGGAATGATAGGAAGCACCGGCTACCTTAGAATCATACAGTTCACCCCCGACACGCCTGAACGCGTGCAGGAGGCGCTCCTTTCGTTCGCCGAAAAAAAATACACAAACATGATAATAGACCTCAGGGACAATCCTGGCGGACTTATAACGTCCGTGGCGGAAGTTTCAGACAAATTTATAGAAGAAGGTCCGATTGTAACTACAAAAAGCAGGCTTTCCTCGGAAAATTCAACGTTTTCGGCGTCAAAAAAATCGACAGTCGTAAAAAACATTCCGATTGTGGTGCTGATAAACCGTGGTTCTGCAAGCGCGTCGGAAATTCTTTCCGGAGCGTTAAAGGACCACCACCTTGCATACCTTGTGGGGCAGCGTTCATACGGAAAGGGTTCTGTGCAGCAGGTGATTCCGCTTGGCGCGACGGAAGAAATAAAGATGACAGTCGCAAGATATTACACTCCAAGCGACACAAACATCGACAAGATAGGAATTCCGCCCGACCTTGAAGTTTCATACCCCGACCTTACGGAAGACGAGCAGAAGGCGTACGCAGACCTTATGAAGGACGACATAATCGAGTCCTACGTCGACGACCATCCGGACATGAGCGAGGCGGACATCGCCGCATACGCAAGGGAACTCAGGACAAGATACAGGCTTGACGAAAGACTTTTACGCCGTCTTGTACGCATAAAGGTATGGCGCACACGCCCAAGCCAGCTATACGATTTGGACTACGACATACAGTTGAACGCCGCCCTGGACGTGCTGAAAAACAACAGGGATTTCAAGAATCTCCTGTCGTCAACAAAAACGCTCAAAGAACTTCAGGAAGAAGCGGAAAAATCAAAGACGGAAAAACAGTAGATCAATACAGATGAGGCAGTTCATATCGTACAGCGAGGCGGACAGGAACGGAATGATTTTGATTTCCGGAAAAGACTTCCGCTATCTTAGGCAGGTTCTTAGAATCAGGGTGGGCGACATGGTTTCCGTGAGGTTTCCGGACGGAAGCCTTAAAAACACCACCGTCTGCGAGGTGAACCAGACCGCCCGCACCGCAAGGCTTCAACTGTGTTCCGCCGCGTCGGACCTATCCGCGTCGGAACTGAATGAAAAAACTGTAACCAGGGGAACGCAGGCTTTAAAAATACAGGACGAATCCGACGGAACGGCTGGAATCGAATATTTTCTTCTGCAGTACATTCCAAAGCCTGTAAAAATGGAACAGATTGTACGGCAGGCGGTTGAATGTGGAGTGAAATACATAATTCCTGTAATTGGAGAATTTTCACAGAAGTCGTCGGTGGACTCGCTCAAGGCATCGGCAAAAAAGGCTGAACGCATTGAAAAAATAATAAGGGAATCAAGGCAGCAGAGCGGCTCTCCGATACAGAGCATTGTAACAGAGGCCATGACAACGGAACAGGCGGTTGACTTCTGGAAGAAAAATAAAGCCCAGGGCGACAGCGCGGCGGTTGTGCTATGGGAAAGGAACGAAGGCTCAAGGACGCTAAAAAGCCTGGTTCAAAACAAAAATATAAAGTCCGCCGCCTTGGCGGTTGGAAGCGAGGGCGGCATAAGTCCTTCGGAAATTGAACTTTTAAATTCTTCGGGCTTTGCAACAGTGCATTTTGAAGGTAACATACTAAGGTGCGAAACCGCCGCGGTTTTTGGACTTGCGGCGCTCCAGACAAGCATAAGGAATGAAAATGAATAAACAGAGAATAAATGTTGTGGGAGTTCCAGTCGACATAATCCAGCCGGAACACCTTGAATCGGCAGTCCTTGAACTTCTTGAAAGGCAGGGACCAAAACAGATAGTTTTTCTTTCGATATGGAATCTTCTGAAGGCAAGGCACAAGGGCGAATTCCAGAACTGCATAAAAAACGCCGACCTCATAATTCCAATCTCAAAAAGCATTTTGAAGGGCGCCTCGTTCCTCAAAAAAGAAATTCCTGTAAGGTACAATCCTTTTGACGCCGTAATAAACATAATGAGCGTCCTGGACTCGCACTTCAAGTCGATATACCTTCTGGGCTCAACAAGCCAGACGCTGCGGATGGCGGAACAGAACGTGCATGAAACCTTCCCTACGCTCAGAATCGTGGGAAGATACCACGGCTACCACCCAAAGACAATGGAAGACGTGATAGTACAGTCAATATTCAAGACAAGCCCCGCCCTGGTTCTTATGAGCGAGGGAATAAAGGAGAAAAACCTGTGGGCGTACAAAAGGCGCGAAAAATTTTCAACCAGCATATTCCTGTATTACAAGGAAGCGATGGGAATTTTTTCAAAGCGTGTAAAACGCATAAGCGAAACCACGTTCAGGCGCGGACACGAGGTTTTTCACGAGGTTGTGCGAAATCCTCTTAAAATCTTCCTGATTTTTCCATACATCTGGTACGGATTCCTTCTGCTTGCCTACAGGCTGTTCAAGAAGGACGAACCTGAAATTCCAGACTCGTCGATTCCTACAGTCTACTGACAGAACGTTCAATGCTTAAAGACGCGCAGCCTACCTGCTTTCAGGCTGCGTTTTTTTATAGGAAAGACCCGCCGCCTTTGTAAATATTTTTTCAAGGTACTTCGCCTCGCTTTCAGAAAGCGCCGCCCTTGAAAGAAGCGACCGCCAGAACGCCTCCATGTCGGTGCGTCCTGCAAGTTTGAAAAATCCGATTTTTTTAAGGCTTTCGGCGATTGTTTGAACGGCGGCGTCTATGCGTTCCAGGGTGAGCGGAGTGTAGCCTGTAAGGCGGCTGTTTTTCTGTCTGAAAAGGCTGTACGATATGATCTGGACGGCGTGTGAAAGGTTCAGCGAACCGAAATTTTCAGACGACGGTATTGTAACTCCCTGCGTACATTCGTCAAACTGCGCGTCGGTAAGTCCGGTGCGTTCGTTTCCAAACACCACTGCAACCTTCTGTCCGTCTTTTTCAGACGAGCCTGTAACCATGTCGGCGGTCTTTGAAAATTCTTCCGGAAGGTAGAGTTTTTCCTTGCGGTTTTGACCCCGCCGTCTTGTAGTGCCCGCCGCAACGGCGCAGTCCCTGGTGGCCTGTGTTATGGAATCGAAGAATTCCGCGTTTTCGTATATATAGGCCGCGTGTATCGCAAGGACGCGGACTTTTTCCTCGTCGTAGTCTGATTTTTTTCCCACTATGCGCAGGTGCGTTATGTCGCTGTTTGCCATCGCCCTGCACGCAGAACCTATGTTTCGCGGCTCGTCGGGGTGGTCTAAAACTATGTAGATTTTTGATAGATCCATGCGGTGATTATAGGACTGAACGCGCAATGTTTTCAAGGACAGGCAGACTTCCTGCACTGAATCTACCATATTATGTGCTTGTACAAGACTTTTGGGTTCATTAGAATGGGAGGGCGAATTTTTACTTACAGATTGTGGAGGTTTGATGAATACCGGTGCGATGTTCTTACAGCAGCTCATAAACGGGCTTACACTGGGCAGCATTTATGCCCTCATAGCGCTTGGCTACACAATGGTTTACGGAATCGTAAAACTCATAAACTTTGCCCACGGCGACATCATGATGATGGGTGCATACGCCGGATATTTTGTATTGATGGCGCTTGGACCTACAGTTCCAGGTCTTCTGGGAGCGTTCGTGTCGGCGATGCTCCTGTGCGGACTTCTTGCCCTATTCATTGAAAGGCTTGCGTACAGACCTTTGAGGACCGCCCCAAGACTGAACTCACTCATAACGGCGATTGCGGTGGAACTCATCCTGCAAAACCTCATGCGGGTTCTTCCTTTCGTAGGTCCAAATCCACGTCCTTTTCCAACTATGAGGACTGTGAATTTTCCGCTTGTAAGGGCGGACGGAATCGCGTATCTTTCAATCTCAAACCTGCAGTTGATTGTAATAGTCTCCAGCGTAATACTCATGGTGCTTCTGAATTTCATAGTGAACAGGACACGTACGGGAAAGGCGATGCAGGCGGTTTCGTACGACCTTGGCGCGTCCGCCCTCATGGGAATAAACGTGAACAAAATAATCGCCATAACATTTTTAATAGGCTCGGTTCTTGCAGGAGCGGGAGGCGTACTGTACGCAACGGCGTATCCACAGGTAGACCCTATGCTGGGCTACATTCCAGGACTCAAGGCGTTTGTAGCGGCGGTTCTTGGCGGAATAGGCTCGATTCCAGGCGCGATGATGGGCGGCGTATTGCTTGGAGTGGTAGAAACCCTTACAAAGGGCTACTTAAGTTCACAATACGCCGACGCGATTTCATACGGACTTCTTGTCGTAATTCTTCTTGTAAAACCTACGGGAATTTTTGGGAAAAAGAAGACCGTAAAGGTCTGACAGACGGAGCAAAGAATGAAAAACAGAAATTTACGTAATTTTACAATACTTCTTGCAGTTTCAGTACTGTTCATTGGACTTCCCACACTGCTTACCGCCCTTGGACTTTTAAACGCGTACGCGGCGGGCGTCCTTTCGCTTGCAGGAATAAACGCAATAATGGCGATAAGCGTGAACCTCATTTCGGGAATTACAGGACAGCTTTCTCTTGGACAGGCGGGCTTCATGGCCCTGGGCGGCTACGCAACGATTCTATTTACAAACCTTGCGCACATTCCGCTTCCAGTTTCAGTGCTTCTTGCAGGGCTTGTAACTGCGGTGTTCGGCTTTTTGATAGGATTTCCGACGCTCAAACTTGAAGGCGACTACCTTGCAATAGTAACGCTTGCCTTTGGCGAAATAATACGCGTATTCCTTGTAAACATGAAGTCCATTACAGGAGGACCGAACGGCTATACATTTCCAACCCTGCTCACTCTGAATCCAACGGCCGCAATCCTTACCATAACGGCATCCCTTGTTGTAATAATAACGCTAGTGCAGAATTTCATACGATCGTCCTACGGAAGGGCGGTGCTTGCGGTTCGTGAGGACGAAATAGCCGCGCGTTCATGCGGAATACAGGCGTTCCGATACAAGATGGCGGGCTTTGTAACGGCGTCGTTCGTTGCAGGAATAGGCGGCTCGCTTTACGTCATGTACGTTGGATTCATAAAGCCCGACCAGGGCGCGTTTGCAAAATCCGTTGACTACCTGATATTTGTTGTTCTTGGCGGCATGGGTTCAATGACGGGAAGCGTGCTTGCCGCGTACGTGCTTACATATCTACAGGAATGGCTGAGGTTCCTGCAGAACTACAGGCTTCTGATATATCCTGCGGTGCTGATAATCGTAATGCTCTTTAGACCGCAGGGACTTCTTGGAACAAGGGAATTTTCTTTTGTGGCGGCGTTCGACTGGCTGAAGGACGGAGGCTTAAAGACAATCGTTCCAACGTTCAAGAAATTCGTAAAAAAAACAAAGTCCGCCGCGACTTTAAAAAAAACAGCCGGAGGTGACGAATAATGCAGGAAGAAAAAAAACTTGTGCTTCAGGCTTCCGATATTTCCATTGTTTTTGGAGGACTCTGCGCTGTTGGAGACGCCTCGTTTGAACTGAAGGAAGGCGAACTTGCAGGCCTCATAGGTCCAAACGGTGCCGGAAAGACAACCATGTTCAACATGGTAAGCGGAATTTACACTCCAACCTCGGGGCAGCTTTCGTTCTGGGACAGAAACGGCAAGGTCCACGTGATAAACAAGGCAGGGGCCGCAAAACTTAACAGGCTTGGAATCGCAAGAACCTTCCAGAACATACGCCTTTTTGGAAACCTTTCTGTAATGGACAATGTAAGAATCGCCCTGCACGGCTCAAGAATTTCAAATCCGCTTGACGTTCTTTTTAGGACTGTAAGGTTCCGCCGCGACGAAGAACTTATGAGGGAAAACGCGCTGCACCTTCTTAGGCTGTTTAAAATAGACGCAAAGGCCGGCGAACTTGCAAAAAATCTTCCATACGGAGAACAGCGCAAACTTGAAATAGTACGCGCGCTCGCCTCAAAGCCAAAACTCCTGCTGCTTGACGAACCCGCCGCGGGCATGAATCCGCAGGAAACAAACGACCTTATGGAAATGATTGCCTTCATCAGAAAGGAATTCAACCTTACGATTCTTTTGATTGAACACGACATGAAACTTGTAATGGGAATCTGCGAAAAAATCATGGTGCTGAACTACGGAAGGATAATCGCAACGGGCACTCCCGAAGAAATAAAGAACGACCCGCAGGTAATCAAAGCCTACCTTGGAGAAGAAAAATGATGCTTGAAGTAAAAGACCTGAACGTTTCATACGGAGCGATACGCGCCCTGAAAGGAATAAGTTTCAATGTGGACGAGGGAGAAATAATAACCCTGATAGGTTCAAACGGAGCCGGAAAAACCACAACACTGCATTCAATTTCAAATCTGATTAAAAAACAGTCGGGAACGATTTTTTTTGACGGAAGCGACATAACGGATTCAAGCGCGGACAAAATCGTAAAAAAACATCTGATTCAAGTGCCAGAGGGAAGACGCATTTTTGCAAATCTTTCCGTAAGGGAAAACCTTGAACTTGGCGCCTACCTCAGAAACGACGGCGCAAAAATCAAGAAGGACATGGAAAAAATATTCACGCTTTTTCCAAGACTAAAGGAAAGGCTTAGGCAGAACGCAGGAACTTTGAGCGGAGGCGAACAGCAGATGCTCGCAATGGGAAGGGCGTTGATGTCCGAGCCGAAACTTCTGCTTTTGGACGAGCCTTCCATGGGTCTTGCGCCGATACTTGTAGACGAAATTTTTGAAATAATAAAAAGGATAAACGCCGACGGAACTACAATTCTTTTGGTGGAGCAGAACGCGTACAAGGCGCTTTCCATCGCGGACAGGGCGTACATCCTTGAAACAGGACACATCCTGCGCGAAGGGCGTGCGTGCGACCTTATAAACGACGATTCAATAAAAAGCGCATATCTGGGCGGTTAAAAAAATCAAGGACAAAATCGCAACGTGCAGGAAAGTTTTTTTATTCCGCCCTGCACGTTCGCGCCTCGCCTGAACGCTACTGGCGACCTATCCTTGCCAGAGGAACATCGTAGACATCCACGTCTTCTTTTTCTTGCGACGTGCTATCGTCTTTGGAATACGCCTTGGACGCGTTGTCGACAAGGTTTTTACACCAAGGCAGGGCGTCCATCATCGAAGCGCCAAAAGTGCTGAACGTCATTACAGAAATTCCTGTCTGCTTTAAATAAGCCTTGTCTATTCCAAGACCCGCAAGGGATATTGTAATCTGGTACTTGTAGCCGGAAACATCTTCCTTTTCAGGGTCTGCAAGCATGTCAACATAGTCGGTTTTGGAAACATATTCAGCCATTGAAAGCCCATAATTGTCAGAACGTCCATACAGGTTCTGGCTTACAAGTCCAACTTCCTTTGATGTTGCAACTCCCTGTGCGGTAAAAGTAAGACAGTAGTTTTCGTCGTAACTGAATTTTCCGTCAGGTTTTGTTACAAAAAATCCTGGAACTGCGTATTCTGCCGGATGGAACATAAGGAGCGTGTCTATGCCCTCGCTTATGGAATAAAACTTATCGGCATGCCAAGGTGTAATGCCCGTATCCATTTCGCCGTCTCCTGCAGGGCGTTTTCCTGTATTTATTCCGACTCCCATTCCAAGATTTTTATCCAGGGCGTACTGCCAGTCCGTTGAAGTTATGTCCCTTCCGTCTATGCTTGGCATTTCAACCATCAAATAAAGATTCGCATCGTCATACGCCGCGTAAAGGGCGTAAAAATCGGTAGCCTTTTCGTGATAGCCGCGGAACGCCCTTGGGTCATCGTTTGCCGCTCCCTGGGCAATCTTCATGCTTTCATCCCAGTCTGAAAAAGACGAAATCGTTTTTTCAACGCCGCAGCCGTTTTTGTTCGTCCAGTAATAATCGTTTTCTTCGCCCTGCTGTTTTGTATAGGTGATTGTAAGGGTGTAGACGGCGGTTTTGCTTCCGTTTTGCACGGTAACTTTTACAGTAGAAGGAGTTCCACTTGCAACGCTTGACGGAATCGCACTGTATGTAACCTGCGCCGCGCTGTCCGTGGCGGTGGCAACAACAGAAGATATTTCAAGCGAATCTGCAGAACCGCTTTTTGTAAATGAGTATGAAAGTCCGTTTGCGCCCGCAGAAATTCCGTTCACCTTAAGCGACAGAAGGCTTACATCGTCCACAACAAGAGGCGCCCTGTTTACAGTCAATGAATACACCGCCTGCGTGCCGTCCTGGGCAGTAACGGTAATCGTGAACACCTTTGAGCCTCCGGCCGCAATCTGCTGCTCTGAACTTGGCGAAACAACAACGCTTGCAAGACTGTCGGTAGCGGCCGCCGCTACAGTCGCGGTTTCAGAAGCGTAAGGTAAGTCCAGCGTCATTGAAGAAGAAACAGAAATCGAATTTCCGTTTACGCTTACAGAAGAAAGGCCTGCGTCGTTTGAAAGAAGCGCCTGTGTTGGGTCTGCGCTGTAAATCTTTTTTTCAGAAGATACTGTTCCTGCATGGTCGTACCAGAATGTGGAACTCATGTCTGTGGATTTGTCTGGACCATCTCCTACAATGATGCAAAAGTTCACGCCGGGCGTATAATTTATGCTGTTTGCGGTAAGGTCATACATGAACCAGCCGTCGGGATTTTTCATTCCAACCGCCGGAACCATCGTAGGTCGCCCATTCCAGTCAGTTCCCATGAGAACCGCCCCATCTGTAACACCGCCCGCTTCCTGCCATATCCATATTCTTGGCGCGGAGGGAGCGGAAACATATATTACAGTGTGGGCGTAAAGCGGATTTCCAATAACAACATTGTTCGTTCCGGAAGCGACGCTTACTGTTTTTACAAACACGCCGTCGGCGTAAATGTTCCACGTTCCAGGATACACGTCTGTAATTGAAAACGAAGAACCGTCTGAAACTCCCTGCGCGGAATTTGACGACGGATCTGCGATGTTTATTGCCTTTCCTTCAAAACCGTAGCAGGTGAACACGACTGTTCCAGTTGAAAGAATATAGTTTTCCTTTGACTTTAAAGAACCGTTTTTGTAGTCCAACGCGATTTTTGAAGCGTCAATCAAACTTGGATGCGCCGCAACGTCTATCGCCGAAGAAAAGTCGGAAGGCTGAACAGAACTTATTTCCTGCGTCTTTGAAAGTTCATAATACACTTTTCCAACGGCCGTTGTGGACCAGTCCACAGAAACTGCATTTTTTCCAGACTTTATGTCGCATACGGCGTAAAGAACCGCCCCGCTTTTGTTAGACACAATTTCAACGACACGCCTTCCAACAGGAATTTTTTGAACCGTAACAGTTCCACCACCGTTCACCAGAGTGCTTGAAGTTCCAACAATGGCCTGTATTCCATAACCGTAGACCTTTACACTTGAAACGCTCAATTCTGAATGAACAAGGCTTTTTGACACTTCTTCGCCTGAACCTGCAAGTGTAAGAGAGCCGAATTTTTCTTCCGCAGATTTTCCAGACTCGATTAGGTTTGAACAGCCTGCAAAAATTGCAAGGGCCGCCATAAATCCAATAATTTTTCCCATTCTTTTCATGTTTCCGTCAATTCCTTAAAAAAATTCCTTATTTTTTGGCGACTGTAATACAGGCCTAAAGAAAAATGGCGGCCAGTTTTACAGCCAGTTTTACAGTCTGTTTAGTCTGCCAGTATGAACTTTGCGCTGTATGCAGGAACGCTGCCAGAAGCAGAGGCGTTTTCTCCTGTAATCAAATCTTTTCCAGAAGAAAGTCCGCTGTAAGAATACGAAGAGCCTGAATAGTTTAAAATCACGTAGACTGTTTCAGAGTTCAAGGTTTTCTTTCCCACATAGTGCGTTTCGCTCTTGCTTAACGTTGTGGAAGTTCCCTTCCAGAGCGACGTGTATCTGCTTCTCATATCCATCAGGGCCGACGTGTATGTTACAAGATCCTGCTCCTTTGTATTGAAGCCGCTTATTTTTCCTGTTGAACGGGCAACGTTGTCGTTGTACGCGCCAAGATCTCCCGATTTGTAGTAGCCTTCAACGTATGCGCCCCATTCATCGCCGTAATAAATTGTGATGGGACCTGTGTAGGCCGCAAGCGAGGCAAGGGCGACCTTGTGCCTCTTCCAATAATTGTCGCTGTTTGGGGTTTCGCTGAACTTCCAGTTTATTAAATTTCCAAAACGCACCAAATCGTGGTTTGTTATAAACAGATTTGGAAAATATCCTTCGGAATGTGTGTAGCCCTTCTGTGTGTATGTTGAATAAGAATAGTCTATACATTCTCCAAATGAAGTGCCGCTTATGTTTTTGCTTTCTTCCGTAGCCATTGACTGAACGAGTTTGTATCTGCTTGGAAAGTCAAAACATGAACGAAGCCCATAGCCCGGCGCGCTACCCTTGTCAACGCTTCCCCTCTGTATTATTGACGCGTCTCCGTTCCAGTGTTCGCCAACCATGTAGCCCATTGTTCCCCATGTTCCAGTATTGCTGTTTGAAGCGTTTTCTACGGCCGTTCTTATGTCGTACCAGTAGTTTCGTCCGCCTGTAAAACAGTTGTCGCCGTTTCCTTCTCCGTATTCGCCAAGCCCAACCTGGTAGCACTGGTCAAGCCTCCAGCCGTCAATCTTGTATTCTGCAATCCAATGTGCTGCAACTTCACTAAAAAACTCAAGGCTTGCAGGATAATCACAGGCCTTATACTGTCCGTTCGAGCGTGCAGGAGATTTTCCGCTTGGAGAAGCCTGCACTCCGTTTGCAGACCAGTGCCCAAAAACACCGTCCAATATTATGTACATATTGTTATCGTGGCAGGCATCTACAAGTTCCCTGAATTTTTCATTTGTTCCAAAGTGTGGATCAACATTAAAATAATCCTTTGCAAAATAGCCTGTGGAATTCAACTGTTCGCTTGAATTTCCACCTGTAGAATCAAATATTGGTGTAAGCCAAAGGGCGTTCATTCCAAGACCTTTAATGTATGGAATCGCGTTTATGATTCCCTGCAGGTCGCCATTTGTCCTTGCACCGCTAGGACCGTAAGCGGTCTGATATCCTATGCCTGAGTCTCCGTCCTGAAACGAAGAAACCATCACCTGATACATTCTAAGTTGATTGAAGTCTCCCGTTAAAACCTCATCGCTAGGATCAGGAGGCGACGGCGGAAGAGGGGCAGAACCCACTGTAATCTGTATTGATTCAGGGGAATCTTCAAGTTTTGTAAAACTAGTTCCATTGTATTCGTAGATTCCGGGCTGCAAGACAGAAAGGTCGCCGGTCTGATTTGCACCGTTTTTACTGAAAATCAGGTTTGTTGAGGTTGAGTTTATGGTCGCGGTGTAAAAATCAGCGTTTTCCGTCATGCTTGAACCAGGCCATTCACCCAGATATTTTGTTCCGTCGCCTACCGCCCATGCGTAGCAGTGCGTGTAGTTAAAACTTTTTGGAACATTCACGATTATCCTGTCGGTTGGATTTACAACACCCTCGGTTCTTTTTACCTGTATTTCCAAAGTGTCCGAGTCTGTAACTGTAATCAAGGACGAGGCTGCAAGGTTTCCAGAAGAATCCAATACGTAGATTTTCCAGTCGCCTTCCAGAACCTGATACGTCAAATCGGAAGAAGACGCAGTCTGCAGTTCAGAAGCAGGATCGCTTATCGCAATCTTGTAGCCGGACATATTTTCAGGTTTTACTGTTACGCTTGAAGTCTGTTTTACATGGGAAGAAGCCGGCTTTAGGGAAGAATTTTTAAAATCCTGCGCAATCGAGGCTCCGTCAACAAGGGTGGCGTGTATTCCCTGCGGAATCGCGGAATCTATCTGAACAGTCTGGGCATCCGTCAAGGTTGAAACATTTACGCCCGCCTCAAGAAGCGACTTGTATACAGTTCCCCTTACAGAAGAAGTCCAGTCAATCTCGATTGTATTTTCGCCGGGCTGAATGTCCTTTACAGCGCTTAAAAGAACGCCGTCAATCTTTGAAGAATCAGTGAACGCCTGGACGCACACCAGCCTGTTTTTTCCTACAGGAATCTGCAGGATGTTTGCAGTTCCTCTTCCATTTTCAACAGGTATGTCCGCCTCTTCGATTGCCGCAAAGTCGGGGCCCAAAACCTTTACAGAAGCCTTTTTTATTTCTGACCTGTCCACCGCCCTTGAAGAAGACAAGGTCGAAGCCGAGGCGAAAGCCTTTACAACAAGGCTTCCGTATTCAACTTCCGCCGCAGATGTGAGCGTTACAGCCTCCCTGCACGACGCAAAAAGCAGCGCGGCAAAAAGTCCAAACACCGAAAAAATTCTTACAAATGATCTGTTTTTCATTTATTTTCTTTCCTCTTTACAAGTTTAATTTTTTTTTCAAACGGACTTAAAAACGCGATTCCATAGGCGCAGTGCGATGTAAAAACGCCTCGCAGAACTCCGCGCAAAAACGCCGTGTTCCGCGCAATAAAAAAAACGCCGCGCAAATCCGCTTAAAAAAAACTCTCAAGTCCACTGCCGCAGCAGGAACTTGAGAGCGCCTGTAATTGTTAGAACGTTACGCCAAATGTCGCAGGGTTTTTGTCTGAAACAAGGATTGGAACACTTCCTGTTCCTCCATTGAATGTAACGCTTTCCCCGCTTACTGTAGCGGACGCACCGTCGTACCAGTTGTACACTGTAGTTCCGTTCTCAAAAAGACCCTGAACGTTTACAGTGGCGCCGCTTACACCGATTGCAACCTTGCTTTCGCCTGCAGGACCGCTGTAAGACCTTTTTGTTGCAGAACCAGTTCCCGCTCCTACGGCAGGATTGTATTTTCGGAACGTACCGAGTTTTCCCCAGTGCGCCACAACATCTGTATTCTGACCAAAGTTCATGTCTCCGCGTGTAATCATGTCCTTGTCGCCTTGACCATCACAGCCAGGACGGGCGCTTTCATCTCCGTAGTAAATCTGGACGCCGCCTGGAAGAAGAACAAGACGCGTTCCAAGAAGTTTCTGGTCGGAAGGTCTGTGAAGTCCTGTATCGTGGCTTGAAACGTAGGACAGCACACTGTTTCTGTTTCCGTTTCCGTCTGAATCCGCGTTGCTGTTTATGGAAAGATAGCTTGACCAGGCAGACTCAGTTGGAGTTGAACCTGAACCGCCTGAAGTTCCGTTGAAGCTGAAGTTTATCATGGAGTCGAACTTGCCTGTTGTATAATAGTCGCCCTGTCCTGATGTGGAAGTCCAACCAAAACATTCACCTGTCATCCAGAAGTTCTGCTCCCAGTCCTTTGCGCCAGACTCGTCGACCTTTGAAGAATCCGCCCTCCAGGCAAGCAGCGCGGACTGGCAGGCGTCTTTTAACTGACCCCATCTGTACATGTCAACGTGTTTTGCAGTGTCGCACCTGAATCCGTCTATGCCGAATTCACGTACCCACGCGCTGAGCCACATTATTATGTAGTCTGCAGGCGCGCCCTTGCTGTCAGCACGCCAGTCTCCGCTCCTGTTGTACCAGTCCACGTTTGCAATTGAAGGAAGCTGATAGTCCACAAAGGAATTTCCTGTTGTATTGCCGGCGGAAACAACTGTAGTTTTTCCAAGTTCAGCGTTCCATTTTGTTCTTAAGAATGTAGGAATTGAAACGGTGGTTGTGGATTCTGTAACAACATCTGGAAGACCTGCAAGACTCATCTGTAAATCTCCGCCGCCCACCGATGCAAAACCAAATTTTCCTTCAAAGCCTCTTGCCCAACCTGACCACCACTTTGACCAATTTTCGCTATTATAGTCTGTTACAGCGTGATTGTTGTCCCATGCAGGGCCGCCCTGTACCCAGCCGTGGTCCGTTACAGTTGTGCTTCCAAATCCGTATGTAATCATATCTTCGATTGTATTGTAACCTGTGTGGTTCATTACAACGTCCATTACAATCCTTATTCCCCTTCTGTGCGCCTCGGTTACAAAAGTCCTGAACTCTTCGATTGTTCCCATGTTCTGGTCCATGAACGTCCAGTCCAGCGCGTAATAGCCGTGGAAAGAAAAGTGAGGGAAAGATCCTCCGCCTGTAACCCAGCCGTGAATCTGCTCGTATGGAGCGGTAAGCCAGATTGCATTTACACCAAGAGTGTCCAGATAATCAAGTTTGTCTGTAAGACCCTTTATGTCGCCGCCGTGGAATGTAGCCACGTTTGGAATGCTTGGATTCTTTGCGCTGTTCGTCCTGTAATAACTGTAGTCGTTCTTTGTGTCTCCATTGTGGAACCTGTCGGTCAATACAAAATACGCGTTCACGTTGTCCCAGGTGAACGTGTCAACCTTTGAAGGGTCAACGTACCTTGATGTAAGGCTTGCGCTTGCATTTGTAGTTCCAACGCCGTTTGTAACGGAAGCCGCAACGCTTATAGGGATATTGTCGCCCGTAATTCCAAGCGATTCAAGCGTCTTTGTAAATGTTCCCGCCTCAGTTCCCATATCGAAGGCCTGGCCGTTTATTGTAACAGTCGCGCTCGTTATGGTTGAAAAACCATTTGTAAAACTTACAGAAATCGAACCTTTTGTGGAAACTTTTCCAGAAGCCGGCGTGATTGTTACAGTAGGCTTTACAGGGTCAGGAGGCGTTGTAGGGTCGGAATCATAATATGTGTTTGCGGCGCCGCAGAGTCCCAATGCGTCATACCAGAAAGTTTTTGTTTTTCCTGTCGCAAGATCTCCGCCTGTTCCGTTTACAATAATCTTGATTGGATCTGTGTTTTCAGGCGTTATTTTTGCAGGGTCCAGGGTAACGACAAACCATTTTTCAGGATTGTTCATTCCCGTGGCAGGAGTCATTGTAGGTCCTGGATAGGCTTCGCTTCCTGTAAAGAGATTTGTGTTTCCTGCATTCCATGCCCAGATTGTAGGCGCGGAATTTGCTGAAACGTAAATCTTTACGGCCTGAACCGCCTGGCTTGTAAGACTTGCGTTCCTGTATGTAGTTCCCTTTGCGTTTGTCGCGCTTGCGCTTACCGTAATGGTCTTTGCATCTTCTTCTGTAAGATCTCCCACGTTTATGTCAAGGACATCGCCTGTAAAGTCTGAATAAGCGTACGTCTTTGTGGTAGAGCCGCACTTTGCAGTTACAGAAGCAGACGTTATGGTGCTGTTTCCATTTCCCAAGGTTACTGTAATCTTACCTGTCGTGCTTACAGTTCCGCCTGAAGGACTGATTGAAATGCTTGGTTTTACAGGAACTGAAGGATTTGTAGGTGTAATTTCAAGACCCGATGCAACAGGAGAAGGGTTTACACCGGATGCGCTTGAGTCATACCAGAATGTTGTTGCAAGTCCTGTTTTCGCAGCATCCCAATTGAGTTTGAATTTTATTGTCTTTGTGCTGTCAGAAGGTCTTACACTTGTAAAATCCATCATATACCAGCCGGAAGGCTCTGCCATGTAGTCGGATGTTGCAGGTGTCATGAGGGTCGCCGCGCTGCTATTACGCCAAGTTCCACCCAGGGCTCTAGACAGTTCCACTCCGCTGTCATCTTCCCACGCCCAAAGATCAGGCGCGCTTGAAGATTTTACAAAGACAATAGTCTTTCCGGCAAGGCTTGTTCCAGAGCCATAAGTTACACTTACAGGCGTTGCATTGTTTTCCGCAACAATTACAGTGGCTGTCGCCGTATCGGAATCTTTGGACGCGCTCATGGTCCATTCGCCAGGCGCGACATTTGGAATTGTTACACTTCCGTCGGCGTTCACCGTTACGTCGGAAGAAAGCGGATCGTTTATCTTTAACGTACAGCCGTTCACGTTTGTGGCTGTAACGGTAACACTTCCCGCCTTCAATATGTAGTTTGAACTTGGGCGAAGTCCGCTTCCGTCCGTTCCATAGTCGCCTGCAAACAGATCCGTGTCTATCAAAACCGCATGGACGTCCGGAGTTGAATTTTCTATCGCGGACATCTGCGCCGCGGAAAGATTCCTTACGTCCACTCCGCGTTCAAACAGCGCGTTGTACACGTAGCCTTTTTTTGACGTTTCCCAGTTTACCGCCGAAAGCGTGTTTACACCCGGGTTTATGTCTACAACAGCGCGTATTACAGCGCCCTGAACCTCGGTCTGTCCGTCCAAATCTGAATACGCGTATACGGAAATTATGCGGTTTTTTCCTACAGGGATTCCTGTAATTTCTACACTACCGCTTCCGTCTGAAATTTCGTTTGTAGATTTGCTTATCGCGGCGCCCATTCCGTTTCCTGTAACGATTACCACCGCGGATTTTATGGAAGATTTATCCAGCGCCCTTGCAGTCGATTGGAGCACAAGGCTTCCGTATTCCATTGGATTTTGATTTTCTGGATTCTGGTCCACCATGTTTCCGCAGCCTGCAAGAAGCAGCGCCGCGAAAAGGCCAAGAAATATTTTCTTTGTCATTTATAACCTCAAAAATTAGTCGTCTGGTATGGAACATAAAGCGAAGTGCCGTAATGCAGTTTTTAAAAAACAGGCGCTCCGCTTTACAAAAGTCAGTTTATTTTCAGTTCATTAAAACTGAAATGAAACATTTCCAGAACCGTCTTCCGCCGCGGCGGGTTCAACCGTTACAGAAAGCGCGGCAGTTTTTGTAACGCCATTTTTTTCGTAGGACGCCGTTACTGTTACGCTTCCTTCCGCAATTCCCTTAAGGCTGTTTCCAGTTACAGTCGCCTTTGCAGTGTTTCCAGATGTATATGTTGGAGTAACAACTGTATTTCCAGCGGTTGTAAATTTTGCGGTCGCAGTTATCGAAGAAAGGTCGTATGTTTCTCCAACTGAAAGCTCAATGGAAGTCTTGCTCAATGTAAGGCTTTCAAGAGTGTCTGTAGGCAAAACAACTTCATTTACAGTAACGCTTACAGTCGCTTCCTTTGTAACGCCGCCCTCGGTGTAACTTGCCTTTACAGTCGCGCTTCCTTTTGCAAGACCCTTTACGGCATTTCCCGTAACAGAGATTATTCCTGTGTCAGAAGTACTGTATGTTGCAGAAACAGACTGTTTTGTTCCGTCTGAATATGTCGCCTCAACTGTTGAAGGAAGATCTTTAGTTTCCCCTACATCAAGAGTCAACGAAGACTGGGCTGTAATGCCTGTAAGCGTTTTTACAACAGGAGAATCTGCAGATTTTACAGTAAAGTCAAACGTCTGCTTTTTTCCCTTGTATTCAACAAGAAGCGTAAACTCGCCAACTGAATCCGCTTTTACATAGCCTTTTCCGTCCATGCTGGCGTGTCCTTCTGCTGAAATCTTTAGAGAATCGTTTGAAAGCGGACTCAAATCCTTTTCAACGCTTCCGTCCGTGTAGGTTGCGTTTACCTTGAGAGAAAACTTTTCTCCAACCTTGATGGCGTCAAGTTTTGACTTGACCTCCGATGTAAAAGCCAGTTCCTTTACAGATGGAGGTGTAGTTTCAACGTTTCCCTTGCAGCCCGAAAGTGCAATGCCAAGTCCTGCAAGTCCAAACAAGAAAATCTTTCCAAATTTGTTCATTTCTTACTCCTCGAACATCAAGCCCTGAATCTTTTCCCCGATTCAAAGGCGTTGTTTACAAAATTTGCCCTGTAAAAGCCTTAAATCCTCTCCGAAACAAGTGCTATTTTAGATATGTTCCGCTTTCGCCGATTTTTCCGGTAACCTCGCAGCCTGCAAGACTTGTGTTTACATACACACGCATATTGTTTTCGCCGCAGCCCGATGTTGAAAGAGAACCGCCGTTTGAAACGTTCTTTACATCTCCCGTTACAACATCAATGTAAGTTCCGCCTGGAAGACCAGAGAACGTCGCATCTCCATTTATAGTTACAAGTACAAAACTGTCAACGTTTTCGTCGGTGTACCTTCTCTTAAACGAAATTCCTCCGCTGCAGTTTTGAACGGAATACTGTCCTTTTCTTAAGGCGGGTATTGCACGGCGGATTTTGTTCAGACGTATTATGTGCTTTGCAAGAGGATGGTTCAAAGTTTCCGCTACAGTTCCGCTTGCCGTATAAGCGCCAAAGTCAGACGCCACAACATTTCCTTCAAGATGGCTTCCAAAGTATGCGCGCCCTGAGGCTTCAAGGCTTGTCCGTGCATTTGCAGGATCTATTGGAAATCCTTTTTTAAACTCGATTTCAGAGCCGTAATAGATGCAAGGAATTCCCCTGAACGTGAACATGAGGTTCAGTTTGTCAGGCCAGTTTCCTGTAAAACGCTGGCTTTCAGGCGCGTTGTCCGGAGCGTAGTCGTGGCTGTCTACGTATGTTACGTTCCATGTCGCATCGTTAAAGTCAGGGTCGTTTGTTCCTACAGCGGTGCTGAAGGCGTCTCCAACTGAATTGAACGCCCAGTGCATTGGAAAGTCAATCTGGTCAAGATAACTTCTGTTTGAGTAGTCCGGCGCGTGGTATGAGTTTCCGTTCAAAAGATGGTTTGCAACGCCGTCCGCCCAGCCAGGATGTGC
>JBHAFG010000083.1:0-21271 GCA_041855945.1 Treponema sp. | reverse complement strand
CTCTAGCAGAAGCCGCTTGTTGTAGTCGAAGCAGCCGTTTTCTTTTCTTCTTTTTTGCGGTAAATTATCCATAAGGTTTTCTTCCTCCTGTTTTTTGGCTGTTGCAATTTCCATTATAACAGATGGTTGAAAACCTTTTTTATTGTGGGGAATTATATTTTACTGGTTGCTGTTGATTTATTTGTTGCTTTAATAAAATTTTCGTAATTCGGCAGGTTTGGAACTTTATCTCCCATAAGTTCCTTTATCATTTTGTGATAATTTTTTAAGTCTCCGCTTTTGAAATGAAATCTGTATATGTTTAATGCAACTATCTGTTCTAAACTTAAGTTTCGTTTTGGACCTCTTTTTCCATTGAACTTGGATAAAAGATATTCATACATAAAATTTTCATTTAGGCTCTTGAAAAACAGGCAGGTTAAGTTGTAGATTTGTTCATACATAAGCGTAATCCTTTATTTTTTTGTTGTAGTAAACAAATTTTAAAGTTTTACGCTTTTTTTGTAAATTCTTAACAAAACTCGAAATTTAGGCTATTTAGTATGTTAAACGGCGTTTTTGTTCAAGTTTTAGGCAGGTCCATATTTGCTTCAATTTCCCCAAAACAATTTGACAAACGTTGCCAGCCTAAATATAATCATAGAATAATAGAGTAATTATTTTAGATATTTATTCCGATAATAAAAGAGATGCATTCTGTTTGTTTCGGGATGTAATATTGAAAGAAGGAGTTTTACATGAAAAAGGTCTTCAAGGTCCTTGTAAATCTTGCTCTTCTTTTTGTGATTTGCGTACCGGTTTTCAGCCAGCCAAACTCAAAAAGCGTAGAGACATTTGTAATCGACAATTTTGATAAGGAACAGGAATGGAGTTGGGTTGTGAACGCAAGCCGTTTCATCGCCAAGGATTATCCAAAGTACGGCAAGTTCGCCGGCATTCCTAATTCGCTCAAGCCTTTTCAGGAGCCTGACGTTGAGCCAAAGGTTCTTGGCGTACAGACTGCATTCAACAGGAAGGGCGACAACTGGTTTGAAATTCTTCCTACAAAGGACGGAGCCGTTTATGAGATTCCGTTCATCGGAAATGTAACGAACGTTGACTTCTGGGTTTGGGGCGCGAACTATCTTTACTATCTTGAAATAATGGTAAGGGATGCTGACGGACGTGTTCACGTTCTTCCTGCGGGAAACCTCGCCCACAACGGTTGGAAAAACGTAATCGTAAAGATTCCGGGCTGGCTCGTTCAGCACTCAAAACTCCGCTCAGGTCCAAAGACGATGACTCTGGTGGGCTTCAGGGTAAGAAGCGACGCCGCCGAGTATGTGGACGACTTTACAATCTATTTCGACAACATCAAGTACACTTCCAACTCGCTTTCATTCATCTATGATGGCTATGAACTGCAGGACAACGACTTCAGCGGTGCTGAAACAGGTTCATATGGAAGTAAAAATACAGGTGCATCAGGAGACGAAAAATAATGAAGAAGTTAGCGGCATCTTTTGTAATGGCTTTTGCCCTTGTTTTTGCGGTTTCCGCGCAGAACAGTATTGTTGACGAACCTAATCCCGAAACGATAGGAAACGATTCGGCCATGCAGGCGCTCAGGGAAATTTCCCTCGACAAGTTTGAAAGGGAGGGCGCGTGGTCGGTTCATATGTCCCCTGACTATGGCGTGATTTCCGGCCGACTTTTTGAAGGCAGTCCTGCGATGAAGGAGCCGCTTCCAGAGGACAGCGGAAAGGAAGACGAGGACGTGATGGTCCTTGGTGTAAAGGTTGAATTCTTCAAGCGCGGCGTGAACTCGTTCTACATCACCTCCCATAGGCCCGTTCCTGTTGAGGGAATCTCAAAAACGATTTCAATGTGGGTGTGCGGACGAAATCAGGCGCATGAACTTTATGTTCTTGTGGAAGATTATTTTGGACGAAACTATGAACTTTTCATGGGAAATCTTGGATTCTCCGGCTGGAAGAAACTTACCGCCGTTGTTCCGCCAAGTCCGGATGGAGAGCATGGAATCGTCCAGTCCAGCGCGTATTATGGCGACAAGCCTGGACTTCGCATAATCGGTTTCAGGGTTGACTGTAGTCCTATGCTTGCGCGAGGTTCATACTATATGTATCTTGACGACCTTCGCTGTGTGACGGATCTTTATGATTCTGAAAACCACGATGAAGACGATATGCAGGACAACTGGTAGTCTTTCCTGAAGACATTGAAAAGGCGGCTCTTATTCGGGCCGCTTTTTTATTTTTCCGCCCATGTTTTTAAATCAGTTCGCGTGGAGAAAACGTCTTTTTAGATTTTTATCCTGTAGGTGTTCGCCCTGCCTTTCTTTCCAGTCTTTTCTATTATTTCCATTCTGGTAAAAACCCACAGCATAAGGCTTGCGTTGTTCCGTGCGGAACTTTTCTGATGCGGAAGTTTTTTTATGTGTTCCGCTACGTCGTTTGCCGTAAATTCCGCGTCTTCTTTCTGGAACGGAAGGAGCGCGATGTAGTCCTTCCTTGACTTGAGTTTTTTGATTTGTATTATTTCGTCCAGGACTTTGTCGCTCTTCTGCCAGTCTTTTTTGAACCTTCTTCTTCCGTTCTTGGACTGTTCGGGTGTTTCTGTTTTGATTCTTTTTTCTGTAACCGAGGCGAATACAAGTTCAAGCGAGAAGTTGTCTTCCAGCAGCACGGGGTACAGCGCGGTGAGTTCCCTGAACACGCTGTACACGGACTCTTTTACAGGACTTTTTCTTTTTGAAACGAGTTTTCCGTCGCCTGTGTATGTTTCGATGGTCTTTTCCTGGATTATCGGGTGGACTACGGTGAAGTTTTTTCCCCTTTCAATCGCCTTCATCGCCTTTGGAAGCATTTTTGCAAGGTTTTTTGTCTGTATTTCTATTATTCCGCCGTCCTTCAGTACTATGTCGTGGATCGCGCCCTCGACTTCCGCTTCTTTTACGCTTCCGTCCTGGAGCGAATACAGATCCTTCAGGCTTTTGTGCAGGGAACTTTCGTTCAGAGTGTTTATCACCATATCTAGCGTACCTATACAAGCATATACAAGTATGAAAAATTATTTTTGATTTTCTGAATTTTCGGCATTTTTTCGCATTGACTTTAGATTCTTTTACTGTAAAATGATTCATAAGTGGGAAAATGTGGTAAATTGTGGTAGAAAGTGGGTATGAATCTTTTGACTGGTGAATACAACAATACGATTGACGAAAAGGGTAGAATCTCGTTCCCTGCGAAGTTGAGGTCTGCCGTCAATCAGAACGTTCTTATGGTCACCAAGGGATTGGATGCCTGCTTGTGGCTTTTTACCATTGAAGAATTCGAGTCGTTCAGGGACAAACTTACGGGAAACGCTTCGATGATGAAGAAGAAGAACCTTCAGGTTGTAAGGCATTTTGTTGCCTCTGCGCAGCCTGTGGAGTTTGACAAGAGCGGACGGCTTTCCATCCCACAGAGCCTTAGGGAGTATGCTCATTTGAACAAGGACTGCACTGTTCTCGGAATTTCCAACTTTGTGGAAGTCTGGGATGCGGAAACTTACTGTGAGTATCAGAAAGAAAATGAGGAGTCTTTCCGCGAGGCCGCGGAGGAATTCAACGACATCACTTTCTGACGAAGGCTTGTTTTTTTTTGAATTTCAACAAAATGGTGGAAGGGGAAGCCGGAAGGGACGGTGCAAGTCGTTCTTTCCGGCGGTTTTATCAAGATGGAAATCGTTCACACTCCGGTCCTGTTGGAGCCGTGCCTGAAATTTTTAAGTCCCGTCGGCGAACCTTACGAGAATGGCGCATGGATGTGCGATTCCACTCTTGGCGAGGGCGGACATTCCGACGCGTTCCTGTCCAAATTCCCCACGCTCAATATAATTGGTATTGATGCAGATTCCGTCATACAGTCCAGGGCAAAAGAACGGCTTTCCCGTCACGGTGGCAGAATGCATTTTTATAACGGATGGTTCAACAACTTTTACGCGGACTATCCGTGTGAATATCCGAAACCAGATCTGATTCTTTTTGATCTGGGGATTTCGGTGTTCCATTACGAACGTTCCGGCAGGGGCTTTTCGTTCAGATACGACGAGGAACTCGACATGAGGCTCGATCCCGGTTCTGAAAAGGAGTCCGCCGCCGACATCGTGAACTGCCGCAGGGAGGACGAACTTGCAAACCTCATATATCTTTACGGCGAGGAAAAACTCAGCCGCAGGATTGCAAGGGCGATTGTAGGGGCGCGTGCAGGTGGAAAAATCCTTTCTTCCAGGGCGCTTGCAGACGTGATATGGAACGGAGTTCCCGCAAACTACCGCCACGGACCTATACACCCTGCGACAAGAACGTTCCAGGCGCTGCGAATTGCGGTAAACAGCGAGTTGAAGCACATTCCATCCGCGCTGCACAACGCGTTCAACTGTCTGAATCCAGGCGGAAAACTTGCCGTCATAACATTCCATTCGCTTGAGGACAGGATAGTCAAGAACTATTTCAGAAACCTTGGACGCGAGTGCGTGTGTCCGCCTGAGTTCGCTTCGTGCAGGTGCGGTTCGTCTCCGTGCGCTGAAGTCCTTACGCGAAAGCCTGTCGAGCCTTCAAGCGAGGAGGTCTTGGAGAATTCGCCTTCGCGGAGCGCGAAACTCAGGGTGGTGCGAAAAATTCGCGACGCGGGAAGCCTTCATCTGAACGGTGTGGAGGGATATTGATGGGCGTTGATTTCAGAAAACTTTTTTACAGGACCCTGGTCTGTCTTTTTGCATCCTCCATTCCTCTCCTTTTGATTGGATACGGTTTTCAGACAAGGAGATATTCGGAGCTCTCAAGGGAGATTGCCCGTCTTGAAAAGACGCAGCAGGAACTCATAGAGCAGAACAAGAGGCTTGTAGGAGACATAAGCATTCTTTCGAGCACTGACGAAATCGAACGCAAGGCCGTGGAGGAACTTGGAATGCACAAGGCCGAGACGGAAGACATAGTGCGTGTGGAAATGAACGGGGCTAAAAAATAGATGAAAAGATGTGATGATTCGCTGCTGTCTTTGGATTTGCTTGCGGCGGCTGTAAAAGGAAGGGAAATCTCTGGAAAATCGCCGGACTTGTTCTGTTTTAAAAATGTACAGGCGGACTCAAGGACCGTGTGTGAAGATTCGCTTTTTGTTCCGCTTGTTGGCGAGGTTCAGGACGGACACAGGTATGTTCCCGAGGCCGCTGAAAAGGGCGCGTCCGTGGTTTTTGTGTGCGACTCTGAATATTCAAGGAACGCTCCTATGTACGACGGGCTTTGCAGGAAGCATGTAAATCTTTTTATAATCACTGTACACGACACCCTCCGCGCGCTGCAGGATGCGGCCGCCTGTTATGTGGAGCGTTTTCCAGGTCTTGTAAAGGTGTGTGTAACAGGTTCAAGCGGAAAGACTACAACAAAGGAGATGATAGTTTCCGTGCTGAAGGAAAAATTCAACGTAGTAAGCACCAGGGGAAACTTCAATTCAGAAACGGGACTTCCACTTTCCGTGTTCAACATACGCGCTTTCCACGAGGTTGGCGTTTTTGAGATGGGAATGAACCGTGTTGGAGAAATTTCTGAGATAAGCGGCGTGCTTAAGGCCAGGTACGCCGTGTTGACGAACATTGGAAGCGCGCACATAGGAATTCTTGGAAGCAGAAAAAACATCGCCGCTGAAAAAAAACACGCGTTCGACCATGTGGGAAAAGAAGGCTGCGCCTTCATTCCAGAGTCTGACGATTTCAGGGATTTTCTTTCAGAAGGCGTTCAGGGCGAGATAATATATTACGGAAAGTCCGTTCCGTCCTCTAAAAGCGGAGTTGTTTTTGTAGAGGACAGGGGCGTTTCGGGAACTGTTTTCAGAGTGGACGGTCTTGAGGTGAATCTGAAGGTTCCTGGAATATACAATTATTCAAACGCTCTTTCGGCGGTCGCGCTTGGAAAAAAACTCGGTCTTACGGCGGAAGAGATAAAAAACGGACTTGAAAAACTCCATTCGGTTGACGGACGCATGGAAACGTCAAACCTTGTTCTGAAAAACGGTTGTTCAATAACGCTCGTGAAGGACTGCTACAACGCCAATCCCGATTCAATGAATAGCGCGATTGGTTTTATGAAAGGCCTTGAGGCTTCGGGCAGGAAGATTTTTGTTCTTGGCGACATGCTTGAACTTGGCGACGAGTCGTTCAGCCTTCATTCCGAGGTTGGAAAGTCTGTTTCAGGCGCGGATTTTGTATATTTTGTCGGAAAGGAGATGGCTTCTGCGTACAGGACGTGCGTTTCCATGAATGTCGCGGATTGCGTTTACTTTCCGGACTTTGACGGAGGGTCGGTAAAAAAAATCGCAACCTCGCTTTGCGAAAGGCTTTCAGACGGCGACGTGCTTTTGTTGAAGGCTTCGCGCGGAATTTCGCTTGAGAGGATTGTTCCCCTTGTTGCAAAGGAGGGGGCGTGATGGCTGAATACAGTTTTTTTGCGGAACGTTCCGTTTCAAGTTACAGGAAGAGCGACATATTCTTTGTGGTGACGGTGATTCTCCTGCTTGGTCTTGGTATCTTCACGCAGTATTTCTGCACGCAGAGTTCAGCACAGAGGATGTTCGGAAATTCGTTTTATTTTGTAAAGCGTCAGATTCTTTTTGCGGCGTTCGGCGTGGCGGGCTTTTTTGTTTTTGCAAGCCTCAGGATGAGCGCTGTACGTAAGATTATTCCCGTTCTGTTTTTTGTAACGCTCATTCTTTGCGTTCTTACGTTCATTCCCGCCCTTTCTGTGGAACGGAACGGAGCGAGGCGCTGGTTCAAGATTCCATTCCTTCCGTTCGCGTTCACGCTGCAGTCGTCTGAACTTGTGAAATTCACCCTGGTTGTATTTCTTGCAAATCTTTTTGACAAGCAGCTTTCGATTCTGAGTCCAGAGGATCGCTCTGTGTTTCCATGCGTCGCAGTCCTCATGCTGTTCACAGTCCTCATTCTTCTTCAGAAGGATCTTTCCACGCCTGTGTTCATATTTGCCGTCTGCATGATGATGTTCGTGGCGGCGGGCTTGAACGTCAGATGGGCGTTCGCTGTGGCGGTTCTTGCAGTTCCCGCCCTGGTGCTTTTTATAACGAGCGAACCGTACAGGCTTGACAGGATTGTGGCGTTTTTAAAGCCTGAGGAGGGAGTTCACACCATAAACTACCAGAGCATAGCGGCGAAGAGGGCGATAAGCGCGGGCAGGTTCTGGGGCGTGGGAATAGGAACGTCTCTTGTACAGTCCCTGAAAATTCCTGAGGTGCAGGCGGACTACATATTCGCGGGCTGGGCGGAAGCCATGGGGCTTGGCGGAGTGATGTCTTATTTTGTCCTTCTTGGACTTTTTGCGTGGCGTGGATATAAAATCAGCCTTGAATGTGCGGACAGGTTCGCCTCGTTCGGAAGTTTTGGTTTTGTTACGATGATTGTGGCGCAGTCGCTGATTAACTGCGCCGTGGTTTGCGGAGCGGTTCCCACCACAGGAATTCCGCTTCCGTTTTTTTCGCTTGGAGGTTCGTCCACGATTGTTACGCTATGTATGTGCGGATTTGTGGTGAACGCCTCAAGGTGCGACTGTTGTGAAGAACAGATTGAGATTCCTAAATTTGAAGACGCTGGAATAAATGGAGTGAATGTTTATGAGTGATTTGAGCGTAAGATTTGAGGATTTTGGCGAGGACGCTTTTTTTGACGATGAGGTTTCCGCCGAGAAAACTTCCTCAAGGAAGGTCGACAAACTTGTTTCCGCAGTAAAAATCATCGTGATGGCGCTTTTGTTCTGCTTCCTTCTTGAAATTGTCCTCTTTAAACTTGTAGTGCCAAGCGCGGCGGCTCCGCTTGTTTCTGTGTCGGGGCAGAAAAGTTACGCCGCGGAGGACGTGGTTTCGATGCTCAGGACGATGAACGCAAGGTCGTGGTACTCGTTCGACGTTGACGCCGCGACTTCCATAATTGCAAGCGCGCCTGGAATAGACTCCGTGATGGTAAGGAAGGTTTTTCCAAACAAGATTTACATAAATGTGAGGGAAAGGGAGGCGGTCGCCATGACGTTCGTTGAAAAGGATGGAAGAAGCGTCGCCCTTCATATTGACGGAAGCGGAGTGCTTTTTCCAGAAACATCCCGTTCTGCCGTGGATTCTAATTCAGTTCCGATAATATCCGGACTTCCAGTTGAACATCTGGGCGAGGGAATGAGGATTCCGCTGAAGTACAGGACGCTCATATCCCAGATAGCGCAGATTCGTTCCGTTCCACAGAACTATTTTGCCGCGATTTCGGAAATATGCGTCGTTCCAAAGGATTCTGGAAACTACGAACTGGTTTTAATTCCTGTAAGTTCAAGAATTCGGGTTTTGACGGATAGAACATTAAACGAAGATGCGTTAAAGTATATGATGGTTGTCCTTGATGTGGTAAACTCCATAGAACCCGATGTCTCTGAGATTGACCTGAGATACGGTTCTGTTTCGTACAGGAAACGGTGATGTTTTTTATTTTGGGTGGAAATTAAAAAATGAATGTCATAGTCGGTCTTGATATTGGTACAAGCAATATTCGTGTCGCAATCGGCGAGGTTTCCGAGGACACTGGTGAACTCCGCATTGCGGGGGTGGCCTGTGAAAAATCGGTCGGGCTTCGCTTTGGAAACATTGTGAACATCGAAGCGACTTCAAACGCAATAAAGAAAGCCATAGAAAACGCCGAGCAGAACGCCGGGATAGACGTTCATTCCTGCTACACTTCGATAGGCGGCGAGCAGATTCAGGATTACAATACAAACGGAAAGGTTGCGGTTTCGCCCAAGGGGCGTTCGCAGCGTTTTGTGGGCGAAGAGGACGTAAAGCGGGTCAGGGATTCAGCCACGGCCATACAGATGTCGCTCGACAGGGATATGCTCCACGTGATAACCCAGGACTACATAGTTGACGGAGTTACGGGCATAAAGGACCCGATAAACAGGCTTGGCGTGTGCCTTGAAACCTCGGTGCACATAATAACCGCTTCACGGACCACCATTCAGAATCTTGCAAGCTGTGTAAGGCGGGCGGGCTACGAGATAGATGGCGTAATGCTCAAGACTCTGGCTTCAACGTCGGCGGTTACAAACGAGGATGAATGTGAACTCGGCTCTATCCTGATAGACCTTGGCGCGGGAACGACTGATTTTCTGGTTTTGGTGAACGGCGCTCCCGTATGCACCGCCTCTGTTCCATACGGCGGAAACATAGTTACAAACGACATAGCGATATGCAAGGGCATAACGGTCGCCGAGGCTGAGGAGATAAAGACCAGGTACGGCTGCTGCTGGCTTGACAATGTGCAGCCCGGCGGAAAGGTCATAATACCCGCGATGGCAGGCCGTCCTCCGGAGGAATTTGACCAGAGCGAACTGTGTGAGATAATCGCGCCCAGAATCGAGGAGATATTCCGACTGGTTCAAGATTCACTTATGGAAAAAACAACCCTCACCCAGCTTTCTGGAAACATAATCCTTACTGGAGCGGGCGCGAACATGAACGGAATCGTGGAGATGGCCCAGGACGTGTTCCAGACGTCCGCCGTAAGGATAGGACTTCCTGAAAAACTTGGCGGACTTGAGGATGAATATTCAGGACCTGAGTGGGCGACAGCCATAGGTCTTGTAATAGGAAACAGGAACAACGTGCAGCACAGGGATTCACGCAGGGGAAGGCGGAGGTCTTCCGGCGAGAAGAACGAAAAGTCGCGTGGAGAAAGTCCTATCAGGAAGTTCTTCAAGTCTTTGTTCTAGGATTTTGGAATAAAATAGATAAATTAAACTGGTCTTAATCATTGTTTAAACGGGGGTCGGGAGGCTGATTATGGATTTTGAGGTTGTTGACAATCCAAAGGAAAACGTGACTGTTATAAAAGTTGTAGGATGCGGCGGTGGCGGTTCAAACGCTGTAAACCGCATGATAGAGGCGGAGATTCACGACGTTGATTTCATCGCGTTGAACACTGACTTGCAGGCGTTGAACAAGTCCAGCGCGCAGAGCAGACTCGCCATAGGACAGAAACTCACTCAGGGGCTTGGAGCCGGAGGAGATCCTTCGATAGGCGAAAAGGCTGCCGAAGAGGACAAGGAAGCCATAAAGAACATACTGAAGGGCGCGAACATGGTCTTTGTCACCGCTGGAATGGGCGGGGGAACTGGAACGGGTTCGGCTCCAATAGTGGCGCGCATCGCACGGGAACTTGGCGCCCTTACAGTTGGAATTGTTACCACTCCGTTCACTTGGGAGGGAAGCCGCCGCATGGCTCTTGCGGAGGAAGGTCTTAAAAAACTCAAGGAAGCGGCCGACTCCGTGATTGTGATTCCAAACGCAAAGATATGCGAGGTGTACGGGGCGGAACTTTCGTTCATAGAGCAGTACAGGGCCGCCGACGACCTTCTTCGCCAGAGCATAGAGGGAATGTCAACCATAATTACAAAATACGGAACTCCAAACATAGACTTTGCGGACGTAAAGGCCGCCATGAAGGGGCAGGGTTCGGCTATTTTTGGAATAGGAACGGGCGAGGGCGACAACAGGGCTGTTGACGCGGCCGCCATGGCGATAAACAATCCCCTTCTTGAGGACATGAGCATAGACGGAGCCAAGCACTTCCTTATAAACATCTGCGCCCCAAGCGATTTTTCCCTGAACGAACTGGAGGCGATCTCCAAGATAATATGCGCCTCGGCCGATCCAAAATACGACCTGAAGCCCGGCATTGTGACGGACGACACTATGAACGGTGCGATAAGCGTTACTGTAATTGCGACCGGCTTCAATCAGGGCGGCGTGGAGGAGGACGTGCGTTCTGAAATGGACGGCGACTCTGACGTGCAGGACGCCAGGGATTCAAACAGTTTGTCGCAGGATGAGTTCAACAGGCTTCTTGGCTCTTCGTCTACAGAGGATCAGAAGACTTTCGAGCCTTCGCTCTTCGAGGAATCTGACCGCAGGACTTCATCTTCATACGGATCTTCGGCTCAGTCTGACGACCGGCCCGACTGGCGCGCAAAGATAGGCAATGTGGACAGGAACGATATGTCCGTTCCCGCGGCCTTAAGAAACAAGAGTGGGTATTCAAGAACAATCAATTTTAACCGCAAAAAATAAGATAAGTTCATTCGTGGAAAAATTCCGCTCGGATCTTCTTCTGGTCCAGCGGGATGCGAAGTTGACGGCCGACACTTACTGCACCAGCGTGGAAAAATTCTGCCTGTGGTGCAGCGACAACCGCCTGAAACTTGCGGATGTCCGCGTCCAAAATCTCCTTTATTTTCTTTCATGGCGTGGAACGAACGACTGTTCATCCTGCACCGTCGCAAAAGACCTTTCCGCCCTGAGGGCGATGGGTTCGTATCTGCGCCGCACCGGCGTGTGGGAGGAAAACTATGCCCTCCTCCTTGACAGACCCAAGTCGCAGAAATCGCTTCCCGGAGTTCTTTCCGTGGAGCAGGTTGAAAAACTCCTTTCACAGATTGACAGTTCAACTGTAATAGGAAAAAGGGATGCCGCCCTTTTTGAGATGATATATTCATGCGGACTTAGGATAAGCGAGGCGTGCGGACTTCTTGTGGAGAACGTCCATCTTGGCGAGGGAATAATAATCGTAAGGGGAAAGGGCGACAGGGAGCGGATAGTTCCGTTCGGTGAGGCTGCAAGGCGGAAACTTGAGGATTACCTGGAGGTCCGCCATGTTCTTGTGGGAGAAAAAATAGTTCCCGAAGTTTTTGTGAACTACAGGGGAGGACCTATTTCCCGAAAGGGCGTATGGAAGAATTTCCAGACGCTTGAGACGGCTTCGGGCGTGAAGGCGAAGGTGCACACGCTCCGCCATTCGTTTGCCACGCATCTTCTTCAGGGTGGAGCGGATTTGAGGTCAGTGCAGGAACTTCTTGGACATTCAGATCTGGCCACAACACAGATTTACACCCATGTTGACGACAAGGAACTTTCCGAATATCATACAAAATACTTTCCGGGACATGAAAAAAGGGGTTGACCATGAAAAAAATCACTGTAGTTTTGATGATTGCCTTGGCTGTTTCAGTTTTTAACTCATGCGGAGTTTCAAACAAGCAGATAATCAGGATGCAGAGGCTGGAGGAGGGCGTTGAAAGTCCAACCACGGTCGAGGAACTCAAAGAGGCCATCGAAAAATACCAGAAGCGTGTTTCCGACATACAGCTTGCCCAGACCCAGACTGGAATCTGGTACAAGATTCTTGGAACACGCTACCTTGACAACAAGATGTATGGCGAGGCGTTGAAGTGCTTCCAGTCCGCGCTGCAGTACCACCCGAACAACCAGAACCTCTATTACTATGTAGGCATTTGCGCAGGATATATGAGCCATGCGGCGCTTGACTTCAACGCCACTGGAAAACAGGATCAGAAGATGAACTATCTGAAACTTGCGGAGACCGCCTATCTTAGGGCGATTGAAATAGAACCCAGGTATTCAAGGGCTCTTTACGCCCTTGGCGTGCTTTACGTGTATGAACTTGACGAGAACGAAAAGGCGCTTCCGTATCTCGAAAAACTTCTTACGATAGACACCAGGAACATAGACGCGATGTTCGTTCTCGCCAGGGCGTATTACTGCACCTACGAGTTTGAAAAGGCGGTGTCGCTCTACGACAAAATAATCGCGACCACGAAGTCCGCTGAGAAAAGGTCAGACGCGGAACGAAACAAGAAAATAGTGCTAGACGTCGCCCATGCAGCCGAATAGAAGTAGGGACGGACTTGTTTCGCTTGTTTTTATTTCAAAAATCTCGTTTCTTTCTCTTGCAGAGAAGATAAATTTGCTCAAAAACCTTGACAGTTCAAGCACGCTTGCATTAATGTCTTTAAATGACTTTAAAAGGTTTGCAGAAAGACCGCTGCGTGTAAAATCCTTCGACGGAAAAAAGACCTACGAGGAATCTTGCGCTGCGGTCAGGATGATGGAGATGAAGGGCATAGGTCTTTCGTTCTACGGAGATTCGGACTATCCTGCGATTTTGAGGGAGACTTCAAATGCTCCGTTCGTCCTTTATTATAGAGGAAACTTTGAAAGCCTGCTTGAAAAGTCAGTTTCCGTAGTGGGAACAAGGCTTATGAGTCCTGACGGAAAACTTGCGGCGTACCGTTTTTCATACGATGCCGTGATGGACGGATGCTGCGTGGTTTCGGGTCTTGCACGAGGTGTTGACGGAGAGGCGCACAGGGGGGCGGTTGACGCTGCGTTCGACATTTTTGAAAGGACTGGAAGTTTTTCCGCCGCAAAGACCATAGCGGTTCTTCCGTGCGGAATAGACACAGTGGTTCCTTCGGGACACAAAAGGCTTTCCGAGAACATCATCCGTACAGGCGGCTGTCTTGTAAGCGAGTACGCGCCTGGAACTCCGTCCGAGGCGTTCCGCTTTGTTCAGAGAAACCGCATAATCGCGGCTCTTTCCGCGGCAACCGTAGTTGTGCAGGCTCCTGATGGAAGCGGCGCTCTGATAACGGCGGATTTCGCCCTTGAATACAACAGGGATCTTGTGTTCCATGAGGCCTGCTTTTCAGAGGGCGCGTCCTCAATAAGGAACGATGTAAGGTCAAGGCGGCAGAAAGAGCTGTCGCTTGGAAAGATTTCTTCCGCGAAGGCGGAGCGTACGGTAGAGGGCTTTTTGAGGCAGGGCGCTCCTGTGGTTCATGATTACAGGGATTATGTGAAATGCCTTTCCGAGCCGCCGGGAACAAGATGTGTAAAAAACCAGCAGTTCATGCTGTTTTAAATGAATAGGAAAAAAATATGGCTGAAGAGAAAACCGCTGCAAAAAAGACCGCCTCAAAGAAAGAGAAGGCTAAACAGACTCTTGTTATAGTGGAGTCGCCGTCAAAGGCTAACACCATTGAAAAATATCTTGGACCTGGATATGTCGTAAAGGCCTCCAAGGGACATCTTATAGACCTTCCAAAGTCAAGGATGGCGATTGATGTTCAGAACAACTTTCAGCCTGAGTACATAACGGTCCGCGGAAAGGCGAAGCTTCTCAAGGAACTACAGAAGGATGCAAAAAAATCGGACACCGTTCTTCTTGCATCGGATAACGACCGCGAGGGAGAGGCGATAGCATGGCATTTGAACAACGCCCTGAAGGACAAGACCAACGCTAAAATCAGCCGCATAGTTTTCAACGAGATAACTCCTGTAGCCATAAAGGAAGCCGTCCAGAATCCTGGCGACATAGTTGAAAGCAAGGTGAACGCCCAGAAGGCCCGCCGAGTGCTCGACCGTCTTGTGGGATACAATTTGAGCCCGCTCCTCTGGGCCAAGGTGAAGAACGGACTTTCGGCGGGCCGCGTGCAGTCGGTTGCGCTTAGGCTCATATGCGAGCGCGAGGAGGAGGTTGAAAACTTCATTCCAGACGAATACTGGTCTCTTGACGCTGATTTTGTAAAGGGAAAGACAAAATTTTCGGCTCAGCTTGTAAAATACAGGAACGAAACTCCTGAATTGAAGTCGGAAGATGTTGTAAAGAAGATAATAGACGAAATAAAAAATTCGCAGTGCGTGGTTTCAAACATCAAGCAGACTGAAAAAACTGTCCGTCCAAAAGCGCCGTTCACCACGTCAAAACTTCAGCAGGCGGCTGCCAACAGGCTTGGATTTACCTCGCGCAAGACCATGCAGATAGCCCAGCAGCTTTACGAGGGAATCACGATGGGACAGAACCGCGTGGGTCTCATAACGTATATGCGAACCGATTCTGTAAGGATAAGCGAGACCGCCCTTGCGGATGTCCGTTCGTGGATTTCAAAGAACTATCCAAAAGATCTTCCGGAGGAAGAAATACACTACACTGTTGGAAAGGCGGCTCAGGACGCTCATGAAGGAATCAGACCGACGTACACTGAATACACGCCGGACGGAGTGAAGGAGTATCTTTCGCGAGACCAGTTGAGGCTCTACACGATAATATGGGAGCGTTTTGTTTCAAGCCAGATGAACAATGCCAAGACCACCACCACTTCCGCGGAAATTTCTGCCGGAGACGCCATATTCAGGGTGAGCGCGTCAAAAATCACTGAAAAGGGATTTTACAATGTCATAAAACTTCTTTCGTCCAAGGAGGACAGGACTGGAAATCTTCCAAGCCTGAAACTTGGCGAGGTCATAGAGTCGGACAACTTCCACCCGGAACAGCATTTTACACAGGGACCTGCAAGGTACACGGACGCTTCCATTGTCCGCACCCTTGAGGAAAAGGGAATAGGACGGCCTTCAACCTACGCTCCGATAATCTCCGTGCTTCTTGACAGGTATTACGTTACGCGGAGCAACAAGCAGTTGGTTCCAACACAGCTTGGAAGGATGATATGCAGGATTCTTGTTGAAAGTTTTCCGGAGGTCATAAACGAGCATTTCACGGCGGAAGTTGAAAACAATCTTGACAAGGTTGAGGCTGACGAACTTGTGTGGAACAGCATGGTTGGAGGATTCTACGCTCCGTTCAAGGACAGGGTGGACGAGGTCATGCAGAATGTGGAGAGCGTGAAGGGAAGCCTGGACGAGCCTACGGACAAGGTCTGCGAGAAGTGCGGCAAGATGATGGTCAAGAAACTCGGAAGGTTCGGATTTTTTCTTGCCTGTTCAGGGTTTCCTGAGTGCCACAACACAAAGTCCATATCTCTTGCAAAGTGTCCTATGCCTGACTGTGACGGCGAGATTGTTGCCAGAAAAACAAAGGGAAGGGGAAAGGAATTTTACGGCTGCACGAACTATCCTGCCTGCAACTTCATCTCACACTTCAAGCCTATAGACCAGTACTGCCCTAAGTGCAACTGGTTTTTGGTGGAAAAATACGACAAGAAAAACGGGTCTTATAAATCTTGCATCAATCCCGACTGCGACTATCTTCACACTGCGGACGAGGAAAATCCAATTGTGCAGATTTCTTCCGACGACGAGGAATGATGAACTTGGATTGACGCAAGATTGCATCCGTCGCTCGCGGCTCTCTCCGAGCCGTTTTAAGGAGAATCCTAAAAAATCGCACGAGCGTGCGATTTTTTTTAACGGATTTGCGACATGGGCATGCACGTTTTTTATTGTGCAGGTTTTTGAAAAGAACTATACTCGCTTCCATGATTTATCCACGAATTTTTTTAAAGGCAAAAGAGGAGGTCGAAGTTCTTCAGGGCTTTCCCTGGGTTTTCGACAATGAGATTTCTTACATCAAGCACAGGAAGACTGAAAAAGACGAATGGAAGGTGGAGCCCCTTTCCGACTCGACCTTGGAGAACGGACTTGGCGTAGAGGTTTTTTCAAAGGCTGGCGGTTTTCTTGGAACTGGAATAATAAACAGAAATTCAAAGATAACGGTTCGAATCATTTCGCCGCTTCATGCTGACAGGGTTTTTGAGGACACGCATTCATTCTGGGAAAAACGTGTGAACGACGCGGTGAACATACGGAATCTTCACTATTCGCCAGCGGATTCATACAGGCTTGTTTTTGGCGAGGCGGACTTCATTCCAGGTTTTATATGCGAACGCTACTGCGACGTGAAGGGAAGGGTTTTCCTTGTGGTTCAGTTTCTTTCCATGAGCGCGGAGGTTTTCCGCGAACAGATTCTTTCCGCCTTGAAGAAGGCGGTGAAGCCGGACGGAATATACGAGAAGGACGACGAGGATGTTAGGCTAAAGGAAGGTCTTGAACTTGTTTCCGGCTGGATTGGACGGAAATTTGACGATGTTTTCCAGATTGAGGAAAACGGCGTTCTTCTGAACGTTGACGTTGCAGGAGGACAGAAGACCGGTTATTTTCTTGACCAGAAGGACAACAGGAGGCGTATTTCCTCTTTCTGCCGCGGAAAGAGGGTGCTTGACACATTCTCCCACACGGGGGCGTTCGGTCTGAACGCTTTCAGGGCCGGTGCGAGGGAGGTGGTTTCCGTTGACATTTCAGCCGATGCTGTGGAACTCATAGAACGGAACGTTGCGTTGAACGGAGCGGGCGCCGTAGTGAAATCTGTAAAGGCGGACGTGTTCGATCTTTTGAAGGAATATGAGGCGAAGGGCGAAAAATTCGACGTGATTGTGCTTGACCCTCCGGCTTTTGCAAAGAGCGCCAAGTCGATACAGAAGGCGTACGGCGGCTACAAGGAGATAAATCTTCGCGCGATGAGGCTTCTTACGGAGGGCGGAATGCTTGTAACCTGCTCATGCTCTCATTTCTTTGACCAGAATCTTTTCTACGACATGATAATGCACGCCTCCACGGACAGCCACAGGCGCGTCCAGATTCTTGAAAAACGAGGCGCGGGACCGGACCATCCAGTCCTTTCAGGCTATCCGAAGTCTGAATATCTTAAGTGCGCCGTGTGCAGGGTGATGTAGTTTTCATGCGCCGCAAGGAACTTGAAGTCGGAAGTTTTAAAAACTTAATTCTTTAATTTGACAAAATATAAATACAGTCCTAAAATTATTCAATGTACGAAAAGTTTTTTGTACATCAAGTCATGAAAAATTTGGAGGATTAAATGAAAAAATTAATGACTTCAGTTGCTGCGGTTGCGCTTGTCGCCGCCGCCTTTACCGGATGCCAGAAGAAGAACGCAGGTTCAGATGCTTCGGGCAAAATCAAACTTGAGATGTACTACTACAAGCAGGAAAATCAGGAAGGCCTCAAGAACATCATCAAGGCTTTTGAAAAGGCTAATCCCAACGTTTCAATCACGCCTCTCATCATTCCAAACGACGCTGACGCCACAATGTCGGCCCGCGCGGCTCAGGGCGACCTTCCTGCGATTCTTCAGATGCAGTCCTACTCACGCGTCCAGGAATACGCTTCAAAGGGATACCTCGTTGACCTCACGGAAAAAGAGTGCATGTCCAACGTTCTTCCAAGTTCACTTCCTGCGGTTTCATACAACTCAAGGGTTTACGCCATGCCTATGGACTATGCCGGAATCGGTATAATCTACAACAAGGATATTTTTAAAAAATGCGGACTTTCCGCGCCGGAAACATACCGCGACCTTGAAAGGGCATGCCGCACATTGACTGAAAACGGCTACGTTCCATTCTCTGCCCTCCTCAAGGAAAACTGGTCTGTAGGACACTTCATCACGATGATCCACACCGCGCTCCTTGACGAAAAGGGACTTACGGCGGAATCATTCGTTTCTTCAATGAACGAAGGAAAGGCTTCCTACGGCGATGTTGACGTGGCTAAACTTTTCAGCATCCTTGACTTCTACAAGGCAAACATGAACTCAAACGCCGCGGAAATGGACGGCGGCGCGCAGCAGCAGTCTTTCGCAAAGGGCGAATCTGCCATGATGGTTCAGGGACTTTGGGCTTATGTTGACGCCCTCAAGTTGAATCCAAACCTCAACGCAGGCTTCATTCCATTCCCTGTGTACAACGACGCTTCAAAGAACAGGCTCTATGCGGACGTTGACTCTACATTCGGAATTTCTTCACAGGCAAGTCCTGACGCTCAGGCGGCGGCAATCAAGTTCCTTGACTTCCTCGCTTCTGCCAAAGGTTCAAAACTTTGGGTTTCAGAATACAAGCTTACAAACTCATTCAAGGGCGGAGACTTCTCTTCTCTTGGCGCGCCATACGCGGATCTTATGAATTCCGTTGCGGCACGCGGTTCATACCCTTGGGCGTTCAGCCAGTATCCTTCCGCAGTGTTCGAGGATGCCTGTAAGAACGGCGCCCAGCAGTACATGATGCAGAAGAAGTCCGCCGCAGATGTCATCAAGAGCATCGACGGCCAGTGGGCGACTTCGACAAATAAATAATTTTATTTGACAATGTGGGCTGTCCGTTATTTTTGGACGGCCCTTTTTTTAGCAGCATGAGGATTTTAAAAAAATGGTTGAACCAAAGATAAAAAAATGGACTTACTTCGCGTCGTTCATCGCGCCCTGCATGGTCCTTTACATGATTTTTTTCATAGTTCCCTTCATCCGCGGAATTGGAATATCAATGACCAACTGGGACGGTCTTACTCCAAAAACTCCGATTGTCATGGAAAAAGGTGAATTTGAAGACAAAATATTGAACAAAATAAAAAGTCAGAAGGACAGGGATTATGTCCTTGGAATTTATTCATACACCGCGGAGGATTCTTCCTACCGAAGGCTTTCGGTGAAGGGTTCTGAAAAACGCAGGCTTGAGCGAATTGTTCGCAGGGCGGGTTACGAGCCCGACAGGAACAGGTTCGTAGGTTTTGAAAACTACAGGAAAATATTTTCCGGAAAGGTTGACAGGGATTTTTACCCATACACTGAGCGGATTGTAAAATTTACAAAGACTTCAAATCTTCCGTATTTCATTCCAGAAAGGGAATTCGACAGGAACGTAAGGAGAAGCCTTAAAAAATACAGGGATTACGAGGAACTTGTTCTTGGGGCATACATTCACGACGCCGAGAAAGGCCGATACGTGCTTTCTAAGGATTACGACGAGTTTTTGATTACGGACAGGTTGTGGAACATTCCTGAACTTGAAGGTGCGGGTTCTGTTTCTTCAAGTTCGATGGACTCATACATAAGGGCCTTGAAGACCTCGTCGCTTGAGTCCGAAAAATCTGAACTTGATTCGCTTACTTCCGCTTTTCTTCGTGAAAATCAGGTTTCAGAAGAGTCTGCCGAGGTTCTTTTTGACGTGAATCACGACCTTTACGAAACCGCCCTGCTTAAGACCGCCCTTTCAGAGGTGTGGGTTGTAAAGGAAAGACGAATGGGTGTAATAGGCTTCACGCTTTTCTTTGCGGTCTTTTCGGTCATAGGAATCAACGTGGTGGCGTTCGGACTTGCGCTCGCGCTCGACACTGGAATACGTGGTCAGAAGGTGCTGAGGACGATTTACTTCCTTCCAAACGTTCTTTCCATGATAATAGTTGCGCTTATATGGTCGATGCTCTTTGTTCAGCTTCTTCCAAGCATAACTGGAATAGAGGCGTGGATTTCAGATTCACGTAAAACTCCGTGGCTTTTGGTGCTCGTGGCCGTATGGCAGGGTGCGGGCTACTATATGATAGTCTACCTTGCGGGACTCCAGAACATTTCTCCTGAGGTAATAGAGGCTGCGATGATTGACGGCGCGACGGGTTTCCAGCGGTTCAAGTCCATAACGCTTCCGCTTATGATTCCATCGCTCACAATTTCGCTCTTCCTTACAATTGCAAACGCGTTCAAGAGTTTCGACCTGATATACGCCCTTCTTAGGCAGACGGGCTACGCGACCGGAACTGTTCCTATTGTGATGGACATTTATTTTGACGCGTTCGCAAACAAGCACGCGGGTCTTGCCAACGCAAAGGCCATGATTCTGTTCTTCATAATTGTTGTTGTGACGGGAATTCAACTTGTGACGATGAAAAAGAGGGAGGTGGAAGCATGACGAAGGGCATAGGAAAAGACGTTGTTTTGGGCGGCGAGGACAGAGAAACTCTTGCCACTCCAAAAAGATTCAATTCAAGGAAGGTCATACTGCTTGCGTTCCTTGTGGTGTGCGCGGTGTTCTTTCTTTATCCGCTTGTTTTTGTTGTGATAAACTCGTTCCGTCCAAACGCAGGAATAATAGTAAATCCACTTGGACTTCCTCATCGCGGCGAATTTGTAAAATACAACTTCCACATGATGAAGAACTACGTCCAGGCGTGGAACACAATGCAGTTTCCGAGGGTGTTCTTCAACACTCTTCTTGTTACAGTGTTTGGAACGTCTGGAATAATTCTGACTTCCGCGATGTGCGCGTATGGGCTTGTAAGGAGCGACACTAAGATTTCGTGGGTTCTGTATGGATTTTTTGCATTTTCGATGGTAATTCCGTTTCAGATAATCATGGTTCCAATCGGGGTTCTTGCAAGCGAGATGCATCTTACAAAGGTGTGGGGGCTTATTCCCATGTACTGGGGGCTTGGCTGTCCTACTGCGATTTTCATGTTTCACGGCTTCATAAAGAGCGTTCCAAAGGAACTTGAGGAGTCCGCCGCCATGGACGGAGCGGGAAAATTCTACATATTTTTTGTAATAGTTCTTCCGCTCATAAAGACGATAATTGCGACAATCGCGGTAATCGACGCCCTGTGGCTCTGGAACGACTATCTGCTTCCTTTGATTGTGGCAAAGCAGGGAACGATACAGCTTGCGCAGATGGCGTTCAACGGACAGTTTATGAAGGAATACGGACCTATGTGTGCATCTTTAACGATTTCTTCGATTCCTATAATAGTGTTCTATCTTT
>JBHAFG010000082.1:0-15139 GCA_041855945.1 Treponema sp. | reverse complement strand
CACGTTCTTGGCGGAGTCATTGCGCCCCTTGACGGAATCGGACCTGAACAGCTGAACATAGCGGGCCTTGTGGAACGCATATTGAAGGGCGGGGTGAGGGAGGTCATTGTTGCCACAAACCCAACGTTCGAGGGTGATTCCACCGCGCTTTACATACACAGGCTTCTTTCCGAGCGGACGGACGTAAAAGTTACCCGTCTTGCCACAGGAATTCCTGTTGGAGGCGATCTGGAATACGCCGACAAACTGACCCTGGCGCGAAGTTTCAGGGGCAGGAGCGAGTTTTAGTTTTTTTTGAAGTTAAACAAAAAAAGCGTCCGTAGTTGGACGCTTTTTTTACGCACTCAAGCCGCTTCTAGCGAAGGAGTGAAAGTACGTTCTGTGAACTCTGGTTTGCCTGTGCGAGCATTGCAGTTCCCGCCTGTGAGAGAACCTGGTCCTTTGTGAACTCGACCATTTCGCTTGCCATGTCTGTATCGCGGATGCGTGATTCAGAAGCCTGGAGGTTTTCAGCTCCAATATCAAGACCTGTAACAGTCTTTTCAAGTCGGTTCTGGTACGCTCCAAGGTCGGCGCGCTGCTTGTTGATTTTCTTCAACGCCTCGTCCAAAGTTCCAATAGCGCGGTTTGCGTCGTCCGGAGATTCCAAAGTCATTATTGTTTCGTCTCCAACGTTGCGCAGTCCAAGAGCCATTGCAGACATTGTTCCGATGTAAACCTGTGTGCGCTGGTCCATGTTCGCGCCGATGTGGAACCACATTGAAGCGGTTACTGTGTTTTCGCCTGTTGGACGTGCGAAACGTCCTGTAAGCATATTCATGCCGTTGAACTGTGCGGCAGACGCGATTCTGTCAACTTCGGCTATGAGTGAAGAAACTTCAACCTGAATCTGCATTCTGTCTTCGGCGGAGTAGATTCCGTTCGACGACTGGATTGCAAGTTCGCGGATTCTCTGTACGATGTCTGTTGTTTCCTGAAGATATCCTTCAGTTGTCTGGATGAACGAAATTCCGTTCTGGGCGTTTGTAGAAGCCTGATTCAAACCGCGAATCTGCGCCCTCATTTTTTCTGATACGGCAAGACCTGACGCGTCGTCGCCTGCGCGGTTGATTCTCATGCCAGAAGAAAGTTTTTCCATACTTTTCTGCTGAGCCAAATCCTGAATTCCCTGGGAACGCTGAGCGAACATGGCGCTCATATTGTGATTAATAACCATAAGTATTATCTCCTTGGTGTGTTTTGCAGACACTGTTTAATGATTCTGCTTCACGGGTTTCCACCACCCTTACTAAAAATATCGGAGATACAAAAAATCACTTTAGCGTTATTTTAAGATTTTTTACTTTTTTTGCGTGTTTGAGTTCCGCAGGTTTGAATTGCGCGTGTTTCAGTTCTGAGGGTTTTCCTTGACGTTGATTTTGGCGCGGCGAGTTTTTATTTTCTGTCCTTGCCGCGTACATCTTCATTCCGCGTGTTTTTTTCAGATCTCAGGGCGTCCACCTTTTCCTTCAGTTTTTCCTTGAGCATTGAAATAGGTCCTGCGTATGCGGAGGACTTCATTTTTGGGAATTTCTTTATGAGAATCTCGGAGATTTTATGGTGCCGTCTTGCGTTTTCGATTTTTTCAAGGAGCGCGGCGCTGAATTTTTCCTTTTCAACCGCGGAACGCTCCCGTACGGATTCAAGCATTTCCTTCAGGGAATTCGAGCGGAACCAGACTTCCTTTTCGTAGCGGTCTTTCAAAGATTCGCCCAGTTCCTTGAGCCTTGACATATACACGCTGAAATCTACAAGCCTGTGTACGGACAGAACAAGGTCAACTGCAAATACAAGGAGCAGCACGTCCGACACGATTTTTAAAGTCAAATCTGAAAAGAGCGCAAGGAATTTTTCAATCAGGGGCTGTCCGAATTTTATCACTACGACCGTCATTATTCCAAAAAGAATTGAATTTTTAAGGCAGACCCTTCCGTTTATGTTCAGGGGAATTGTTTTTCCATTGATTTTGATTTTATGGTCTGAATAATCCCACCAGTTTGTGTGGAACATTTTTTCCAGTGCCCAGCTTCCCGCGTATTCAACAAGGGAACAGAAAAAAGTTCCGCTAAGAAAAAGCACCCATACAGGATTTTGAAGCTTTTCCGGAAGAAGGTGTATGAGTATTCCTCCGACTCCGTAAATTGGACACAGAGGTCCGTGCAGGAATCCCCTGTTTACAAATTTATGCTCAAAAAAAATACCGACATAGCATACTTCACAAATCCAGCCTGTAACGCTGAACGCGATGAACACTATGAACGCCTTTGAAATTTCAACCGACTGGAATCCGATGTGCGTGGAACCAAGCCATTCAATAAAAGTTTCCATAAAAATCGCCTGCAAAGGTTCTAGCCCATGCGCTGTGTTATGCGGTCAACGATGAGTTTGAACTGGTCTTCCGATGTTATACGCAGCGAGGAAAGCACGTTCCTGTCAATCTGGTAGTAATCCACTTCGCCGTCTATGTAATGGACCATCAGGTCCGCAAGATATACACAGGTGGCGATGGCCCTGCACTGTTCGGGAGCGCTTTCAGGCGAATGGTGGTGGCGTATGACTTCCGTAAGGACTTCTGGAAAATTCCATTTTCCCGCTATCCTTGCGCCTATCTCGCCGTGGTTTACGCCGCATAGAATTTTTTCAAAAATGTCGGAGCCTATTCCCTTTTTTGCGCACAGTTCCTTGACCTTTTCAAGATATTTGGGATGCGCCGCCTCGAATATTATTTTTCCCATGTCGTGCAGCAGTCCGCAGGTATACACGTTTTCTATTACGTCGCGGTTTCCCCGAAAAAAGTTGTACGCAAGGTTGAACGAATAGAACGCCACCCTGTACGAGTGCTTCCACAGTTTGTCTGAATTGCCTGGAAGTTTTGTAAAAACCTGTACAGTTCCAATCGTAAAAAGCATGTTCTGAACGCCGCGTATTCCTATCAGTTTTACGGCGTCGTTTATGTTGCTGCACGGTTTTGAAAGCGAGAACGCAGCGGAGTTCACCTGCCTTAAAAGTTCTCCTGCAAGTGAAACGTCGTTTGCAATCTGTCTTGCGATGTCCTGGAGCGTTACCTCCGGGTTTGAAAGCATCGAGTTCAGTCGTGTTATGTTTTCCGGGAACTGAGGAAGAACGTTTATTCCGTTCCTGAATTCTTCCGTAAGCATGTCTATGTCTTCTTCGGAATTGTTTGTGATTGGAAGAAAAAGTCTTGTTACGGTGATTCCGTTTGAACACAGCGTCTGGAAATTGTTCTCGGACATTCCAAGTTTTCTTAACATCAGAATCATTATTATAAGTCCAAGACCCGCGCCTTCCGATTCGTCAAGCACTGAATCAAGCGTGTCTTCAACGGAGGTGTACTGCTGCGCCCTGCATATTTTGTCGTGTATGCGTTTGTATTCCGTGTATGTGAGCCTGCAGTTGTTCTGGACTTCCATGCGTATGACGTTGTCCTTCACCTGTATTATCAGGCGAACGTAAAGGCCTTCGTTCTTCTGTTTTGAAAGATAGTAGTTGATGTTTGAAAGCGTGTCGTTCTTGAACGTCTTCATTCCCTGTTCGTAGTCGTCTGTGTTGTTTATGTCAAGGTTCAGGTCCTTGAAGTAGACCCGCTTTGTGTTTGCCTTTTTTGCGTTCGTCATCAGTTCGTTCTGGCAGTATGTGATGTACTGTATCATGTGTTCCTGATGAAGTTCCCTGAAAAAAGTTGTTATGACGTCGCTCATGTACACTTCCATGTTGTGCGGAAGCGTGTATGTTGTGATTGAAAGAGGTACGCCGGACTGGATTGCCATTCTGATTTTTGCAGAATCGACCTTTAGAATTTGTTCTTCCATAATATTTTTACAAAACCCTTTTTTTACAGTGCGTTGGAATAGATTTTAACATAAACGAATTAAAAGTAAAGATTTATGTGGAAAGTCATGAGGGCAACCGCATTATAAAACTGTGTATAAATATTACAGTTTCAAGATTAAATTATGCGGTAACGATAGAAAAAGCAAGCAGTCCAACCGAGCGTATGTAAAACGCACATTCGAGCATTTTACACCCCGAGCAGATTTTTGCTTAAAAAATCTGCGAAGTACAATATGTTTCTTTCAGCATGGCGAATTGGACGCGCTTTTTCGATAGTGAACGCACTGTAAAACCAATTTGCAAAATCAAAGTTTACAAATAGTTTTACAATGCGGCTGCCCTGAGAAAGTCGCTTTTGTGTATTACAGCGTGTATTACAGTGCCTCTGATGTGTATTGCAGTGCGCTTTACATCCATGTCCGTTTGTGTACGTCAAAACGCGGTGTCTATCTGAATTTCGCATTTGTATTCAGGCTTGAATTCCTTGACCTTGGAGGAAAGTTTTTGTATCAGTTCCGCGTCCGTCATTTTAAAGCCCCTTGGACGCAGCGCGTCGAACCGCACCGTGTACCGCCTGTTGTCGCAGGGAACAAGCCTTACGTCGTGGACGCTCAGGTTCCGGTCTATTTCTTCCGCGGCTTTTTTAAGATACGCCTTCAGCCACATCACCTCGTAGTTTGAAAAGTCCACGGGGTCCATGTGTATTACGGCGTCGCAGTTGAACTTTTTTCCAAGCGCGCTTTCCGCGTCGTCTATCGCCTGGTGAAGTTCGTAGATGTCGCGGTTTCCGGGCACTTCCGCGTGAAGCGAAATCATTATGCGTCCAGGACCGTATTCGTGTATGAGTATGTCGTGTATTCCGCATATCGGATGAAAGCCCATTGCAACTTCTTCCACCGCCTTTACCATGTGGCTTTCGGCAGGAACGCCAAGAAGCGGATTTATAGTGTCTTTTGCAGACGAGATTCCGTTCCACAACACAAAAAGCGCCACCACGATTCCCGCAATTCCGTCAAACTGAATTTTTGATTCCGGATATGCGGCGGAAAATGCAATTGCCGCAAGCACCACGGAGGTTGATATTACGTCCGAAATCGAGTCTTTTGCGTTTGCCTTGAGCGCCGCTGAATTTATTTTTTTTGAAAGTTTCAGGTTGTACGCGAACATAAAGAGTTTTACAAGTATTGAAAAAGCAAGAACGGAGAGCGTAAGGTGTGAAACGTGAATTTGCCTTGGATTTATGACTGCCTGCACGGAAGATTTAAAAAGTTCGATTCCAAAAATTATTATAAGAATCGAAACGATAAGTCCTGAAATGTATTCCATTCTTCCGTGTCCGAAAGGGTGTTCGTCGTCAGCCTTTTTTGCTGAGATTTTAAAGCCGAGCATCGTTACAAGGGAAGCGGAAACGTCTGAAAGATTGTTCAGGGCGTCCGCCACCACGGAAACCGCTCCGGAAAGAATTCCCGCCGCAAGTTTTGTCGCGAACAGTCCGAGGTTCAGTATTGTTCCTGCAAGTCCGGAGGTGAATCCGTATTTTTCACGCTTTTCCATGGTTTAAAGTCCACCCAGTGCTTATTTTTCATACACATATATTTTTGCTTCTATGCAGTCTTCTATTTCGTCTGGAAGGTGCGCAAAAAAATCGTGTCCTGTTTTTTCTTCTATAAAATCAACCGTGGTTATATAATAATCCCAACTAAAGTCAGATACAACCTGATTGTTTGGAATCCATGCGGCTATAACGTCTGTGTCAGCGTCAACACGGTAAAAGTCTTCTTCGCCCTCGTCAAGAACCATTATGATTTTCCAGCAGTATTCTGGAACTTCAATCGCGCGTCCGTCGTCAAGCGGTATTTCTTCGAACCTTCCCCTGTCGCTTGTTCCACCGCGCCCGTATGGACCTGCCAGTATGTAAAGTTCTTTTCCGGAAAGCGCAAGGCTTCTCTGATAGGATTCAAGGTTTTTCCATACGTTTCTGTTGCAGTTTGGCGACTGCGGAATCATGTTCGTCATAAGAAATGTGGTGCTGTTGTCCTCGGGTGTGGATGTCCTGTCGGCGGAGGGGCATACGTGTCCTCGGTCGAATCCGTATTTTGCGTACTGGTAGTCAGCCTTCTTTACCCTGTAGTAATTTTCGGGAAGGTCTGTGTCAGGGCGGAAGTCGTCGCCGCGTTCTGCCTGGCCAAAGTTCTTTTGCGAAAGATGCCACGCAACCCAGTTTGGAATGAGTTTTGCGGCGTTGTATGACATTGAAAACTGTTTTTTTTCAAGCAGTAAATTTTCACTGGCTGAGGTGTCTGAAATCGCGCCGCTTGGGTTTCCAAAGTAAAGCGGACTGTTTTCCTCAAGGCCGGGGAGAGAGGCGTCGGGAGTTTTACGCGGCGCGGGTTTTTGACCCGTTTTGTCCGGGGAGGCTTCCGTTTGCGTTGTGGAAAGTCCACGTGTGATCAAGTCCAATACGGCGGTTTTTCCCGCGTTGAAGAGGTCTGGTCTTAAAAAGTAGACTGCCGCCGCGGCGACAAGTGCAAGCAGTACAAGGATAACAAGTGTTCTTGAAGAGTTTTTTTTCTGAGGCTTTGATTTTGAGCGTTTTTTTGCGGACATATTTTCCTTCCGTGTCTGTTTTATATCCGAGCGGAATCGGAAACTTGATTATATATTTATTTAAATTTCGGTGCAAATATATTTCAAAAAAGTTGCTGTAAGGAGATCCTTCGCTCCGCTCGGGATGACCGCGTTGCAAAAACTCGCAACAACTATTGTCATGTCGTAATGCACAGCTCGCTCGAGCCTTGGCAAAGTTTTGCATTTAATTGAAATTCGCCCTGTTTTTTAGTATATTTTGCCTATGGATTTAATCAAAAAACTTGAGGACTGTGCCAGACGCTATGAAACGGTGCAGCAGTTGATTCTCGACCCGAATCTTGTGAAGGATCAGAAAAAATACAAGGACACGATGAGGGAACACGGCTATCTTTCGGAGCTTAACGCCCTTTACGACGAATACAGGGGCGTGCTCAAGGGAATTCAAGAGGCAAAGGAAATGATTACCGCCGAGGACGACCCGGAGATGAAGGAGATGGCGCGCGAAGAACTCAAGGAACTTGAGGAAAAACAGCCAAAACTTGAGGAAGACATAAAACTGAAACTTGTTCCGCCCGATCCTCTTGACGAAAAGAACATCATTCTTGAAATACGTTCCGCGGCGGGCGGCGACGAGGCGTCTCTTTTTGTAAGGGATCTTTGGGAAATGTACTGCCATCTTGCCGAACGCAAGGGCTGGAAGATCGAAACAATGGAGGCGCAGGAAACTGAAGTTGGCGGATTCAACAAGATTGCGACTTCAATATCAGGAAAATTTGTTTACGGCGCGCTGCGTTGGGAGTCGGGCGTGCACAGGGTTCAGCGTGTTCCTGAAACTGAAAGCCAGGGACGATTGCAGACTTCAACTGTAACTGTTGCCGTTCTTCCTGAGGCCGAGGAAACTGAAATTGAAATTAAACCGGGCGACGTGCGTATTGACGTCATGCGTGCCGGAGGTCCTGGCGGTCAGTGTGTAAATACAACTGACTCCGCTGTAAGGCTTACACACATTCCTACAGGTCTTGTTGTAATACAGCAGGATGAAAAGTCCCAGATCAAGAACAAGGAAAAGGCGTTCAGGGTTTTACGCGCAAGGCTTTTTGACCTTGAGGAAAGCAAAAAACAGGCGGAACGTTCCGCCGCACGTTCAAGCATGGTTGGTTCAGGCGCGCGTTCAGAAAAAATCCGCACATACAACTATCCCCAGGACCGCGTTACAGACCACAGGATAAACTATTCGCAGCACAATCTTCCGTCTTTCATGCTTGGCGAAATGGACGGTATGCTTGACGCCCTGAACGTGTATGCAAAGGAAGAGCAGTTGAAGGCCGACGTTACAGGACTTGTTGCGGACTAGGTTCGCGCGTTTTGTTTTTGCATGACTGTACAGGAATTTAAGGCTCAGGCTGTAAAATCTCTTGATTCGTCGCCCACCGCGGGTCTTGACGTGAACGTTCTTCTGGAATTCTGTCTTAAAAAGGACAGGACGTGGATTTTGATGAACGGTAAAACGCATCTTTCTTCCGCTGAATTTTCGTGGCTTTCCGATGCGGTGGCGCTGCGTAGGACTGGTCTTCCAGTTGCGTATATAACAGGACGCAGGGAATTTTTTGGCTATGATTTTTTTGTTTCGCCGTCTGTATTGATTCCAAAGCCGGACACTGAAATTCTTGTTGAAAACGCCATAGACGAAATAATTGCAAAAATTGAAAGCCGGTCGGAAATTGTTCTTTCCGTGTGCGATATGTGTACGGGAAGCGGCTGTGTGGGTCTTTCGGTTTTACGGACGCTGATTGACGAATATTCTGTTCCAAGCGGAAGCCTTCCAAAATTTACGTTCTGCGACATAAGTTCCGACGCGCTTGAAGTTGCAAAAATCAACGCAAAGAATCTTCTTCCTCAGGCGGAATTTGAGCAGATTCGTTTCATACAGACAAATCTTTTTTCAGAAGTTCCATACACGTTTGACGTGATTCTTGCAAATCCTCCATACGTTCCGTCCGCGATGGTTGACGAACTTTTACAGGACGGAAGGAACGAGCCAAGGCTCGCGCTTGACGGCGACCTTGGACTTTTTGGCGAAAAAACTGAATCTGCTGACGGACTTGAACTTATACGCCGTCTTGTTCCTGAATGTGCCGAGCATCTGATTCACAACGGCGTTCTGATAATGGAGGCGGGCGAGTACAACGCGCAGGAAACGCTCGCCCTTTTTGAGGAACACGGATTCCGCCGCACAAAAATCATAAGGGATTATGAGGGGCAGCTGCGCGACGTGTATGGCGTAAAGTAGACTGCCGTTTTGTCCTAAAGTTCCGCTTCCTTTACACAGAAAAACGAAATTCCTTCTTTTGGAAAACGAATCTGAACCTGTTTTATCGAATCCCGAATCTTTATGGCCATTTCCTGTTCAACGTATGTGAAGAGCAGGAAATTCTGTTCTGGCCACGTGGTGTTCCCGAGTTTCTTTGATTTTCTTCCCCGTCCGTGTACTGTCGGAACGAGGGTGTATTCAAGTTCTGGAACTGCGTCTTCAAGCAGTTCTATTATGTCGTCCTCAACGGACTGGTTTGCGACTACTTCAACTCTATATCTGTTCATTCAATGCTCCGTTCTGTATGGTTTTTCTTTTGGGCGCAGTCTTCATCACAAGGCTGTAAAGCACCGGAATTACAAAAAGCGTTACAAAGGTCGAGGATGTAAGACCTCCAACTACGGCGATTCCTATTGGCTGTACAATGGCCGACTGTCCTTCGCTTGAAAAACACATCGGAAGCATTCCAAGAATCGTTGTAAGGGTGGTCATCAGTACAGGTCTCAGCCGGCTTGTTCCCGCTTCAAGACAGGCGTCGTCCTTTTTGAATCCCCTGTGTACAAGAAGGTTGGTGTAGTCAACAAGGATTATACCGTTGTTCACAACGATTCCTACAAGCATTATCATTCCAACCATGCTCATCATTGAAAGCGGCTGTCCCAGAATCTTGTATATGAACGCCACGCCTATCACAAGGAACGGAATCGTCGAAAGGTTTATGATCGGCGCCTTGAATGATTCGTATGTAGCGGCCATCACGCCGAACACAAGAAGGATTGCCATTGCGATGATTCCAACGTAAAGGCGCATCTGTTTTGCAGTGTCGCCCCACGAGCCTTCGTATGTTACGCTCACGTTGTCTGGGATTATGTATGATTCGGCGACCTTTTCCTTTATGAGGTTTTCAACAAGGTTCGCGTTGTCCTTTGAAAGGATGCTTGCCGTTACGTGTACTGTTCTGCTCTGGTTTTCGCGGCGTATTGAAACAGGTCCAAGTCCACGCCTTAGGCTTGCAAAGTTTGACACTGAAACCTTTCCCTTTGTTCCAGACACGTACATCGACTCAAGGTCCATTACGTTCGCCCTGTCTTTCGGTCTGTACATTACGCTCACGCTGTATTCCTTTCCGTCTTTTCTGTAACTTGTCGCCGTAACACCGTTTATGGCGTAGTTTATTTCGCGCGCCACGCTTGTAACGTCAACGCCAAAACTGTACGCGCGGTCGCGGTCTATTACAACCTCAACCTGCGGAAGTCCGCGTTCCGTATCTATGGAAGAATCTCCTATTACGGCGATTTCATCCATCGCCGCGGTGAAAACTTCCGCAACTTCAAGCGCCTTTTCAAGGTTGTCTGAACGTATTGCAACGTCAAGGTCAGAACCCATCATCTGTCCCCGGAATCCCGCCTGAAAACTGAACCGCGCTCCTGCAAAATCTCCAAAGTGGCTTCTAAGTATGCCCTGTATTTCCGCGGCGCTTTCAATCTGCTTTGACGCTTCCGGAAGGCTTACAGAAACGGAAGCCTTGTATGAACTTGAACCGCCGCGTCTTCCGCCTGAACCGATTGTTGTTGTGAGCGTCTTGTAGCCCTTCACCTCGTTTTTTACGATGTCCTCGAACGCAAGCGCGACGATTTTTGTTTCGGAAAGCGGAGTTCCAATCGGCATTGTTATGTTGAGCGTAACGCTGTCGTCGTTTCCTGCAGGCATCATGTTCATTCCAAGCGTAGGAAGCATTGCAAACGAAACTACAAGCACGCATACCGCCGTTACAATCGTTATGAGCCTGTTTTTTAATGCCGCGGCAAGTATTTTTTTGTAGCCGCGTGTAATTGCGTCCATTCCGCGCTCAAAATTTCCGTAAAGGAATTTAAGCGCTGGATTTGTAACGGGTTTTTCGCTCCTGTTTGAAAGCGGAAGGAATTTTCCTGCAAGGACGGGAACAAGGAATATCGCGACAAGAAGCGAGGAAAGCAGCGCTATTACAATCGTAAATATGATTCCCTTGAACATCTGGCCCATTATTCCAAGGTCCTTCATGTATATGAGGAATGGAATGAACACGCAGATTGTGGTGAGGTTTCCGGATATTACAGAAGAAATCATTTCCTGCGAACCAAGGGCGGCCGCAATCTTTGGCTTTGCGCCTCGGCTTCTGTATGAGTATATGTTGTCTATCATTACGATTGACGCGTCTACAATCATTCCCACTCCAAGTATGAGTCCTGTAAGCGTCATCATGTTCAGCGTTATTCCTGCAAAACTCATGCAAAGGAGCGTTATTGCAAGCGAAAGCGGAATTGAAATTGCAATTATTATCGTGGACTTGAAGTTTCTTAGGAATATGAAAAGCACAATAACGGCAAGCACAAGTCCCTGCCACGCGGATGTAAGCAGTGTGTTCAGCGTTTCGCGTATGGAATCCGTGTCGTCCTGTATTATTTCCATTGATATGTCCGATGGAAGAAGCCTTTCAAGCTGCGCGATTTTTTCATACACGTTGTTCGCGACTGTAACGGAGTTCGAGCCGGACTGCTTGGTAACGCTTACGTACACACCGTGTTCTCCGTTTATGAAAACCTCGCTCTGTATGTCCTCGAATCCTAAAAACGCCCTTCCAAGGTCGCTGAGTTTTACGTCGTAGCCGTTTACCTTTGCTATCACAGTGTTGTTTATGTCTTCCACGCTTGAAAACTCGCCCGTGGTCCTTACTGTATAGTCTTTCTGACCCTCGTTAAGTTTTCCGCCGCCAAGTTCAAGGTTCTGTTTTGCAAGGGCGGCGCTCACCTGAGCCACTGTAAAGCCGTACGCCGCAAGCCTGTTCTGTTCAAGTTCAACACGGACGCATTTTGTCTTTCCGCCTGTAACGCTCGCCTCCGCAACGCCGTCCGCCTGTTCAAGTATGTCTACAATGCTGTCTTCTGCAATCTGCTTTATGTCGTCAACGGAACGGTTTCCGCGTATTGCAATCCTCATTATTGGCATTGAATCCGCGCTCATCCTGAAAATCGTAGGAGAACCGGCGTTGTCTGGAAGGCTTCTTGTAACGCGTCCAAGTTTGTCGCGTATGTCGTTCACTGCGTCCTCAAGGTTCGTTCCGTAATTGAATTCAAGCTGAATCATGGAAGAACTTTCAGACGATGTGGAATATATGTTTTTAAGTCCGTTCACGCTTACAAGCGCGCTTTCAAGGATTCTTGTAACAGTCTTTTCAACAGATTCAGGTCCTGCGTTTGTGTATGAGGTTGTAACCATTACGTATGGAAAGTCTACCTCTGGAAAAAGCGCGACCGGAACCTTCCGTATTGTAAAAAGTCCAAGCGCGGAAAGAAGCGCGAATACAATCAGCACAAGGACGGGATGTTCAAGCGTTTTTCTTGAAATGCTCATTGTTTTTTTTCTTCCGATTTTTTGTTCGGCCTGCTGTTTTTTGTCTTTTCAGAATCGTTTGAATCTTCCGTGGAACTTGCGTTTTCTGTATTTTTACGCGGATTTGCGATGTCGTTCACCGAGGCTCCATCTGAAAGCGAAAGCATTCCTTCCGTTACAACGCGTTCTCCCTGCACGAGGCTTTCTGTAACCTGTACCATTGAATCTACTGTTTTTCCAAGTTTGACGGTACGCTTTGAAACAGTGTAGTCGTCGTTCACTATGAAAAGATAGCTGTGTTCGTCGTCCGAGACCAGCGCGTCCTTTGAAACAAGGATGTGTCCGCCGTATGTTGAAGTGTAAAGTTTTACTTTTGCGAACATTCCCGCGTTCACACGACCGTCCGCCCTGTCAAAGTTCAGTATCACTTCCTTTGTTCTGCTCGTCTTGTCGACAACAGGACTTACCCTGCTTACAGACGCGCTGAAAACAACGTCCGGGTAGGCTTCAAGCGTAACTTCCGCCTTCAGTCCAGGCTTCAGTTCCGCTATGTAACGTTCTGGAATCGACGCGCTTATCTGCAGGTTTTCAATGTCGCCGATCATCGTTACGGCCGTAGTGGTGCTGACCTTTGCGCCAACCTTGAACGGAGAACTTACAATGCTTCCGCTTATCGGCGCCACTACAGGACTCTGCGCGTAGTTTGAACCCGGCTCGCTTGGGTCTACAAAGGCAATTACGTCGCCTTTTTTTACGTGCGAGCCGAGCGTTACGTTCACCTTGCTGATTTTTCCGTTCATCGAAGGATACACTTCCACCGCGCTCTGGCTTTCAACCTCGCCGTTTGTAAGAACGTAGTCTTTCAGCGTTCCGATTTTCGCTTCCTCGCTGCGGACTGTTACGGTTGTGTTTCCGCCGCGCTGTCCGCCAGGTCCCATTGCAGTTCCTTTTTTTCCAGTTTTTACGACTGTAAAACTCACCACCGCGGTAAGGACTATTATGCCCGTTACAGTCAAAGCCTTTGTTGAATTCTTCATTTGTTCACCCGACCTTAAAAAAAATTATATTTACATCTGTTAATGTTCTATTAAATACGCGTATTGCAAAAATCTGCCCGAGCGCATTACAAAACGCGTCCTGTAATGCTTGAACGCCCCATACATCGCGCCCTGTAATGCAAAAACGCGACACGCCTGAATCTATCTTGCAAGCGTTCCAAATTCAAGACCAAGAAGACTTTCAAGGTTCAGAACGGAACTTATAAGGGAGTACGCCTGTTTTTTTACGCTGACCCGCGCGCTCAAAAGCGAGTCGGAATAGTTCTGCAGGCTCAGAATGTCAGTCTTTCCGTAATTGTATGCGGTAAGCGACATATTGTAAGTTTCCTCCGCAAGTTTTTCGTTTTCCCTTAAAGATTCAATCTGTGAGATTCCCTGGTTTATCTGTCTGATGTAGTTCTGCGTGTCAACCGCAACGGAAGTGCGCGCGCTTTCAAGGCTGAGTTCCGCCGCCTGAACGCTTTTTTTGTTCGTCCTTACAGAAACCGCCGTCTGCGACCACGGAAGATAACCGTCAAGCGGAATTTTTACGCCCACCGAAAGCGACTTTGAATCCGTCCATTTGGAATTTTCTGTAAGAGGCGCGCGCGAAAGAACGTAGTTGAAGTTCGCCGTGATGGAAGGTCCGTACGCCGAAAACCTTGTGGAAAGAAGCGTGTTTTCCGCTATTTCAAGCGACTTCTGTGCGGACTGTACGTTGGGCGCGGGCTGTACGGATTTTGGAAGGCTTTCAAACGAAATCGCCTTCATGTTCAACAGTTCGCTCAAAGAACCTGAAAGTTCCACAACAGTGTCCTGGTCAAGTCCTAGAATCTGCTTGAACGAGGAAAGGTCGTTTTCATACGTAATTTCCGCCGACTCTACGGAAGGCTTTTTCTGTTCGTATGCAACACGGCTTGTCATGACGTCAAGTTCGCTGATTTTTCCGTTCCTGAATTTTTCCCTGTTGGTCTCATACTGTATTCTGCTTGTTTCAAGTCCGCGCTTTTGAAGTTCTATGTTTTCCTTTTCGTATAGAAGTCCGTAAAAAGTCTTTCTTACGCTGAGTTCAATAGAGCGCAGCGACGCCTCGTACGAAATCAGACCGTTTTCGTAATTGAGCCTTGCCGCTCGCATCGAGGCAAAAAGATTGGACGAAAGGGCCAGGCTCGCGCCGCCGGAAACAGAAACGCTTTCCGAGTTTTCCTTGAATCCCGTGCTGTAAGACCCCGAAGCCGAAACGCTTGGGCTCATGCTGTTCCACGAAAAATTCGCCGCGTCCTCAAGTTTGTCAAGATTGATTTTCGACTGCTTTATCGAAACATTGTTCTGCATGGCGATTTTTACAGCGTCCTCGATTGTAAGGGTGAGCCTTGAATCCGCAGACTTCTCCGCCATTTGAGAAAAAACAGCCGCGGAAAAACACGCGAGAATTCCCGCGACAAAAATCCTTTTCATATAAAATCCTTATAAAAACTCGTTTCTTTCAATATAACGACTTTTAAGTCCAAAACTAGAGCCTATTTTTCACATTTTCATGTTTTCACGTTCGGGCGGGTTTTTGCGTCCAGCCGCACGCAAAAAACGGGCTTTTCCGCAACTCCGGCCTTCGCCTGCGACTGTAAAACGCACACAGTCGGCGTGCGTTTTACATTTTGCTCGTGGTGTTCAAACTCGCACTCGCAATTGCTCCAATCCCTCCCGCGTTCAAGATAAAAACGAACTTCAAAAAAAATAGTAACTTCTAAAACAAAAAATTATCTTGACGGCACAGATAAAAAAAACCGGACAGCAGCCCGGCCTTTATGCGATACTAGATTTTAGATTTTTGATTGTTTTATTTTTTCAAATCAAGCCAAACTGATTCAGATACTTCTGTCCTGCACGGAACATCAATGTCAGACTTTAAATCTGCCCTGTAGCCGCTGCAGGATGAATCGTT
>JBHAFG010000081.1:0-3269 GCA_041855945.1 Treponema sp. | reverse complement strand
CTCATTTTCATTTCGTCCGCGTACGTTTTCCGCCACCCCCTCTAGCGGGGAGACCCCGCAACGCCCCCTATGTTCCGTCCATGATGCGCCTGACTTCCGAAACAAGATAGAATGAACCTGCCACAAGTAGAATATCGGAACTTCCAATAAAAGATTTTACATGTTCAAAGGCCTCTGGAAGAGCCGCGATTTCTTCCGCCTCGATGCCGTTTTTCCCGGCGGCCCTGCAAAGACGGGCGGTGTCGGCGTTCCTTACAGATTTTGGAGCGGTGAACACAATCTTTTCAAAAACTCCCTTGAACAGGGGAACGATGTCCTCCGCGTCCTTGTCGCCTGAACATGAAAAAAGCAGGAAGTATTTTTTTTCCGGGAACGCCGCCCTCATGGTCTGAATCGTGTTTTCCACGCTTTTTACAGTGTGCGCCCCGTCAAGGATTATGTTTTTCTCAACCTCGAACCTTCCGTGCAGGAACGCCCTTGAAAGACCTTCCTCAATGCAGGATTTTTTTATGCCTGGAACCGCCGTCATGAGGGCGGCCGCCGCGCACTGGGCGTTTTCCGCCTGGACCTTTCCCAAAAGTTTCAGTTCAGTGGAAAACCTTCTTCCCATCGCGGAAAATTCCACCTGCATTTTTCCGCCGCCATTGAACCTGAACAGGGGAGTCTCTTCGTTTTTTCCAACAAGATTGAGGCTTGAACCTTTTTTTGCACATTCATCCAGGAACACTTTTTCAGCCTCAGCGTAGTTCTGTCTTGACGCCACGCATGGAATTCCCTTCTTTATGATTCCAGCCTTTTCGCCCGCGATTTTTTCAATGGTATCGCCAAGAAATTCAGTGTGCTCAAGTTCTATGGGCGTTATTATGCTTGCAAGTGGGCGTATTATGTTCGTGGAGTCAAGCCTTCCGCCAAGACCCACCTCGTACACGGCAAAGTCACATTCCGCCCCGCTGAAGCACAGGAATGAAAAAAGCGTTACAAGTTCAAACCATGTGGGCCTTCGTCCTCCGGGAAGTTCTTCGTCCCTTATTGAAGATACAGCTCCTGTAAGAATGTCGGCTGCTTTTTCGTATACGGAATCCTCAAAAAATCCGTCCGGGCGGGAAATCCTTTCCCTGAAGTCGCTTATGTGAGGAGATGTGTACACTCCGCACTTGAATCCCGCCTGTTCAAGTACGCTTGAAATCATCGCGGAAACGCTTCCTTTTCCCTTTGAGCCCGCCACGTGGATGCAGGGAATCCTGTCCTGCGGATTTCCAAGTTTTTCCGCAAGGAATTTCATGGAGTCGAGCCAGAATATGTCTTTTGTCTGGGTCTTTTCAAAATTCAAGTAGGAGTCAAGCCATTTCTGAAAGTCTGAGAGGGTCATGCCGCCATGATAGCAGTTTTTTCAAACTATGTTAAATGAATCGTTAAAGCAGTGGAAAAAATGGGCGATATGGGGTATTGTATGAAAATGGCAGAATCAATTAACAGCGCGACTTACGAGGCCGCGATATCGGCAAGCAAAAAACTTGAAGAAGACCTTGCAAAGAATCCTTCAAAATACAGGGTCCTTACAGGCGACCGTCCTACAGGCCGGCTGCACATAGGACATTATTTCGGCTCGCTCCAGAACAGGGTGCGTCTTTCAAAGATGGGAGTTCCAACGATGATTTTAATCGCGGACTACCAGGTGCTGACTGACCACGACGCGTATCAGGAGATAAGCCAGAACACAAAGCAGCTTGTGATAGACTATCTTGCATCGGGCATAGAGCCTGGCGAGGACGTTGTGATATATCCGCACAGCTACGTTCCCGAGGCGAACCAGCTGATGGTTCCATTCCTTACGCTTGTGTCAAACGCTGAACTCAGCAGGAATCCAACGGTCAAGGAAGAGATTCAGGCGGCTGGGCTTACGAACGTGAACGCAGGAATGTACACTTATCCCGTGCATCAGGCGGTTGACATTCTTTTCTGCAAGGGAAACGTGGTTCCTGCTGGAAAAGACCAGCTTCCGCACATCGAGATGGCGCGAACAATAGCAAACAGGTTCAATAAAAAATTCTGCGCTGATTCCGAACCGGTTTTTCCACTTCCACAGGTGCTCCTTTCAAAGACTCCGAGCATCATGGGGCTTGACGGCTGCCAGAAGATGTCAAAGAGCCGCGGAAACGCGATAATGCTTGGAGCAGGCGAGGACGAAACCGCAAAACTCATAAAAAAGGCGAAAACAGACGGAGAAAGGCTCATAACATACGACCCTGAAAAACGTCCTGAAGTTGCAAACCTCCTGCAGTTGATTTCACTTTGCACTGAAGAAAGTCCCGAGGCGGTGGCGGCGCGCATTGGTGAGGGCGGCGGCGGAATGTTGAAGAACGAACTTACGGCCGCCCTGAACGAAACGCTCCGTCCGATGAGAAAAAGGCGGGCGGAACTTGAAAAGAATCCGGACTACATAAGGCAGGTTCTTCTTGACGGTTCAAGGCGAGCGCGAGAGATGGCGGCGAAAACACTTGAGGAAGTCCGAAAGGCGATGAACATGGAGATATGACCTGTGAAAAAGAATCTTGGAGTAAAGACTGCGGTCTACCCGATGCCTGTGTTCATCGTGGGAACGTACGATGAAAATGGAAAACCCAACGCCATGAACGCGGCCTGGGGAGGAATCGCCGACGACAACCAGATAAACATCTGTCTTAGTCCCGGACACAAGACCGTGAAGAACCTTTTGAAGACCGGAGCGTTCACCGTGCACATCGCGGACGAGGCCCATGTAGCCGAATGTGACTATCTTGGAATTGCAAGCGGAAACAATGTCGAGGGAAAAATCGAAAAATGCGGACTTCACGTTTCACGAAGCGGGTTTGTTGACGCTCCCGTGATAGACGAACTTCCGATGGTGCTTGAGTGCGTTGTGATTTCCTACGACGAGCCTTCATGCAGGCTTCTTGGCGAGATAAAGAACGTTGCGGTTGACGAGGCGGTGCTTGATTCTGACGGAAAGATCGACGTGAAAAAACTCGCCCCGATAACATACGACGGCTTCAACCACGAATATTACGCCCTTGGAAGACTTGCGGGAAAGGCGTATTCGCAGGGAAAGAAGTTTCTTGGAAGGCAGGGCGTTTGATTTTTTTTAAAAGAAAAATAGGAAAATTGCACGCTTTCGCTGTTGACACGAAGCCGTGTTTTTTGATATAGTTTCCACATCGCATACGTGATGCGGGCAGTTAGCTCAGCTGGTACGAGCGTCTGGTTTACACCCAGAATGTCGGGAGTTCGAT
>JBHAFG010000080.1:0-16042 GCA_041855945.1 Treponema sp. | reverse complement strand
GTCGGCGGAAAGAATTTCGTCAAAAATGATTTCCTCGTCGCTGAAAAGCCCCGGCGCGTTCACCCGGTCGTTTTTTTCCACCACCGCCTCGGGAAGTTCTGAAAGGACGGGCTTGTTTTCCGCCACGCTCTGTATGTGCGAAAGAATCTGCTTGGCGCGGACTATGACCTCGTGGGGAACGCCCGCAAGGGAGGCGACGTGTATTCCATAGGAATTTCCAGAGGCTCCGGGCTTCACCCTGCGCATGAATGTCACCCGACCGTTTTCCTCAAGCACGTCCATGCACAGAAGTTTAAGGGCATCGTTCTGTATTCTTGTAAGTTCATGATAGTGGGTGGCAAAAAGAGTCCTGCACCCCACCCTGTCAAGAAGATGCTCGCTGACCGCCCAGGCGATTGAAAGTCCGTCCTCCGTGGAAGTTCCGCGTCCAACCTCGTCCATTATTACAAGCGATGATTTTCCCGCGGAACGAAGTATGTTTGCGGTTTCAGTCATCTCTACAAGAAAAGTTGACTCGCCCTTCGCCAGATTGTCGCTCGCTCCCACACGGCAGAAAATCCTGTCCGCGATTCCAACCACAGCCTTTTTCGCCGGAACAAAACTTCCGGACTGGGCAAGCAGCGTTATGAGGGCGTTCTGCCTGAGGAAGGTGCTTTTACCCGCCATGTTGGGTCCCGTTATCAGGGCGAACGTCTTTGACTCGTCGTGGAACGAGCCCAGTTTTATGTCGTTTGGAACAAATTCACCCTTTGGAAGATGGAGTTCCACAACAGGATGCCGTCCGCCTTCAATCTCAAGAATGTTCTCGCATACGATTCCGGGTCTGGTCCAGCCGTGCATGGCCGCCGCGTGGGCGAAGGCCGAAGACGCGTCCGTGCAGGCGATTTCACTTGCGGTCTGCATCAGGTACGGAACCGCGTCGTGGAGTCTTGCACGGATCTCGACAAAGAGGTCGCGTTCAAGTTGGAGAATCTTTGTTCCAGACTCTGTAAGTTCCCGCTCAAGTTCCTGAAGACGCGGACTTGTATAACGGTCGCCGTTCACAAGCGCACGCCTCATTATGAAATGCTCCGGAACGGAAGAAAGTTTTCCGCGTGAAATCTCTATGAAATAGCCGAATGCGTTCGTGTATCTTATCTTGAGGTTTGGTATTCCCGTGTTCCGCCTTTCCTCCTCCTCGTAGTCAAGCAGCACGCGGTCGAAGTTGTCGCGAACGTTCCGCCAGTGGTCAAGTTCCTCCGACCAGCCCTCCCTTATTATCCTTCCCTCTGTAAGGGAGGTCGAAGGGTCGTCCAATATTGAAGTCTGGACCAGGTCTATTATGTATACCGCGGTCTGCTCGTCCATGCGCGCGAAGTCGAACCCGGAAAGTTCATCCCTTACGGAAAGCCACGCCTCAAGGCTTGACCTCAACGCCTGCAGGTCCTTGGGATGCGCCCTGTCCATCGCTATGCGTCCTGCAAGTCGTTCTATGTCAAGAACTTTTTCAAGCCTTTCCCGAACAGTTGAATTGAGGCTCCTGTTTTCAACAAAAAGTGAAACGTGGTCCAGCCGTGCCTCTATCTCCTCCTTTTTTGTAAGCGGAAAAAGAAGCCACTGCCGAATCATCCTGCTTCCCATCGCAGTCCTTGCATAATCGACACATTCAAGGAGGGTGAAGTTCGACGACGAGTCGCGGAGGTTGTGCACCACCTCAAGGTTGCGCCTTGAAGAACCGTCTATTATAAGATAGTTGTAGTCGTGGTAAACCTTTATTGAACTTACGTGCGGGGTCGAAGAATTCGTGGTCTTTTCAAGATAGTCTAAAAGAAATCCCGCCGGGGCAAGTTCAGGCGAATCCTCCTCAAGGGAAAAGGACTTTAAATTCTGGGTGTTGAACTTTTCGCAGAGTTTCCTGAAACCGCCCTCTACGCTGAAATCCCAGTCGGGATACCAAGAAACGGACATCTCCGGATTTTCAAGAATCGCAGCCTGCACCGCCTCGCTGTTTTTGAGCGAATTCGGAAGAAGAATCTCCCTTGGCGAACACCTTCCAAGTTCCTTTGGAAAATTTTCACCCATCTTGGAAGCCTGCCAGCTTGTCGCGAAGAAAGCGGAGGTTGTAACGTCTATGTAGGAAAAACCCGCCATTCCACGAGAAACGCTCATCGCGGCAAGGAAACTGTTCACGTTTCCGTCAAGATATTCGGATTCCACCGCAGTTCCGGGAGTTATCACCTCCACTACCTTGCGCTCCGTGAGTCCCTTCGCCTTTGGATCTCCCACCTGCTCGCATATCACGATTTTTTTTCCAAGACGCAGGAGGCGCGCGATGTAGACCTTCGCCGCGTGGAACGGAATTCCACACATGGGATGGTCGCCCCTGTGCGTGAGGGTGAGGTTCAAAAGGCGAGAAACTTCAACAGCGTCGTCCATGAACATCTCGTAGAAGTCGCCGAGGCGAAAAAACACGACCTCGTTCCTGTATTCCTTCTTGATGTTCATGTACTGCTGCATTACGGGAGTAAGGCCTGCAGTTGTTTCCATAATTTAAAATCTCAAAATCCTAGAGTCCAAGTTCTGAAATGACCTGGTCGGTAACGTCAACGGAAGATGAATACCAGAGTATGGCGTTTTCCTGCTGCAGGCTCAAAATCATGGAATACCCGCCGCCCTCCGCTATTTTCGCGAGGGTGCTGTAAAGCTTCTGGTAGAATGCGTCCGAATTCTGGAGCGACTTCTGCATGGAATCAAGCTCAACGTTCTTTGCGTTTGTATATTCCGTGAGGAAGTCGAGTTTTTTGGTGATTTCAGCCTGAGTCCTCTGTGCCTGCGCGTCGTTTCCCGCCTTCTCCAGGTCAACCTTCCTTGACTGGAGCTTCTGGAGTTCGTCGGTCTGCCTGTTTATCTCGTCCTGGAATTCCGAGCGTTTTTTTTCATAGTTCCTTACAGGAGCGGAATTCCTGAAATAAGCGTTGTAAACCTTCGCCGTGTCAACCACGCCGAATTTTGTAATCTGCTGAGAAAACGCGCCCGCCGAGGCAAGGAGCATTGAAAGCGCGATGACAATCTTTCCCTTTGATTTCATGTTTTTCTTCCTTTTTTTTACAGACGTTACGCAATACCCTTGTGGAACGTCCGGTTTTGATTCGTAAAAAGTCCGCGACGCGGACACAGGGCATACGCTATTTGTTCGTGAGGTTGAACGAAAGCACGAATTTCCATGTTTCATCCCACACAAAATTTCCGTCCTGAACGCGGAATTTGTTCGCAAGAAGAAGATGCAGCGGAAACTGCGGAACAAGGAACCTGAGGGCAGGTCCGAAACTGAAGTAAAAATCGTTCAACGAAAGCGCATTGAAAATATCCGATGGGCTTGTCTTTACCGCGGCAAAATCAAAGAATCCTGCAAGTCCAATCACGCCCTGGAAAATCGGAATGCGAAGTTCCACGTGGTTTGAAAGCATCGCCCGTCCTCGCGTAGAGGACGTAACGTTCGACCAGCCGCGCGCGTTGAACATACCGTCTATGTACGTCATGCTTGAGCGCGGAATCGTTGTGCCTGGAAGCGGAAACTGCATTGTAAGTCCAGTGTAGCAGGCGAGAACCACCTTGAAGTTCCAGTAGTCGTTGAAAAGCGGAATGTTGAACAGCGTGAGGTAACTTTCAAGTTTTGTGTCGGATCGGAGGTAGAATTCCTGCTCAAGCCCCGGAATTATTCCGTACCAGGAAAGCCTTTCGCTTGCAAACCAGCCCCTTGAAGGATCGTAGTTCACATCCCTGTCGTCAAGCGAGATCGAGGCGAACACGGAATTTTTCAGTCCCAGCCTGTTGGCGTACTTGTTCACGCCTGAATCAAGCGGCGTGTAAATCGACTCGTCGTAGAAATTCTGCTGGAGGGTGTTTGTAAGTCCGCCGGAAAGAGTGAGTATTCCAAACATGGGAGTCCACCTTCTTCCAACAGCGGACGTAAGGGAGGCTCCAATCGACTCGTACGACATGTAATAGTAGTCGTCGTTCAAAAGTCCGTCGGCAAGCATGTTCACGGCGAGAGCGGATGCCTGCTGATGAAAGAAAGAGAGGCTCTCTGAAATCTGTATCGGCCTATCAAAGAGCCAGTTCTGTCCGAAAGAAAAATCCACGGACTGCTCCTTTGTCGCGGCCGTAACACCCGCTGAAACCGTCTTTCCCTTTCCGCCAAGGTTTGAATTCTGCCACTTGAAGAAAAGCGAAATCGGAAGGTCGTCGGCGTTGTTCACTCCGGAAAAAGTCATTCCAAGCTGAAGCGACGTGGTGGAAGTTTCCTCGACCGTTATCACGAGGTCCACAAGGTTGTCCTCGGAACCTGCGACAGGCTCAGGTATTATGTTTGAAAAATACTGGAGGTTGTAAAGGTTTCTGAGCCCTCCCATAACCTTGTCGCGGGAGAACACGTCGCCCGGCTTCAAAGGTATCTCGCGGAGTATCACCTCGTCCTTGGTCTTTGTGTTTCCCTTTATTATTATGTTTTCTATGTGCGCCCTTGAACGCTCTATAACTGTAAGACTGTATCCAATGGTGTGCAGTTCGGAATCCTTGTTCACGCCCGGAATGAACTCGTTGGTCATGTAGCCGTTCTCGTAGTAAAGGTTCGTGATGGCTGAAAGACCTTCCTGGAATTTGGTCTGGTTGTACACGTCGCCCTGATGGAGCTTTACGAACGACATGAGTTTTTCCGTGGTGAAAATCTCGTTTCCCGTGATGGAAAGTCCGCTGAACGTGTACTGCGCCCCCTCCTGAATCACGAATGTGAGCCTCATCTCCTCCCTTTCCTTCTGCTCGTTCTGGGTCGATTCCTGTATGACGTCAAGAACCCTTGCGTCGGCGTAGCCGCGGCTGTAATAGTAGTTCAGAACCGCCTGCCTGTCTGTCTCAAGGGTGGAACGCTGGAAGGCGCCGTCCTTCATAAAGCCCTCTTCCTTGAGCGAGAGTTTTCCCTTCAGGGTCCTTTCGGAAAAGACAGTGTTTCCGCTGAACCTTATCGAGGTTATTACAGTTCCTTCGCCCTCCGAGACTGTAAAGACAACCTTGATTCCGCGCGGAGTCTCCTCGCTGGAATGGCTGACCTTTACGTTAGAAAAGCCCTTCTTTATGTAAAGGTCCCTTATAGACCTCTCGTCAAGAAGCACGGCGGAATCCACGAACACGTCGCCCGTCTTTATGGAAACAGCCTCCTTGAGCTCGTTGTTGCGTATCTTCCTGTTCCCCCTGAATTCCACGGTGTCCACTGTGGCACGCTCCTTCACGTTGAACACAAGAAGAATCCTGTCCGGATTTCGGGAGTCGTGCTTTGCGAACGGCTCAATCTCGTCGAAATACGCAAGGCTGTAAAGCCTGTCCAGAATTTCGTTGTAGGTCGCGTCGTCGAACACCCTTCCTATGTAATTTGCAGAAATTCCTGAAAGGTCGGACTTCTTGACTGTTTCCAGCCCCTCGAATGTAATCTGGGAGATTGTCTTTCCCCAGAACCAGTCCGAATCGTCTTCCTGCGCGTATGAAAGGAAAGACGCCAGCACGAGCATCGCCGCGGCGATGAGTTTAATTTTCTTTGAAAACATAAATTGCATCCGTTTTAATAAAATTTTCTTAAAATGAGAACTTCCATGAAAGCGTAACCGAGGTTGAAGAAGCAAGGTTCACGTTGCTAAAACCACGTCCAAAATCAAATTCCGGCGCGAGCGAAAACCTTATGTTCGCCACCGTCGCATTTGGATTCAGACCGATTTTCGGAAGGAACACGTCCCAGAGAGGAAAGAACATCTGCGAGATGTCCATCTCAAATCCGATTTCCGGATGGAACGTCAACCCCTGTCCCCTGTCTTCATTTCCAAGGATACTGTCGTCGTATGAAAGATGCATCAGGGCGTCAACATACAGCGAACTTCCAAAGTACTTGCCTATATAAACAGTTGAATTGTCAAGATAGTTACCGATTTTCATCTCGGAAGAACCGTTTGACAAGGTCTGCCGTATGGCATTCTGCAGGACATTGGTCCTCAGTGAGAATATATCAAAATTGAGGTATTCCCGCAATGTATTCTCCACAGTGCGTCCTATCGTGGACTGTATGGCGTAGTCGCCTGTCGCTATGAGGAGGCTTGACACCCTGTCGGAATCACCAAGCGCAATCTGACCAAGAAGTTCCCTGATTTCGTTCTCGGACTTTGGCGGAATGGACGTGAATATCGGCTGGAAGCCGTTCAGCGGCTGGTTGTTGGCGGAAAGTATTATGCGAACGTCGTTGTTGCTGTCGTCCTTGTCGCGAGTTTCCGCGGTGAGAGTTATGTATGGATTTATCGAGGTTTCGTTCGGATTGAACCTTATTATTCCGTTCTTGAGGTAGAAGTTCCTGTTCAGGTACGCTATGTCGCCCGACCTAAGCAGGATGTCGCCGTCAAGATAGAAACTTGAGTCTTCAGTGTCGAACCTGAAGCGGAACGTCTGGTCGGGAACGAACACCGCGCGAAGTATCGGATCGAAGTTGAAGTTCACGTGCTGTCCCAGGAACACGTTCAGGTCGGTGTGCACGTAGAACGGAGGCTCTCCTCCCTGCGCCTGAACAAGAAGGTCTCCTGTAACAACCTTTGCGTTCGCCTTCCTGAACGCCACCGCCCCCGTAACGTCCATGTACGAGTCCTGAAGCGAAATGTCAAGGTCGAGCGCGACGTCGCCCTTCGCCTCAAGGAGCGGAACCTTCATTCCAACCGGAATGTACGAGTTTTCAGGAGTGCGAAGGCGCGCCTCAAGCCTGTCGAAGAACCACCTTTCAAAAAATATGTCCGCGCTTGCAAGTATGGGATTCGTCTTTTTCACGACCCCGCGGAATTCAGGAACGGAAACCTGGTTCTGGCTCAGGTTCACGTAAACACGCGGCGCCCATATCCTGCTTGGAACAAGGTTTGGAAGGCTCATCTCAAGGGAAGAGAGCGTAAAGCCTCCGCCAAAATCAGGGTCGCTTGCAAGCCCCCTTATAGACATCGCCCCCCTTACAGCCCCCCTGTATATCTTGAGGTCCGGAACGTTCAGGTAGGACATCACCGCCGCAAGGTCCACGGAAACGTCCTTCAAGTCAACAAGAAGGTCTTTTCCAGACACATTGCCAGAAAGAGAGGCGGACACCGCCTTTCCGGGCGCGATTGAAAAATCAATGTCGCCCTTTTGCGAAATGTAGCCTGAAACTCCAAGGAAGTCCGACGTGTACACGGCGCTCGCCCCCTTTGAATGAAGGAGCGTCACCCTCTCCGGAATCTCCTTTGCAAAAAGCGAACCTCCGATGTTTTTAAGGTCAAGTGTCAGCACGAAGTCCTCAAGCACGCCCTTTTCAGAAACCACGGAATCGCTCATCTTGAGTTCAAGCGGAACACGGACCGCCATGCCCTTCGTTCCCGCCTTGAAAAGCGCGGACGCCCTTCCCGTAAAGGTTTCAAGGTCGTAGTCCGCCTTCATACCCTCGAAATCAAAACCGCTGTATGAAACGTCAAGGTTTTCTATGGAAACGTTCTTTCCCTCCGCATAGCCTGAACCGCTCACCGAAAGTATGCTTCCCGCAAGCATGAGGCGTATGGAAGAAACATCCGCCGCGACGTATGGACTTTCAAGCGTCCCGGAGGCGATAAGGGTCGCGGTTGCCTGATTGTTGTCGCTCGACTCGGAAAGGAAGCGGCTGAGCCCCAGGTTCGTCGCAACAAGACGGCTTGTAAGGTAAAGGTCGCTTTTCAGCGTGGACGAATCAAGCGGAACCAGGTTCGGATTTGAAATTTCCGCGTCAAGGGAGAAACCCTCGGATGAAATCTGGTTCTTCATATGGAAGTCGAGTATTCCAGAACTGAAAATTCCGTCGTTGAAATGCCAGGAAAAAGTAAGCGGACCTGAGAGCGCCGAATACCTGTCGGAATAGGATATGTCGTCGAAAACCGCGCCGTATTTCGTGACGCTTCCTGAAAGCATGAGCCTTGGATGGAAATTGAACTTCGATCCCGCGTCCTCAGCCTCAAAGCGAGTTACAACAAGGTTCACGCCCTCCTCCCTTGAATAGGAGAAGCCCGAATCAAGGCTGAATGTGAACATCGAGCCCATTATCTTTACGGGAAGGCTTTCCATTGAAAAATCGCCTGAAAACCTTCCGTTATGAAAATTGTGGAATTCGGCGGAAAGTCCGTAGTCGCCTGAAAGTCCAAGGACGTCAGACATATAACTTCCCGAAAGGTGGTACGGCACGGAGTTGTGGCTGGCATCCACGGTGAAGAACGCCTCGTTGTAGTCCGGCGAAAGGTCCACCTGCGCCGAAAGGTTTGAGACGTTTCCTCCAAAAATAAGGTCCAGACGGCTTACAGAAATGGAGGTGTCGTTTCCGTCAACAGAGGCGAAAATAAACTGGTCGTCCTTCTGCGTGTTGGCCACAAGAAGATACGGCATATTGTATGAAAGCGTCTTGAAGTCCGTTGACAGGTAAAACTCTCCGTTCATCATGTACGGGCTTAGAAAATCCGGACCTGCACCTTTTTTTTCAAGGAAGAACAGCACGCTTTCCGCCACGCTGTCTGCAAAAAGGTCGGAGGCTGAAACGTTCGCCTGCAGGTAGCCTATTTTTGAAAGGAAACTTCCGCCAAGGCTCACAAGACCGGGCTTTTCGTAGTCGTGGTGGGAATAGTCTGAAAGTTCAAAACTGAAGTCCACGGAGTCCTCCGTTGGAGAAACCTCAAGCTGCAGGGCGGTGAACGCCTTCTGGTCGAACATGAGCTGCGGAGAAAACGCCATGAAGCCCCGGCTCCTTGGCTCGAAGAACACTTCGGTTGAAATCTCGCCGCCGTTCAGGAGGGTGTAGTTGTGCAGGTTCATGGCGCCCGAAAGGCTCAAAGTCCTGAAGTCAAGGCTTCCTGAAAAATCGCCGTTGAGCCTCTCGCCCTTGAACACGAGGCTTCCGACGTTCATGGACTTTTCGTCGCCGCGAAGAAAATACGAAACCTCCTCCGAGCCCTTGAAAATTCCGTCTGAAAGAAAAATTTTTCCGCCGGACGAATAGCTGAACCTCCTGGTCGTAAAGTCGAAAAGGGCGTCCGCCTCAAGGCTGAGCGAAATGCCGTCCAGCGCGGAGATTATCCTGTTCGACTGCCTTGAGGAAATCAGTTTTCCCGCAACAAGACCCCGCGTCTTGAAATGAAGTTCAGATTTTGACGAGGAAAAATCGTGCCGCCCTGAAAAACTGAACGGATAGGAGTTCTGCACAGTGGAAAAAGACGCGGTGGAGGACGCGTATGAAAAAAGAAGGCTGAGCCTCTTGAAGTTGAAGTTTCCGTCCGTAAAGTCGGAGATTCTCAAAATGAGCGCGCTTCCGTCAAGATTCTCCTCAAGTTTTCCGCCCGCAGAAAAAGCGCATGAAAGGCTTCTTCCAGAATCCGCGCCGTACCACAAAAGAGAACCCCGTGTTTCAAGCGAAACCTGCCTGGTCTTTTCAAGGATGTTCACGGAAATTTTTTTGAAGAACGCGTCGGCGGTGTTCAGGTCAAGCGTGTATCTGATGTGGACGTTCTTTATGTACACGTCGAAAAGTCTGTCGTGCTGCAGGAAGTCAAGAATCCTGACAGCGGAGGAAGATGCGTCCACGCCAGAAAAATCCAAATCCGTCTGGCGGGACGTTTTTACGTCCGTGGAAAGTCCTTTTTCATCCGTGGAAACCTTCCTGAAAAACTCATCGAGCCGTTCAAAAAGAAGGGCGTCGTCCCTTCCGTCCAGGGAAACCGTCATTCCATCGACAGTCAGATCCTTGAATATGTGAAGGAAGTCTCCCCTGACAAGGCGTGAAAAACTGTACCTGAGGGAAACCGCCTTTATGTCAAGGACATCCTCTCCGTCAAACGAATCCCTTACGGAAATGTCCTTCAGCCTGATTCCTGAAAAAACCGACGGCGAAAGAGTCCTGTAGGAAACTGAAAGGCCCGTGGCGCGCTCCACGTCCAAAAGGGCATCCTCGACAGAAAGGCGAAGGCGCGACTTCAGTCCTGAAAAAAACGGACGGGCCAGGGCGAGCGAGGCGCAGAAGATGAGAGAAAAAATTATTACAGCGATGCTTTCTTTAGGTGGAAGCCTTTTCTTTTTCATAAACCAAAACGCCGGAAAGCCAACTAGACAACAAAAATCCCCTTTATTATACTACACAAATTATCGGATTTTTTGTAGAGCGTGGAAAGAAAAACATTCGCCCCATGGCGTGTTTTTCATCCCGAGTTGGAAAATGGACTAAAATCCATGCAGAAAAGCCGGCGTAAAAATCAAGGACTGTCCAAGGCGGAATTCTCAAGGTGACTATAAAAGGTTTTGTTGTTTTTGAAGGAATCGACGGCGCTGGAACCACCACGCAGTTGAAGAAGCTAAAGGAAAAATTCGGACGTGACGAAATCTTCATCACCGCAGAACCAACTTCCAGCGAGACTGGACTTTTTTTAAGGAAGATGCTCCGCGGCGAATTTACGGTGGACAGAAGGACGTCGGCATACCTTTTTGCGGCGGACAGGTGCGAGCACGTCTACGGAAAGGACGGAATAATCGAAAACGCGGAAAAGGGCCGCATTGTAGCGAGCGACCGATATTTTTTTTCAAGCCTCGCGTACCAGGGTTCAGACGGAGAAGACGACCTTCCCTCCCTTTTGAACTCTCCGTTTCCGCTCCCAGAACTCCTGTTTTTCTTCAGGATACGCCCCGAAGTTTCCCTTAAAAGGGTTATGGACAGGGGCGGAAACCTTGAAATATACGAAAAAATCGACTTCCAGAAAAAAACCGCTGAAAATTTTGAAAGAATCATCGCAGACTACGACGGAACGGAAAAGGGACGCGGAATGAGGGTGGTAGTGATAGACGCTGAAAAAAGCCCCGAAGAAATCGAAAGGAAAATCTTCGAGGAAATAAAAAAAACGCGCGGCTGACCTTCCGATTGGTGTAAACATTTTTTCCGCGCGGCCGATAATGAATGTGTGAAAAAGAGCGTGGTAAAAATACTGCAGTGCATATTCCTCTTTTCGGTGTTTCTGACCGCCGCTCCAGAAAGGACTTCCGCCTACATGGTGAAGTACAAGGAGGACTGGTTCAGACTCTACCACGTACACTACCAGCAGTATCCCGACGACTGCATGGAAAACATCTACTGGCTTGAAAAGGCCCTTCGGGCTGACTTCTGCAACCCGCTTTACGCAAGGGCGAAAATCCATACGGAAAAACAGTGGGAAAAATACAGATACCTGTTCCAGATGCACCTGAACCTGAAACTCATCGAACAGCACCTGCGTCTTGGACGGACGTACGACAAGAAGGTAGCGTATTTCTACGACGCTCCGTGGAAGGACGAATACCTTGGAAACCTTGAAAAGGCGCTCTCATGCTACAGGACGGCCGCGCTGTACTGGAAGGAGGCGCTGCTCTGGGCGGAAAAGGCTAACGTCGGGGAGTTCAACTTCCTTTTCATAACAGACCTCCAGAACTGGGAGGACGAACGCGAAAGAATCAGAACGGGAGAACTTGACTACGGAAGGATGCTCGAAAGGGAAATCGCGAGAGTACAGAAGGTTCAGTCTGATTTTATTGCAATGGATTCAAAAAGTTACTAGAATGGCTTCTTATGACAGCCTACCAGACAGACAACAGCACAAACAAAATCACAATTTCCTATGACGGCGGAAAATCAGGTCCGGATTCGACCCTGATTTCATTCCATCCAGAAGAGCCGCACCTGAAAGTCCTGTTCAATCCGGGTTCTGAACAGGGAACAAGACGGTGTTTCATAACCGACGCGACGGTCGCGACGCTTCCGGTAATGGAGGACTTCGTTTCATGCTTCGAGGACGGCGCGTGCGGCCAGGACATACTCATAATCCTTGGCTCGGGAGAGGCGTTCAAGACAATCGAGAGCGTCCTTACAGTCGCAAGGACCGCGCTGGACGCGGGATTCAACAGGACGGACACGTTCGTGGGAATAGGCGGCGGAGTGATAACGGACATAACGGGTTTCGCGGCGAGCATATTCAAGAGGGGGGTGAACGTTGAATTCGTTCCCACAACCCTGCTTGCAATGGTTGACGCATCCATAGGCGGAAAGACTGGCTGCGACTTCGACAGTTACAAGAACATGATAGGAACATTCTATCCCGCGCAGAAAATACACGTGTTCCCAAAATTCGTGAACACGCTCTCGGACGAGCAGTACCGTTCAGGGCTTGCGGAAAGCCTCAAGACCGCCATGCTGTACGACAGGGAACTCTACGACATTTTCAAGAACGATGAGGAAAAAATAAAAAACAGGAATTTCACCACTGTCTCAGAAATCATACAGAGGTGCGCCGCCGCAAAGGCGTCCGTAGTGGAAAAAGACCTGAACGAAAAAAACGAGAGGGCGTTCCTGAACCTTGGACACACGTTCGGCCACGCGCTAGAAACCGTCGCAGGACTTGGCTCGATATCACACGGAGACGCGGTCGCATGGGGAATCGGACGGGCGGCCGTATTGAGCGCAAAGAAAGAATTCTGCTCCGAGTCGTACAAAAACGAGGTGCTTGAAATGCTTGAAAGGTACGGCTGGGACACGGCCGGAATTCCAGAAACAGTTACAGGCGGAGGAAGGGCCGAACGGCTTCTTTCCGCAATGAAAAAGGACAAGAAGAACCTTTCAAAAAACATAAGGCTCATATTCCAGAAAGGACTTTGCGAAACATTCCTTGCGGAGGCAGGCGACGAGGAAATTCTTGGAGCGCTCAAATAGGCGCAGGGGCGGAATGAAAGACATGAGGAGCGAACATTATTTCGACTGGGCGGCCACAAGCCCGATGGACGAAGATATACTCAGGGAAAGCCTTGAACTCAGCCTTGAAAACTGGGGAAATCCCTCAAGTTCCCATACGGCAGGAAAAGAGGCCAGAAAAACACTTGAAGAGGCAAGATCCGTCTGCGCTTCCGTGCTGGGCGTTGAGCCCGGAACTCTTTACTTTACAAGCGGAGGAACCGAGGCGAACCATATTCCGCTGCTTTCAATCCTGAACAGGCCGCAGAAGGGCCACGTCCTTTTCAGTTCCATAGAACATCCTGCGGTCAGGGAAATGGCGCTTGAACTTGAAAAATGCGGCGTGAACGTCGAAAAAATTCCTGTTGGAAAAGACGGAATTGTCGAGCCCCAGGCCGTAAAGGATGCAATCAGGGCGGAGACGGTGTTCGTTTCCGTGATGGCGGTGAACAACGAGACCGGAGCGATACAGCCGATACAAAAAATCGCGGAGGCCATAACCTGCGCCACGCTCGGAAAACGCCGCCCCAAATTCCACGTGGACTGCGTGCAGGCCGCGGGAAAAATTCCATTCACGCTGAACGCCGACGGAATAGACAGCGCTTCTTTTTCCGCGCACAAAATATCAGGACCGAGGGGCATAGGCCTCCTCTACCTCAAGGACGCGGTAGAGCCATTCCTCAAGGGCGGCGGCCAGGAAAGGGGAACCAGGAGCGGAACAGAAAACCTGTTTGGAGCGGTGGCGTTCTCAAAGGTTCTTCAGAAGCACTTCATATGCGAAAAAAACGCCGCTTCGGAAGAACGATTCCAAGAGCAGAAAAAATACGCCAGGGACTTTGCTGAAAAACTTTCAAGGCTCAAGGGCTGCACCCTGATTCCAGAGCGCAGGCTTCGCGAACCTGCCCTCTATTCTCCGTGGATAGTCCAGGCCTCGTTTGAAAAAATCCCGGGCGAGGTGATGCTCAGGGCCTTGGATTCCGAAGGATTTTTCATCTCAACGGGAAGCGCGTGCAGTTCAAAGAAAAAGTCAAGGCCCGTGCTGGATGCCATGAAAATCCCTGAAAACATAAGCGCGAACGCCGTCAGGTTCAGTTTCGGACACTCGACGACAGAAAAGGCGATGGATGAACTTTTTGAAAAAGTTTCAGAGATAAACGCAAGGTTCAACCCATAGTGTCCTTGGCGTAAAAATCCTGGCTTGAAACGCATGGAGGTTCAAGTCCACGGCTTGATTGACAAGGCCTGGAAATTTCGTTATTTTCTAAAAACTGATCATTCGTAGAAAAATCAAACACACAATCAAGGAAGGCAGAACATGGGTGCACGCGGAGAACTTTACACGACTGAAGTTTATCTTGAAAATCGTTCCTATTTCTTCAACGTAAAGGAAAACAGAAATGGAGATGTATTTCTTCAGGTTGTAGAATCTAAGAGCAGGGAGGGAGCGGACGCCGACCGACATCAGATTGCGATTTTCGCGGACGACCTTCAAAAATTCCTTCAGGGGCTTGACGTTTCGCTTGCCTTCATAGAAAAGGACAAGAAGGCAAGGGCAAAGGCGCGCGCTGAAAAAAAGGCTGAAAAACAGAAAAAATACCTTGTGAGAAAAAGCGAAGAAAGGGCGGTTTCTGCGCCGCAGGTCAAAAAGACCGGACGAATACACGTGGTGTCAAAACGCGGAACGGAACAGAAGTCAGACGAATAGTCAATATTTAAACGTGAGCCTTTGGATTGGCGACGGTCCAAGGGTCCTGCACGCTTGCCTGTGCGACTTTGTTGGATAACCCTTGTGGCGCGCGTAGCCGTATCCGCTGTAAAGCGCGTCCATCTCCTTCATGAACTCGTCGCGGGAAACTTTTGCAAGAATGCTCGCGGCCATTACGGCCGGAATCTTCGAGTCCGCCTTAACCACACATTCGACAATGTCCGCACGGACGCATGGAGTCCTGTTTCCATCGGCGACCGCATGAAGCCTAAAGTCATTTTCAAAAATTCCGCGTTCCAAAAGCCAGCCAGGAAGTTTTTCCCGCATATTTTCAAACGCAAGAGACATCGCCTTCATGCTGGCGTTCAGTATGTTCACCATGTCAATTTCCTCGTGGTCAACGGAGGCTATCCCCCACAAGGAATTTTGGACTATGAGAGAAAACGCTGAAAGACGTTTTTTTTCGGAAAGTTTTTTTGAGTCATTTAAAACACCTGGCGGAAAATCAGGCGGAAGCACCACCGCGGCGGCATACACAGGTCCCGCCAGAGGTCCGCGCCCGGCCTCGTCCATTCCACAAAGAAGTTCAATCATTTCAGAACCCCGAACTTGAGTTCCCGGAGTTTTCAACGGACAGATTTTTTGCGTCCATGTAGATCGGGTTTGCGTTCGCGGAGGATTTTTTAAGTTCCGCGGAAAATTCGTTGTCCGTTATTGAAGAATGGGTGTTGAAAAGTTCCGCGACGCGTCCCATCACGCCTACGACGGAGCATGAATTTTTTCTGAGTTCAAAAAGTCCGCCCTGGCAGGAAAAAAGCACCCCGGTCGATGAAACCGCGGCGAGCCTTGAATTTCTTATGGATATTTTTGAGTCAACCGAGGCTATGATGGATGAATAGGACTGAGCTGAAGCGGTAAGTCCAGAATTCTTTACGGTGACGACAGAATTTTCCGAGTCTATTACAGTTCCGTTTTTTCCAAAGGCGGCGGAAAGTTCAACGGAATCAAGAAGCAGCACGCCCCTTTCCACGGTGAAAAGCGAGGTCGCCGGCGCCTCACGAGGTCCTGCGTCTTTCCGGGCATGAACCACAAGGCAGTCTGACACCGCAAGGCTTGAATCCCTGACCACCAGCGAGGATTTTTCTGGGAACGAAATCCTCGCATCCTTTCCGCCTATTATCTCCATGTTGGAAAGAAGGAGAGTCCTTGAATCCGGCATAGGCATCTCTCCGTCAAGATATATTCTTACAAAACGCGACGAATCCGCGTACGTCTTTATGTCGGAATAAGAACCGAACGGACGCTCCCTTGTGCCGTCGGCCGGAACAGAAAGGGTCGAATTCAACGCTGCGTCCACGTAGTAGTTGCACGTGTCTATCACGACTGAATATTCCGCCGTGCGGCTCCTGTTGCCGTTCGAGTCCACGACGTAGGCGCTAACCTTGTAGGCGACCGCCCCGTCGCTTGACGGATTTAACACAAGTTTTCCAGACATTACCTTCTGGAAGTCCTTTTCCATGAAGCTGAAAAGAAGGTCGCCCGAAGACTTTCCCTCC
>JBHAFG010000079.1:0-4362 GCA_041855945.1 Treponema sp. | reverse complement strand
ATCGAACTCCCGACATTCTGGGTGTAAACCAGACGCTCGTACCAGCTGAGCTAACTGCCCGCATCACGTATGCGATGTGGAAACTATATCAAAAAACACGGCTTCGTGTCAACAGCGAAAGCGTGCAATTTTCCTATTTTTTCTGAAGAATTATAACGGTAAGGTCGTCCCTTATCTTCTCGCCTTCAGTAAAACGCTCGAATTCCAAAAGAACATCGTCAAGTTTCTCCCTGGCGGATCTTCCTCCGCTTTCCGCGAACGCCCTTGAAACTCCGTCCTGTCCGAATTCCGCCCCGTCCACGTTCTTGGATTCAGAAAGACAGTCGGTGTACATTATCAGGGCGTCGCCCGGGTTCATCGAAAAACTTATGCCCTGAACGTCAAGGTCCATCCCTGGAATTCCAACAATCGCGCCTGAACCTGGGGAAACCTCGGCGCCGTCAGAACCTTTAAGAGCCACAGGAAAAGCCTTTCCGTTCTTGGCCGTCCTAAGGAACACTGTAGGATGACCCGCGCTCACGTACTGCACCCTGTTTCCATACGTCCGAAGCAGAAGCCCTGTAAGATAGTTTTCAATGTCTCCCTTTTCCTTTACGATTCCGTCGTTTATGTCCTTCATTATCGAACAGATGTTCACGTTCTGGTCGGATGTGAAATTCTTTGAAATGACCGTCTTTGAAAGCATGGCAACAAGTCCGCTTGCAATTCCGTGTCCCGAAACGTCAAAGAGCGCGATTCCGTCAAGCCTCCTTCCCTCGTAAAAAAAATCATACAGGTCGCCTGACACTCCGCTCATGGGACGGAACGTATAGGCCATATCCCAGCCGTCTATCTCCGGCACGCCGCGAGGATAGAAACTCTGCTGCACGTACACGGCAAGCCTCATGTCCTTTTCAGCCAAAATCCTCGCCCGCTCAAGCTTGTCGTTCGCCTCGGTAAGACGGCTGTTCGCAAGTGTAAGTTCCTTTGTACGATCTTCAACCTCGTCCTGAAGATGCACGTTCAGATATTCCGCCTCAAGACGCGACTTTGCAAACCTTCGCGCAAGGACAAAAAGAAGGGCCACTATTACAAGCTGCCAGCCCATCGAAGAAAAATACGGAAGGAAATAAAGATGGAAAAGGTCGTGCAGCACGATGTCAAGAAGGCTTGTTACGATGAGCGGAGAAAATCCCAGAAGAAGCGGAACGGAATCCTTCCTTCTTTTTATTACCGAATATATTATAGAACCTATTATGTACAGAATCGGAGGAAGAATCATTGGGTTTATGAACGCCCTTAGATGCCGGAGCTGCACGTAGTTCCTCGCGAAAAGAGAAACTACCACGGGTACCGCCACAAAAACCGCCCTGGCGATTCTAATCCACAACCTGTCGTGCCTTCCAAAAAACGCGTTCACAAAAGACTGGATCAAAAACGGAAGCACGAAGAGCATTGAACTTGAAAAAATCTTCTGGTACCAGATGAAGGGCACTGTTCCAGACGGGAGTCCCGGCACCTCTGTAAGATAGAACACCGACATGTACGCCGCGGTGATGAGATTTATGAGTCCGAACCAGAAATTCTCACGTTCGTCCTTTTTCATGCTCCATATTATGAAGTGGTATATCGCAAGCACCAGCATCAGGAACGCAAGGATTATGTTTATCTTGCTGTTCCAGAACTGTTCGTTCGCCGCGCTGAATTTCGCGGCCTTGTAGTCGCCTATGAACGGATTTGAAACGATCGAGCCCTCGCCGTTCACAAAAATCTCCACAAGAATCTCGTTAGGACCTTCCATGTTCAGAATCGCCTCTGGAATTTCATAGAAACGCGCAGTGTTCCACGCCGTAAAAGGCTTTGGAGGAAAAAATCCCTCGTGTCCTATCAAGGTCCTGTTAAGATAGGTCCTGTCCGCAAGGGTTATGCGCCCAAGATACGCCGCGACGTCCTTTCCCTCAAAACTTTTTGGAAGGATGAACGTCTTCCTGAGCCATATCGAGCCGTATTCACCCGGAACAAGTTTTTCAAGATTTCCAAGCTGCCCGTCCGAAAGAGTCCCGTACGCCACAGGAATGCCGTTTTTTTCGCAGAAAAACGGATCTGCAAGCGAATATTCCCAGCCCGTGGAAAGGTCTATCCGATCCGACACATCGGGCCTGTTGTATGAACAGCCTGAAGAAAAAAAAGCGAAAACGCAGGCGAAAGCCAAAACATATTTTTTAAAATTCATAGAACCCCCAACTCTCAAGCCTATTCTACGACAGAACTTTGATTTTGTAAAAGCAATTTTAATAGATTATATATCTTTTTGAAAGTATGACTATCACAAAAAAGGCACATTCTCCCTTTTCGGGACTGATTTTTGCCGCGTTCCGTTTAAAAAAAATCCAGATGCCGCCTCGCATGAAAAATAAAAAAAGGGAAGGCGCAAAACCTTCCCGGCAAAAAAAAGCAGTTCCAGGCGGACTTCTATCCGCGGCAGATTTTCTCCTCGCACTCATAGTAGATTGCGGAAGTCCTGGCCGCCACGTCCGACGGAATGCCCTTTATGTTCGGATCACCGTCAAGACCGTTTTCCTTGAGCCAGTCGCGCACAAACTGCTTGTCGTACGATGCGGGGCTTCCACCTACAGCGTATTTTGAAAGATCCCAGAACCTGCTTGAATCCGGAGTGAGAACCTCGTCCGCAAGCACAAGTTCGCCGTCCTCGTCAAGACCGAACTCGAACTTTGTGTCCGCTATTATGATTCCGTTCCTGTACGCGTGGTCGTAGCATTTCCTGTATATCTCAAGGGCGGTCTTCTCTATCCTTGAGCCAAGTTCCTCGCCAAGATCATTTTTCATGTATTCAAGGGTGACGTTCACGTCATGCCCCTCAGCCGCCTTGGTGGAAGGCGTTACAATAGGCTCGTCCAGTTTTTCAGCCTGCCTGTATTCCTTTTCAAATTTATGTCCCAGGAAAGGCTCTCCCTTCCTGTACGCGTCGTACATCGAGCCGAACATATAGCCGCGAACTATGACCTCGTATGGAATCATCCTGAGTTTTTTTACAAGAATCGTCCTTCCCTCAAACTCGGGCTTCTGGAATTCAGCGGGCATATCCTTCAAGTCCGATGAAATCATGTGGTTTTTCACAATGTCCTCAGTGTATTCAAACCAGAAATTGGAGAGGGCGTTCAAAACCCTTCCCTTGCCTTCTATTTCCGTCGGAAGAACAACGTCGAACGCGGAAATCCTGTCCGTCGTGACGATGACCATTCTTCCATCTTCCAAATCATAAACCTCGCGGACCTTTCCGCTTGAGTGCTTTTTCATAAAGGAAACCCCTGTTTCTTGAGAAATGTTTCAGACATACTAGCGTTTTTTTAGTTTTAACACAATGAACTAGCCGCGCGGAGCCCTTGCAGGATCTATGGGCATTCCGTTCTGGAACACCATGAACTTTATGGAAGGCTCGCTTCGCCCTGTAAGACCGAGTTCAGTTCCCACCGTAACGTAGTCCCCCTTCCTGCACGAAACCTTTCCAAGCCCCGTGTACGAATAGACGAGTCCCGTCTTTGACTGCACGAACACAACCTCGCCGAATCCGCGGTACACTCCAGTGTACATGACGGTTCCCTCGCGCACTGCCTTCACAGGCTCAAGAGCGCGTCCTGTAAGAAGCACTCCGCTCACCTTTCCCCCAATCTTCTTTACGGTCGGATTTGAAAGCGGCCATGTTACGGAAGGCGGCATCTGGACCGGAGTCGCGGACTTCACCTTTGCGACGGCGTCGTACCTTGGATCAAGTTCCATCGGGTCGGAGCCTGACGAAACGCCTTGCCCGACCCTGGAAAGGGCGCTGGAAGAACCCGCGGAAGCCGTTCCCGCACCCGCGTTTTTTTCAGCCGCATTTACGTCCGACGCTGAAGACGAAATTCTTGAAGCCTCGCCTTCCTGTGTGGATTTTTCCGCCTGCGTGGAGGAAACCTTTAAAATCTGTCCAACTTTTATCGTGGAGGAGGGGTCAAGACCGTTCATTCCAAGAAGGTCAGCAAGGCTTATTCCGTATTTTCTTGAAATTCCGTAAAGGGTGTCGCCCTTTTTCACCTCGTAGGATTTTACACCCTGATTTTTCTCGGCGGCGTTTTTTCCAGCCGCAGCGGACCTTGAAGAATCAACTGCGTTCGCCCCGGAGGAGAGCGCGGCGGCGTTCCTTATGTCTGCGCTCGGAATGGTGAGCCTCGCGCCCTCTTTAAGGACGTCTCCCTCGGAAATATTGTTAGCCGCCATCAGTTCGGCTACAGTTATCTGGTATTTTCTGCTTATCGAATACAGCGTGTCGCCCTTTCTGACAGTGTAGTCCGAATCTGCGAATGCCGTTGAGGCGAGCATGAATAT
>JBHAFG010000078.1:0-5933 GCA_041855945.1 Treponema sp. | reverse complement strand
TATCGGAGTGTTTTTCAATCGGGATTGACAGCGACATTTACAATCCGCAGGTGGCTTTTGTGCAGGACTTACAGGAAAATTGTACGCAAAAATGCCAAAATAATCCTAAAATTTGCATTTTTTTGCTAAAAAACACTGTTTTTTGCCCGTCATGGTGGTATAATCCATTGCATGAGTATCTTTACATCTTTCATTGTTATTTTTACGCCGATAACCTACATGACGGCACTAAGTTTAAGATGGTTCGCGCTCGCCCTCATTTGGAACGAAGGCGACAAGATGTGGACGGATTCCGCCCTTATATTCCAACTGCTCGTGGCTACGGCCCTGGTCCTCATCATAAACACCGCCGCGTATTTTGTAACGAAACCCTTTGACGAAATCCTTAAAAAAACAAAGGCGGAGGACAGGGGGGCGACCGACGACGAGATAAAGACCTGTCTTTCAAGCTACAGAAAACTAATGTTCTTTGTAATAGCGGCGTTCTTCATTGGAACATTCCTGGGACAGCTTGTAATAATGATAGTGGGGCTTGTATCAGGCTCGTGGCACTTTGTAATATCAAAACTCATACTCATAATGATGCAGGCGCTTGGCTTTGGCGGACTTGCCGTGATATCCGTAATAACCGCGCTCGACCAGGTTGTGATAGGAAAAAACTCAGACCTCAGACTGCTTACGATAATGGGAATAAAAAAATCAAGGTCAAAAAGCCTTGCCACATCGGTGGCCCTTGTAATAGCGATTTCAGTGTATTTCATAGGAATCAACATGCTGACCGTTCCTTACGGGCTTCTGTTCGACGCGGACAGCGGAGCGATTTCAGGTCCGCTGCTTGCAAACTTCCTTAAACGCGGGCTTATATGTCTTTCAGTTTCAATGGCGCTTGTATTCTATCCGTTCATGAAGACGATAGGCGGACTTTCACGCCGAATCAGAAAAAATGCGACACGCCTGAACGAAATTGCTACTGACGGCGACCTTTCAAAGCGAATATACATAGGACTTACAGACGATTTTGGCGCCATGACATCGCACACGAACAAACTCATCGAAAAACTTTCAACGATGATAGGAGACCTGAAGGAAGACGCCGACGCAATAAACTCATCCGCACAGGTTGTATCAGATTCATCCCAGTCCGCCACGGCGGCGCTCTCGCAGATGACGGAAAGCTTCGACAAAATCAACGAAAACAGCGAAAAGCAGAACGACCTGATTTCCCAGACAGACGAAAACCTTTCGATACTCGCCGAAAACATAGTCACGATAAAACTGCACGTTGAACAGCAGGCGGATTCCGTACAGAACATCTCTTCAAAAATAACAGAAATAACCGGAAACATAGCGGGTGTGGCGGATGTTGCAAAACAGGCACTTTACGTGTCGCAGGAACTTTCCGACCGCAGCGCGATAGGCGGAAACGCAATCACGAACGCCACCCTCGCCATGCAGGAAATACAGAACGCGTCGGAAGAGGTGCGAAAACTCCTCCTTACAATACAGCAGATTGCGACGCAGACAAACCTGCTTTCAATGAACGCCGCGATAGAGGCGGCGCACGCAGGTCAGTTTGGAACAGGATTCGCCGTAGTTGCAAACGAGGTAAGGTCCCTTGCAGAATCTTCTGCGCAAAGCGCAAAGAACGTGCAGGCTAAAATGCAGGAAATGATGGTCAAGACTGCGGCAGGCGTAGAGGCAATAAGATCCGCGGGCGAGGCGTTCAACCACATAACAGGAAACGTTTCTGAAAACGAGCGGCTTGTAAAACAAATCACGGAATCCATGGAAAACCAGAAAAACGACGCGTACGCAACGCAGGAATCCGCCGCCGAAATCGTATCTTCAATCAGGGCGATAAAGGATCTGACGGAAGAAGAAAAGGAAAATTCTGAAAAACTCAAGGCGTTCATGCAGTCCGTAGTAGATGCGTCAAATTCCACGCTCAAGGCAGTGGCAGAAAGCATGAGCGCGACGGAACACATGAAAAAAACTGTTCTGCTTGTGGACGAGTCCGCGGACTCAAACAGGGAGACCGTCGTAAAGATTCAGAAAAACATATCGCAGTTCAGGATATAGACTCAAAAAACAGATACAAAAAAAATATACAAAAAGGGGCTGTCTTTGTTGGAATTGTAAAAACTTCCAAGACAGCCCTTTTACATTTTATTTCTTTCCAGAAACTATTTCGTCATATGAAATGTTTTTTACATTCCCCATCTCTTTTGTTGCAACATCGTAGTACGTGCATTTGAAGTTTTCTATCCTGCGCGAGTTTATCATGTAAAGCCTTGAACCCCTGGTGTAGATTGTTTCGGTAAGGTCGAAGTCTATCTTTTTTTCAAACGCAAACGTCTTTGTCGCCATGTCGTACTTATAAAGAACGTTCACGCCTATTTCATCCGTCATTAAAAGGAAATAAGGCTCGTCGCTCAGCACCATGCCATGAGCCACAAACGTTCCCTCCTTCCTTTCAACCTTCGGCATATCAACATATTCCACAGGAAGATCCATGTTGTCCTTATGTTTTATAAGAAGTTTCCCATAAGCATCCCCAACTGAATCGGCAAGAAAAACGACCCCTTTCCACACAAGTTCTACTCTGAAGGCATCATCGTCATTGTTTGAGCTGCATATAACATATTCAGTTTTGACGTTGTTCTTTAAATCAATTTTTGCCGCCCACGATTTTCCATCCCGAATGTAACCATACCAGTAGTCTCCATCCTCGTCAGGGATAGATGTTGCAGGAACAGTAGTTCCCACTGTGGCGGCTATGCTCATTCCTGTTCCGTTCACCTTGTTGTCCCTGGTGCTGAACGCATTTATATTGAAGATTTTTTGCCCATCCGAATACGAGTATGTCCGTATTATTCCATAGTCGCTCTTTACCTTCATGTTGTTGTTCAGGTTCGAAAATGTTCCCTGCAAAGGATTTGTGTATACGGAAATCTTTCCGTCGGCAGGGTCAAGACAGCCTATCCTCTGGGAAGTACGTCCGGCGTCATAGTACTTTACAGGGTTTCCCATTTCAACCGCCCTCCAGTTTGAAAGACCATGATCTCCACCAAAGAACGCCCAGTCGTGGACTTTTTCCGTTTCCCAGTCATAAACCACAAATATGTCGCCCTCTCGGACCACCCTTGGACTTGTATTCCTGTTTCCAAAAAGCCATTCGTAGTTCCATACCGGCATCGTTATCACTATCGGTTCATTAAGGTGGGAAAATGACTCCATGCTTTTTTTTGCCCTCACATGGGCGTTTGCATTGCCGTCCCCATAGTAAAATCCACCGCACGAAGAAAGAAGTGTTGCGGTTAAAAGCAATGAAATGATGTTTCGGGTTCTCATGTAAACTCCTTTTCGTTAGTAATTGCTATACGTCAAAATCTCGTTTTTGTTTCTTGCAGATTCAAATAAGTACGGTGGTATCAACGTGTAAGCCTTAGAAAAGTCATACCTTAAATCCGCATGAACCCATGCACGCCAAACTAGATGTGAACAGTAATAACTATCAACCCACCATTTGCTTCCAAGGGGAAAAACAAGAATATCTGTAACGCCAAGCGCAAAACCCGGTGCATATGGCTTTCCTTTTTTACTTTCTGCAAAAGAAACTGCCTTCTCTACGTGTTCAGGACTCGGGTTGTGGTTTTCCGTTTTGAAATACGGAAAAATCCATGCCCAGTGAACTTCTACAACAGGAAGCTGCATCTCCAATACTTTTACATTTCTTGCAGAACCACCAGAATTTCCTGCCCAGTAGCCGATAGGCTCCTCTTGAACGCCGTCTATCTGACCTTCCCAACGAGAAACCTTGTTGTTTTTTGGCCATGAAGATATGGAGATAGACTCCAAACCGTTTAATTCGAATTTAGACTCCCACCTCCTAGCATTAGTCATAGCACAATGCCCCAAATACAGGGAAGAAGTTGATGATGATGAATCCGTACAAATAAGAACAAGCCCCGTCCTGTAAACGGACTTTAATTTTTCCACAGAAGTTTTTACAAGACAGTCGGCGGTCACTTCAGGTCCAACCTTAGCACTACTGGAGGAAGACCTGTAAGGCGCTTCTTCTTTTATCTTTTTCCCAATAAGTGCCGCACGCCTTTTTAAATACTGGGTCATAAAAAGACTGGAAGACCTGTCCACCAACACATTTCGTTCAGCGAACTTCAAAGTTTCAAGAACTGCCTGATTCTCCAAAACAAATTCCTGCAGAAGCCTTTCATCGTTTCTAAGAATTTCTGCTATCCTATCTGATTCATAGTCCTGCCAAGCTTTAAGAAACACCGATTTTCTTTCTTCGGGAAGTTCACTGAAAATTATTCCATCCCCTTTCTCGTCAACAAAATTCATATTATCCAAATACCCTGGGTATTCAACTGTCGCTGTGGCATTGCGGTTTTTTGAAATATTGTCCCATACATTCATGTTTTGTACATACTGAATCGCAACCTGCTCTGGATCCATAGAGATGTCAACACCATCATTTTCAGTTATGTGATTGGTGCAGCCAAACACAAACAACGATGCAACGACACAAACATTGATTAAACTCATTTCTTTCAGTTTTTTCATAAAAACTCCTTTCGATAATAATATTAGAAATTAAAATTTCCCTATACTCAATCATAATAGGAATTCTTGAATTTTGTAAACAGTCCTCTAATCAAATCAACGATTTTCTTACAATTCCAAAAACAAAAAACGCACACCTTTCAAGCAATACAGTAAACTCCGCCGTACACCAGGCAGTAAAACCACTGCCGCCGCAAACTGATTTTTCAGTACAATAAAAAAAGCGGCGAATTCCTTTTTTACAAAGAACCGCCGCTTTAAAACAAAATCATGCAGACGCTTTTACAGCACGCAGATTGGCACAAACGTGTCAGCCTTCAAAGAAGCGCCGCCAATCAGCCCGCCGTCGATGTCAGGCTGCGCAAGAAGTTCCGCCGCGTTTTCAGCCTTCATTGAACCGCCGTACTGGATTATGATTTCATCCGCAACCTTCTGATTGTAAAGTTTTGCTATGTATCCACGGATGAACTTGTGTATCGCCTGGGCGTCCTGTGGAGTTGCAGTTTTTCCAGTTCCAATCGCCCATACAGGCTCGTATGCGATTGTAACGTTTTTCATCTGCTCTTCCGTAACACCTGCAAGACCCGCCGAAAGCTGGAAGGCGCAAACCTGCTCCGCCTCGCCCGCCTCACGTTCAGCCAAAAGTTCGCCGATGCAAAGATCAACCTCAAGTCCTTCGCTCAAAGCCTTTCTTACCTTCTTGTTGATAAGTTCGTCGCTTTCGCCGATTTCGTGCCTTCGCTCCGAATGACCAAGAATCACGCATTTACAGCCAACATCCTTGAGCATCGCGCATGAAACTTCCCCCGTGTGCGCCCCATTTCCAGTCGCCGCGCAGTCCTGTGCCGCAAGAATTATGTTTGAGCCGCCTACAACCTGCGACACAGCGTCAAGATATACAAAAGGAACGCCAATCATGTATTTGTTTGTCTTTCCCTTGAGTTTTTCAACCAGATCCTTTGCCAGGGCAACCGCCTCGGCCTTGGAAGTGTTCATTTTCCAGTTTCCCGCAATGTAATGTGTACGTGCCATTTATTTCCTCACTAAAATTGTTTTATTTTTCATATTAGGGCGGCTTTTTGCATCACTTCGTTCAGCAAAAATCGGGCTTTTCCGCAACTACGCCTTTCGGCTCGACTGCAAAACGCAGGGCAAAACCGCCTGCGTTTTGCATTTTGCTCGCGATGCTCAAACATCGCTTCGCAATTACTCCAATCCCTGCCGCAAACAAACTTGATCCCGCAGTTAAAATTGGTCGCAACCTGACGGTCGCGCAGCAATTTTAACTACTTCGTAGCCAAAATTGCGATTCCTGGGAGTGTTTTTCCTTCAAGGAATTCCAAAGAAGC
>JBHAFG010000077.1:0-16796 GCA_041855945.1 Treponema sp. | reverse complement strand
ATCGGCGGATTCTCCGCACGCTTGGGTAGACTTATTGTACGCGTCGGCAGCCGTGTCGCACGAGTCGGCGGACTTGTCATACGCTTTCGCGGATTCGTCATACACTCCGATAGATTCGTCATACGCTTGTAAAATTGCGCCGCGTGCCTGAGCGGATTCGTCATACACTCCGCCTTCTGTATCGCCCGCCGCAGCGGAACGCGTGTTCAAAACCGAACGCCTCGCCCTGCGCCGTTCAAAAATCTTTGAAAGCGACTTGAAAATCATGGAGCCGCCTATATACACAAGGAGCGCAAAGGCAATCCACGGAATGAATTTCTGGGACGCCGTAAAACATTCAAGGAAGGTGTGCACACAGAACCAGCCCAGAAGAGGCATGAACGCCTGAAAAAAAGCATACGTTCCTGCCACCGCAAGCATCTTCTTCCGCCGTATTGAAGATTCGTTCAACGCGTTCGCCACAGAAACCGAAAAAGCGTCCATCGAAAGCCCAAGGCCAAGGAGGATGCCGTTCAAAAAAAACGAGAAGGTCATAACCGCTCCTACAAACTTTAAAGTGTTAAACAAAAAACCCGAGTCAGCCACACGCCACTCAGGTTAAAAAAAGACATCATATACAGCGGTCGCGTCATATATGAGTCTCGCACTTTAAAGCAAGCCAGACCTTTCGGTCAGTATGTTGACTTGCTACATATAAAAATATGCCTGCTACTCCCTCACGGGTAAATTGTAACAACTTTATACAGGAGGAAATACAGTTAGGACAAGGTAACACATAAAAATACATTGAGGGAAATAAAAATATACATTACCCTCTCTGTTATGGAAAATTTCCGTCCGACTTTTTACAATCGGGCGGCTTTTTGCACTTCCGCTTTCGCTCCATTCGACGCAACCGCTAGAACGCAGTTGCTAACGAACGCCTTCGGCGGTGCTACAATCCTTGCCGCGTTGACCAGCGCGCTTGCAGCAACAACTTTGTAAAAGAGGAGTATATGGCAAAAAAAAACGGATCCCTTGCATACAAATGCACAAACTGCGGCTACAGCCAGGGAAGCTGGCTTGGACGATGCCCCGAATGCAGCGAATGGAACACCCTTGAAGAATGTATCGTAGACAGAAACGCGCTAAGCCCCGGCGGACGCGGTTCTGCAATACAGCAGAAAATCCGGCCGGTTCCTCTTTCAACCGTCCAGGCCATGGAAAATTTCAGGCTCGGAACCGGAATCGAAGAATTCGACAGGGTTCTGGGCGGTGGAGCGGCAAAACGATCCGCAATACTGCTTGGCGGAGAACCCGGAATCGGAAAATCAACGCTGTTGATACAGATGGCTGCAAAAATCTCTGCAAAAAACAAAGTCCTTTACGTTTCTGGCGAAGAATCGCTTTCGCAGATAAAAGAAAGGGCGGACAGGCTCCACCTTGATACAGAAGGAATCGAAGTGCTGTGCACCACTCGTCTTGAAGACGTGCTTGACGCCCTGGAATCTACAAATCCCGCCGTCGCAATAATAGATTCCATACAGACGGTGTATTCCGCGGAGGCAGGAATAGTTCCCGGAAGCGTAACGCAGGCGAAATTCTGCGCGAACGAACTTGTATGCTGGGTAAAAAACCGCGATTCCGTACTGATTATGACCGCCCACGTTACAAAGGAAGGAACTATCGCAGGACCAAAAACGCTGGAACATCTCGTGGACACTGTAATTTCTTTTGAAAGGAACAACGACGACGTAAGGTTTCTGCACGCGCAGAAAAACCGCTTTGGCTCGGTGGACGAACTTGGAATATTCAACATGACGCAGAACGGACTTGAACCTGTATTGAACCCCGCCACCATGTTCCTTACAGAACGCGACGAAAATCAAAGCGCGGGAGTGTGCTGCACGGCGGTGTTCGAGGGAAGCAGGGTTTTCATGGTTGAAATACAGGCCTTGACCGCCCCCGCAAAAGCCGCGGTCAGCAGGGTTTTCAGCGAAAAAATCGACTCGGCGCGCGTAAGCAGAATCGCCGCGATTCTTGAAAAACGCTGCGGAATAAAATTTGCAAGCATGGACATATACGTGAACGTCGCCGGAGGAATTCGGCTCAAGGAATCGGCGATTGACGGCGCGTTGGCGATGGCGATTTATTCCGCAAGAACTGACATTCCAGTTCCAAACGGAACGGCGATTTTTGGAGAACTAAGCCTTGCAGGAGAATTACGCGGCGTTCCAAAGATAAAACAGAGGGCGAAAACCGCGGAAAGCCTTGGCTTTACAAACCTTTACGCCCCCGAAAACGAAAAAAATCTAAACTGCGTAAAAGACATCAGAAGCCTTGTAAAGAACGTTTTAAAGTAGCAGTCATACAATGCTTCCAGGAATTTTAGATTCCGCGTTTCGGGCGGCGCACCATGTTCCCCTTGCAAGCGACTGTAAAAAATCCCCTCCGTTTGCAAATTCATACAGGAAGCCCGCGGAAAACGAATCTCCGCAGGCTGTAGTGTTCACCGCCCTTACAGATTCCGCGGCAAATTCTGTAAATTCGCCATTGTCCGATGCGAACGTGGATTTTTTTCCACGCGTTACAACAATCCTTGTTCCAAATTCACGGCTTTTTGAAGCGACCGCCCCCTTAAGCCCTTCCTCCGAAACAAAAAGCGGAAGTCCAAACGTCCGTGAGAATTCTTCCTCGTTGATTTTTACAACATCCGGAACGCACACAGAAAGCGTCCTTAAAAGATTTTCACCGCAATAGTCCGCAAGAAGAATTTTTCCGCTGTGTTTTACCATTTTTGCAATGCAAGGAACAATTCCATCGCTCCAGCATGACGGCACGCTTCCTGCAAGAAGGACTGCATCCGCCATAAGAATCTCGTCTCCTACAATCTTTAAAAGCCTTTCTTCGGCATCGGTACAGTCATACAAATCCATCGGCTCAGGAACTACAAGTTCCGTCGTTCCGCCGTCGCCCGCGTCAAGAAGCGTCCAACATTCCCTTGTCCTGCCGGGCGTTTCAACAGAATTCACTGCAAGTCCGTCGGCGGCGGCAAGCTGTTTGAAAAGAGCCGTGTTTTCCCTTCCAAGCGGACAGGCGACCCTTACACATGATTTTTCAATCTGATTCAATACGCGCGCGGAATTCAACGCCTTTCCGGAAGCGTCAAGCCTGTATTCATTGGCCCTGTTCACAGAATTTTTATAAAACGCCCCGAAAGACACCGTTCTTTGAATTGTGGGACTTAAACTGACGCAAAGGAATTTAGCCATGCAAAAAGTTTACAGAAAAATTCCGCCCACGCCAATAGTCTTCAAAAAAAACAAACTCATTCACATAAAACAGTTTAAACGTTATATTTGGAATACAATTTTGGAGAAAAAAATGGCAGTAAAAGTTTTCATCGACGGAAAAGAAGGCACGACGGGGCTCAAGATTTTTGAAAGGTTCGCGAACAGGAACGACATAGAAATCCTTCAAATCGCGGAAGAAAAAAGGAAAGATCCTGCAGAAAAGGCAAAAATAATAAACGCCTCGGATTATACATTCCTCTGCCTTCCAGACACGGCCGCAATAGAAAGCGCGTCGCTCTGTACAAATCCAAACACAGTCGTAATAGACGCGTCCACGGCGCACAGGACAAATCCAGCCTGGGCATACGGATTTCCAGAACTGGACTCCTCGTTCAGGGAAAAAATAAAAAAATCAAACAGAATCGCGGTTCCAGGCTGTTACGCTTCGGGCTTTGTCGCGCTCGCTTATCCGCTTGTAAAATACGGAATTCTTCCATGCGACTATCCAGTGGTGGCGCACGCGGTAAGCGGTTATTCAGGGGCAGGAAAAAAAGCGATTGAAATGTATGAGTCGGAAGGCAGGAATCCCGAACTTGATTCTCCAAGGATTTACGCGCTTACGCAGCAGCACAAACACCTTCCTGAAATGATGAAGATACCGGGACTTGCGTACGAACCCGTTTTCAATCCGTATATCTGCGACTATTTTCAGGGAATGACTGTAACGGTCGGACTTCATACAAGGCTTCTTGGCAAAAATACAACGGCTCGCGATGTATGGGAAAAAATGAGCGAGCATTACAGGACGTCACATTTTGTAAGGGTTGCAAATTTCATAGGAGAAGGGGAACTCGCCGAGCCATTCATAGCGGCAAACACGCTTTCCCAGACGAACCGCATGGAAATATTCGTGTATGGAAACGACCAAAGAATAATGCTTACAAGCAGGTTCGACAATCTTGGAAAAGGCGCGTCAGGCGCGGCGGTTCAGTGCCTGAACATACGCATGGGGCTAGACGAGGCTTTCGGACTTGACTGATTTTTCAATCACGAACAGGCGGCTTTAAAAGTACGCTCGCCGTTAAATTGACGAGCGCACTGTATGGATTTTTTTACACACACTGTCATTCTGTTATTTTAAACGGCAAGCGCATATCTTTTACACCGGCATGACGTTTTCTAGGAGTAGACGCACCTATTCGTAATAAAAGAACATACTCGCCCTCATCTTCTACTCTTATAGTTACAGTTTCGTTGAAAGGCGTCATAGGAGCACGTTTTTTTAATGGTAATTGTCGCTATACATATTTTTATCATATTCCAGTTTTCCACAGTCAATGATTTGATAAGAGATGTAGTTTTCACTATCTATTTCTCCATCGATTAATTTGAATACCCAAAATGTTAGCCTAACATATCCTTCATATTGTTCGTCTTTTGGCTCAAAACTTCCTCTGCACCTAAGAAAAATGTCCTCTCCTTTTTTATAGGTTTCTTTGTCCAATGTGCATGAAACAGCCGACATATCAACAAAGGGACTTTCACAACTTAAAAATAAAAACGGAATTAATACCGCCATAAGTCTTTTTAACATTTTTTTACTCCTTGACTAGTCATTAAATATTTTCAGTGTATAGTTTGCATGGTAACAATCATTTTTATCAGGATTATCAGCTTCTTTAATCCAAACCTGATTGCCAATAGGATCTTGTGAATAAATTACAGCATCTAAATGATCTTTTGCATATATACACCTAAAAGAGATTTCTGCAGTCGGGTTTACGCCAATTCCAGAATCGTCCATGATTTTTACAGTTTCCAATGAATTTACAACTATCTCGATGGGCTTGGAAGTTCCACCATTTTTTTGTGCAACAATTCTAATTGCCTGCAACAGGCCATTATAAACATAAAACGATGCCGAACCTTCAGAATCATAAGAAATTGCACAAGAATTTATCAGTATCAGCATCAATACATACAACAAATTCCTTTCCTTTGCCATATCGCTCTCCCAGGTAGCCGTTCAAACTTTTGCTGTAAAACTTAATTTGATACAGATAAATACACTGTCTTTATGACAACGCATTGTAGTTTGGATTTTGTACAAGTCAAATTTGTTTTCATGCACTACGTATGGAAGCCCGAAGGAACAAGAGACGAGCGCAAGGGTCAATGCCGTTTTCAGGCGGACGCCCTGTGTGTCAGAGAATTACGCCCGCCATTATCCGTAATTGAATATCGCACCTCAAAAACAGTATAATTTTACAACTATACTACAAGGGGTCTTGGAAAAATGAATTTAATCTACGGAATAAAGGACAAACCCGGCTTTGCAAAAGTCATCGCCTTCGCTTTTCAGCAGCTTTTGGCAATCATGGCGGCAACAATCGCCGTTCCTGCCATTGTAGGACACGGTCTTACCGCCTCCGCGGCTCTTTTTGGAGCCGGCGTTGGAACAATCATCTACCTGCTTTTTACAAAAAGTTCAAGTCCGGTATTTCTTGGAAGTTCCTTTGCATTCATCGGCTCTATGTTCAGTGCCTTCGCAGGCGCGGCGACGCTTGGTCTTGCAGAATCCGCCGGCTACTGGGGTCTTATAATCGGCGCGTTGATGGCGGGCTTTGTGTATGTAATCATCGCCCTTGTTGTAAAATTCTGCGGCGTAAGATGGATAGACAAACTCATGCCTCCTGTAATAATCGGTCCAACTGTTGCAATAATCGGACTCAGCCTTTCAGGAAACGCGGTTGGCGACCTTATGAGGTCGAACGTCCTTGGCGGCAGCACGCACGTGGCTCTTGTATGCGGACTTTTTACACTCGCCGTTACAATGGTCTGCTCAACCTACGGAAGAAAGGTTGGAAAACTCATTCCGTTCATAATAGGAATTTCGGCGGGCTACGCTCTCGCTTCGATTTTTGCACTTTTAGGACACGCGTTCGGAAACGAGGCTCTTGTAATAATCGACTATTCAGCGTTAAAGTCGCTTGATTTCAGCAAGATTTCAGGTTTTTTTGCGTTTCCAAAATTCACTTTTCTTCTTGGCGGAACTGAAGGTCTGGGCGCAATCACTGGAAAATATCTTCTTACACTTTTTACAGCCTATGTTCCGGTTTCGTTTGTAGTGTTTGCGGAACATCTTGCGGACCACAAAAACCTTTCTGTAATAACTGGAAAAAATCTTTTAAAAGATCCGGGCCTTACAAGAACCCTGCTTGGCGACGGTGTGGGAACAATGGTTTCAACTGTATTTGGCGGCTGCCCAAGCACCTCATACGGCGAATCAATTGGCTGCGTGGCAATCACACGGAACGCATCAACTGTTTCAATATGGGGCTGCGCTGTAATATGCATTGTTTTTTCACTCATAAGTCCGCTTGTGGCATTCTTTGAAACAATTCCGTCATGTGTAATGGGCGGAGTCTGCGTAGCACTTTACGGCTTCATCTCTGTTTCAGGCTTCAAGATGTTCCAGAAAGTGAACCTCAGAAAAAACCGCAACCTTTTTGTGGCTTCCGTGATTTTCATAACAGGTGTTGGCGGAATGGTTGTAAGTTTTGGCGCGGTTGAAATACGCACTGTAGCCTGCGCGCTGATTCTTGGAATTCTTACAAACCTGATGCTCTGCAAAGAACCTGCGGAACAGAAGGAAGACGACGAAGACTGAAACAAAAATTCACTGCGGCATGAAATGCAGCACGGAAAGTCAGACTGTATGACGGGAACGACAGGCGCAATGTATACTGTATGACTAAAAACACATACAAAATGCGCGCTGTATGACGGGAACGGAAAAATCAAACTTTGACGAACGAGGTAATGTAATGAAGGAAATTTTAGCGAATCAGCTGAACGGAAATGTATTTGAAATTATAGGCGACGACTGGTTTTTAATAACAGCCGAAAAAGAAGGCAGGGTGAACATGATGACGGCAAGCTGGGGCGCGTTCGGAGTGTTCTGGAACAAGCCCTGTGCCACAATATACGTAAGGCAGAGCCGATACACAAAAGAATTCATAGACGCATCGGACAGATTTTCGCTCTGCGTTTTTGAAGGACAGTACAAACGTATGCTTGGAATGTGCGGCTCAAAATCAGGACGCGAAATAGACAAGGTAAAGGAAGCAGACCTTACAGTCTGCCACACGGACGGTGTTCCATACTTCAAGGAATCACGTCTTGTCCTTGTCTGCAAGAAAATTTACAGTCAGAAAATGGAACGCGACGGATTCATGGAAGAAGAACCTTTCAACAAGAACTACACTAACGGCGACCTGCACCAGCTTTACATAGCCGAAATAGAAAAGGTCTATGTAAATTGACATTATTTAAAGAATTTGGTTTAATGTTGCGTATGAAATTATCAGTGCTAGTCACAGTCAAAGTCCTCGTCCTTAACTTGCTGAATAAAGCGGGAGCGTAGTTGTTTTGCTGTTCTAACACTTTTTATAACGGTACAAATCAAGCCTCCCTCAACGGAGGCTTTTTTTATATATTTTTATTTTTTGGAGTTAAATATGAAAAAAACTGGCGCCCAGATTATCACCAATCTTTTGGAAATGTATGGTATTGAAACTGTTGCAGGAATTCCCGGTGGCTCAATACTGCCGCTGTACGACGAACTTGCACGAAGCAATATCCAGCACGTCCTTGTGCGCCAGGAACAGGCGGCGGGCTTTATTGCGCAGGGAATGGCAAGGACAACAGGAAAAGTTGCAGTATGCATGGCGACAAGCGGACCTGGCGCCATGAACCTTCTTACAGCCGTAGCGGACGCAAGGTGCGATTCCATTCCGATAATCGCCTTTACAGGACAGGTGAACACAAGCCTGCTTGGAACGGACGCATTCCAGGAGGCGGACACGTTCGGACTTTCTTTTCCAATCACAAAACATTCAATCATGGTAAAAAAGCCCGAAGAACTTTTAAAGGCGATTCCAGAAGCGTTTAAGATTGCAACGAGCGGCCGTCCGGGACCTGTATTGATAGACGTTCCGCGCGACGTCCAGCTTGCGGTATGCGAATTTGAAAAATGGCCTGAAATAACAAAACAGACCGCCGCCGAGGAATTCGTTCCAAAATTCGCCACTACAGGCAGAAAATTGGAAAAGAAACTTGAAATATCCGCAAAAATGCTTTCGGAAGCAAAAAAGCCCGTACTCTTTCTGGGCGGCGGCTGTAATTCTCCAAAGGCCGCGGCGGCTTTTGAAAAACTCATGTCGTCATACAGAATTCCTGTTGTAACATCCCTCATGGGACTTGGAGCCGTTCCGTCAAGCCACAGCGATTTTTACGGAATGCTTGGAATGCACGGCTCGTACGCCGCAAACCTTGCAATGCACGACAGCGACATAGTTCTTGCCTGCGGCGTACGTTTTGACGACAGGGCGACCGGACTTGTTGCAAAATTCTGTCCAAACGCGGACATAATACACATAGACGTAGACGCGGCGGAAATAAACAAGATACTTGAATCGTCAATTTCGATTGTAGGAACTGTAGAGGCGGTTCTTCCAAAACTTACGGAAACCCTTTCAAAAATCGACACAAAACTTTTTAAGGCTGAACGCGAAACTTGGTGTGAAAAAATCGCCCAGATTGACAAAGAAACACGTTCGTCTTCAATCGGAACGCCAAAGGACGACGAAAAAAACAGCAGGTTCACAGGAAGCATAAATCCACGAACTTTCATACAGTCCATTCCAGACCTTGCGCAGAAGGCCGGCACAAAAAAAGACGACCTTCTTGTTTCAACTGACGTAGGACAGCACCAGATGTGGACGGCGCAGTTCTATCCAGTTGAAAAGCCGCGCACCTTCCTTACGTCAGGAAGCCTTGGAACGATGGGATTCGGACTTCCAACGGCGATTGGCGCGGCTCTGGCAAATCCAGAAAAACGCGTGGTATGTTTCAGCGGCGACGGTTCTATAATGATGAACATACAGGAACTTGCAACCCTTGCTGAAAACAACCTGCCTGTAACTGTAATTGTCTTTGAAAACGGAACGCTTGGAATGGTATACCAGCAGCAGAAATTCCTTTTCGAAAGGACTTACAGCGCGTCGGAATTCCATACAGAACCGGATTTTGTAAAAATCGCGCAGGGTTTCGGCATAGAAGCCGCGGACGCGGACTCAGACCCAGACTGGTACAAAAAGGCGTTCGACCCTAACAGAAAAAACAGGCCTTTCTTTGTAAAGGTCCGCGTTGACCCGGAGGAATGTGTTCTTCCGTTCGTTCCGGGCGGAAAGGCGAACATCGACTGCATAATGAACTAGCAGCCGCGGTTCCCATACGCCAGACGATGCAAAAAATACAGAAGGCGGTCCGTATGGCCGCCTTCTTGAATGTATAAAACCCAAAGTCAAATATTCATTTACAGTATTCTAGTTGAACTTATACGCCTGTCCGTTTTTCAAACGCTGCCGCCAGTAGTATTCCTTTTCTTCCTCTTCGATTTCCTTCATCTTGAAGTCCTGGCTGACCATGTAAATCATTGGCTTCAGGCTTTCAACCGCGTCAACAATACAAGGTTCAAAATGACTTCCCCTGCCTGTTTCAAAAACTTCCATAACCTGGTCAATATCCATGCGCTCCTTGTACGGTCTCCAACTTAGAAGGGCGTCAAGAACGTCCGCCGCCGTCATAATCCTGGCGCAAAGCGGAATCGTTTTTCCAGATATTCCTGTAGGATAGCCTGTTCCGTCGTATTTTTCGTGGTGGTAATACGCCATCTGCACCGCGATTTCGTTGAACTTTCCGTTCTTTATTTTTGGAAGCGACATTATAAGTTTCTTTCCCTCTTCGGGATGGCTTTTCATCATCGCAAATTCTTCCAAAGTGAATTTTCCCGGATTGTTCAAGATATTGTCCGGAATGTGCACCTTTCCAATATCGTGCAGGTTCGCCGCATGGGCGTAAAGGTCTATCGTTTCATCCGTCAGAACGTCTGTATAAAGCCCCTTGCGTTTCAGTTCATTTGCAATCATCTCCACATATCTGACTGTATGACGCACGTGGTGTCCTGTAAAAACTTCGTGGCTCTCAAGAATTTTTGGAATGAAATCCATTATTTCAAGTTGAGTTTTTCTCAACTGGTCGTTTTTTACCATCGCGTGTCTTAACGTCGTCTTGCAGCGTTTTGCGATGTTTATTGAAATAAGAAATACAAAGAAATATTCGATTGTAAATCCCGCGCTGAACGCCATGAAATAGTGTCTTACAGTAGGAACGTATGGATTCCCCTCGGCAAAACCAGAACGCGCCTTGAAATACACGGAAACAATCATAACAAAATAGTCGAACGTCGCTATGAACGCCGTAAGTTTTTCGTCGTAATACAGGCAGCTCATAAATACAATCAGCGAATACGAAATATACACGCCTATGTGGAAATGGCTTCCCAAAAAGCCAAGTATCAGAGACATTCCTACAAGCCCCAGATACATTGAAACCTTCTGGAGTTTGAATTTATACACGCACAGAAGATGTATTATTGAAAACGGAGTTACAAGGCATACTGTAATGGCGCAGGCGAGCGTTGAAATTTCAAACACTCCCAGATAAGAAAGCAGAAAGAACGCAGGTCCAAGCAAATTTGCAAAAAGAATTATTGTAGTGGAAATTTTATTTATGCTTTCGATGTTTTCAGAATAAAGTTCTTCATCCGCAATCTGCATGTTCTCCTCCCGCCTTGATTTTTTTTACATTGATTTTTCGTCCTGATTTTTGGCGCCCGATTTTTTTTAAAGGGCATACCAAAAATCAAAAACATTCCGCCAGTGTAAAACTGCAGTAAAAACAGTTCTTCCAGACGGCAAGGTTATTTTACAGGAAAAACCTTCTTGAATTCCTCAAGGAGGTTTGCAGTTTCTATCGAAGCGTCAAAATTATGGATTTTTCCCTTCTCTGTATAGTAACTTATAAGCGGTTCAGTCTGTTCGCGGTAAACGTCCATCCTGTGCATTATGGATTCCTGCCTGTCGTCGTCGCGCTGTATTATTTCTCCGCCACATGAATCACACACGCCCTCTTTTTTTGGAGGAAGCGTAAGGACGTTGTAGTTTGCGCCACAGGACTTGCATACACGACGCGTGCTGAGCCTCTTTATTACAATTTCGTCCTTGATGTCAAAATTTACAACCGCAACTTCCGTCAAAAGCCCCGAAAGAAGATCCGCCTGCGCTATTGTTCGTGGAAATCCGTCCAGAATAAAGCCATTTTTACAGTCGTCCTGTGCAAGCCTGTCTTTTACAAGGTCAAAAGTAAGTTCATCGCTTACAAGCGAACCTGAATCAATAATCGCCTTGACCTTTACGCCAAGCGGAGTCTGAGCCTTGATGTTCGCACGGAAAATGTCGCCCGTTGAAATGTGTGGAATCTTGTAGTCCTCTGCAACTTTTACTGCAAGAGAGCCTTTTCCCGCTCCGGGTGGTCCCAAAAAGATAAAATTCATTTAGTTCTCCCATAAAAAGCCGGCGTACGAAGCCGACATTTTAAGCGTTCCCCTGTAAAGAGAAACTCAATTTTTTGCAAGTCCGCAACGCGGACGTACGGAAACAAGGCCTGCGCCGTGTTTTATTTCCGATCTTTAATTAGACCTTTTAATTATATCCAAAAACACTGGATTCCGCCATAAGAAACTTCAAGCCGAACAAGGAATTATAAAAAATACTGAAGAAGTTCAAAAAAAATTAAGAAAAGGTTCACGTCCTGCACTCGTATTGGAAAACTATTTCGTGCCGAAAAATCCATTACGCGTAATAAAAAAAACGTCATTGAATGTCGGACAGTTTTAACTCCAGGATTTTTTTTCCGGTAACTTTTTTTACACGCTCGAGGCACAGTTCATAAATGTCTGAAAACCTGCTTTTACGCGAATCGATTTTTTCTTCCTTCTGTACAAGAATACACCTGCGCTTTCCGCCGTCCGCACGGTTCAGGTTGTACACCGCCTCCATTGTAGTTCCGCTTCCTGCAAAAAAATCAAGCACAAGAATGTCGTCCTTCATGTTTGAAATCGAAATGAAATGTTCTATTAAATCCACAGGTTTCGGGTTGTCAAACGCGTTTTTTTCACCAAGAACCAGGTCCAGATGGGTCTGGGCGGCACGAGTGCTTTCCGCTCCGCAGATTATGTTTTTGGGAATTATCTTTGACTTTTCACCGTTGAATATTTTTTGCCGCGGAACATTCTTGAATTCAGGCGAAGGACCAAAATAAATTTTTCCTTCAGACAAAAGACATTCCATCCGCTCGCGTGAAACAAGCCACTGCCTCTTCCATTTTATTCCAGACGGCGAACTTATTTCGTAAAAATTCGGGTGGCCTGGATTTGAACGCTTTTCAGAAAAACTTATGCTTCCCGAAAACCAGTCGCCCCGTGGATCTGAGTCAACGTTCGCGCGCGCCCAGTCTGTATTTTCAAAATCCGAAAACGGTTTCAGTTTTTTTATGTCGCGTGCATAACACAGGGTCGACTGCTGCATCGTCCTTGAAAAAGAATCTTTTTTTCCCTTTCCGTGAAGCCACATGAAATCGTTCACAAAATTTTCCTCGCCAAAAATCTGGTCGCAAAGAAGTTTCAGGTGGTACAGTTCTTCCTTTCCTATCGAGATGAAAATACAGCCTTTTTGCGAAAGCAGTTTTTTTGCGGAAGAAAGGCGGCGGCTCATAAAACTCAGCCACGCGGAATGTCTGTCGCCTGTTGAAACCGACGTTTTTTTGTCTATGTAAAGCGAATCGTTGTACACAAAATTCTTTTTTCCCGTATTGTATGGCGGATCTATGTACATGAAGTCGATTCTGTTTGAAAAATTTTTTTCAAGAAGCCTTAACGCAGGATAGTTGTCGCCCGAAATCAGCGTGTACTGTGACTTTTCAACAGCGTCTTCCCAGTCGCCCTCCCCACATTCAAAGAAACACTTTTCAAGACGGCCGTCGTCGTCGGCCTGTTCAGGAACGTCAGTCCAGTGTATAGAAAATCCCATATCCGCCTTTCACATTGTATTGTTCCGTTATTTTTTACTTCAATTCCTGTATATGTTCAAGTGCGCGTGTTTTTTCCGCATGACGAATTTGACGCGTGTCCTGAACGTATAAATCTGCGGAACGCCTGCAAGATTTTGCTAAAAGATTCCGTTTAAGTTCCGATATTCAATGTAAGAACGTCTAAAATGGCAGAGTATTTTATGAGGACAGATATGAATAAGAAAATCACTTTTGCGGCGGCCTGCGTCATTACAGTTTTTGTATTTGCGGGCTGCAATTCCGCGCCAAAGGGCGAGCCAACCCTGCAGGAACTTATAAGCGGAGGCAACATCGACGAGGCAAAAGCCCGATTCACTACAAAATACGACATAAACGAAGTTGACGAAAACGGAAACACCGCCCTTCATCTTGCTGCGGCGATGAACGACGCGGACCTTGTAACTTTTTTTGCGATAAAACGCGCGAACCTTGACATCAAGAATCTTGACGGAAAAGCGCCGCTGCACGTGGCGATTGAAAGCGACTCGTTCGAGGCGACGGACGCGTTTGTAAAGGCGGGCGCGAACATATTCATACGGAACGCCGACGGAAAAACTGCAATGGATCTTGCCCTTCAGAAAGATTCATCGTATTACGACATTTTCATAACGCAGAAAACATGGGAATACAGGGAACCTTCAAGCGGCTGGAACCTCGTGCACTATCTTGTACAGACCAGAAACGACGAAGGCATAAGGCAGTGCGTAAAAAAACACATTCCACTTTCAGAGCCTGACGCAAGGGGCGTTACTCCGCTTGAACTTGCGTTCCAGAACATCGACGACATACGTTCAGTTTCGATCGCCGCTGAACTCATCATGAACGGAGCGGAAGCAATCGAGTCAAATTTCAATTATTTTCAGACGGCTGTGCAGAACAGGAATTTGAACTACAGGTTCGACGACGGACAGACACCGCTGCACCTTGCTTCAATACAAAGCCACACGGCAATCGCACAGTACGTGCTTGAAAACAACGCCCTTACGGACAGCCAGGACAGTTCAGGCGCGACACCATTACACGAGGCGGTTCGATACGGAAACACAGAAATTGCAAAACTCCTCCTTGTCCACGGCGCAAATCCAGACGCAAAGGACAACCTTGGAAAAACCCCGATTCTCCTTGTAATTCCAGAAGAACAGAGGGACAGGCTTTACACCCTTCTTTTGAACAACAAGGCTGACGTTGGCGTAAAGGATATGTACGGCGACACAGTTCTTCACACCGCCACAATGACAAGAGTTCCTCCTGCAATACTGCGGCAACTCCTTTTCGCAGGCGCGGACGTAAACGCCAGAAACAAGGTTGGTGTAACACCGCTTGCAATCGCAATATCAAACAATGTACAGGACCACATAGCGTTCTACGCAACAAACGGTGCGGACATAAATACAAAGGACACAAAAGGTCAAACACCACTTACAATGGCGTTAAAACGAAACGACACGACTCTTGAAATCGTATTGAACAGACTGAACGTCAACAGCCAGGATTCAGACGGAAACACACCGCTGAACGTCGCGATATTACAGAACGCGAATTTGCAGAAGATTCAATACATAATAAGCCTTACAGACGACGTGAACGTAAGAAACGGCGACGGAAACACATCGCTTTATCTTGCAGTTTTAAAAAACCGTCAGAAACTCGGAGAACTTCTTCTTGCAAAAGGGGGAGACATTTTTGCAACCAACAACAAGAGCCAGTCGCCGTTAAGCCTCGCGCTTAACGCGGGCGGAGTCATAATGGACTGGCTCATTACATCTCAGACCATAAAGGCTACAGACGGCTCTGGAAACACCGCGCTCCATTACGCCGCCGAATGGGGACTAAAAAGCGCAATCTCCGTATTGAACCAAAAAGGAGCGAACATCGCGGCGAAGAACGCAAACGGCGAAACACCGCTTTTCAGCGCGGCAAAAAACGACAAGCCAGATGTGATAGACCTTCTTGTAAGCGAGGGTGCAAGGGTTTCTGTACGAGACAACCTTGGAAGCACTCCGCTGCACACAGCAGTCCGCTGGGGAAACGTAAATTCCGCAAAAAAACTTTTGAATCTTGGAATCGACGTGAACTCACAGAACGTTTCTGGAAAATCACCGCTGGCCGAGGCGGGAATCGCGGGAAAATACGACATCGCGCAGCTCCTCCTTGACTATGGTGCAAATCCAAACTCAAGCGATACAACCGGAAGGACGATACTCATGGATTCAATACGCGGAAGAAACCAGAACCTTGTAAAACTTCTTCTTGCATACAAGGCGAACCCGCAGATTCAGGAAATAAACGGACGCAACGCATACCACGAAGCGTCCGCATCGGGCGACAGGCGTATAATCGCATTGATATTGAACGCCGGCGGAAATCCGCTTTCAAGGGACAAACAGGGAGTTACACCGTTCGCCTTGAGCCTGAACCAGGGAACGGAAGTTGTAAAGGCAGTGCTTGGACGCGACAAGACAATTGCGGACAGCGACGGAAACACTCCAGTACACATCCTTACAAAAAACAGGAGCAACATATCGCTTCTTTCAATGCTGATTTCACAGGGCTATCCTTTTGACACACGGAACTCGGACGGCTATACGCCTCTTGGAATCGCAATAGAAACCACAAACACAGAATATGCGAGTGTTCTTCTTGAAAAGGGAGCGAATCCGTTCACAATGATTGACAAGAAGGGCAAAAACCCTGCGACAATCGCACTTGAAAAACAAAACGATTCTGTAATAGGAAACATCTGCAAATACGCAAAGGATATGTCAGACATTCAGGGAAATACAATACTCCACTATGCGGCAAGAAATTCAAGCACGGCGATAATTCAAAAACTGCTTTCCTACGGACTTGACGTTACAGTCAAGAATATTTCGGGGGAACTTCCATACGACACCGCAATCCGTTGGAAGAGGGTGGACGCGGCAAGGCTTCTCGCTCCGTTCGGGGCAAACTGAACACGGGCGGAAAAGTCTTGCAACAGTCAGATTTCCGCCATGCTCTTGCAGTCAAGATAGAAGAAGTCAAAGCCTTCCTGTGTTTTTCCAAGGATAAATCTTCCTATGATTTCAACCTCGGAGCCTGACGCGGGAAGGCTTTGATTTTTTAAAGGCGAATCGTCTGAAATTTTAAATTCAAGTCCCTGCTGGCAGCAGGCCAGGGCGTCAGAAACTATGATTGTCATAACTTTTTCAGATTTTCCGTTTGGAACAAATTCGCTGAACATTCCGGCGACCTTTATAAGTTTTCCGTTGAACTCGTCTGGAACTAAAAGCATATTGAAAACCTGCGAATAAACCATTGTCGCGCTCATCTTTGTAAGGTCAAGGTCAAGTTTTTCACCAAAAACTTCTTCTTCCGTGTTCGACGAAAAAGAAGGCATGGTGTCAAAAAGATCGATGTAGTCCGCAGGATTCTGCTCCTGCACGCTCTTTTTTGAACAGCCGTACATCAAACCTAAAAAAACGCATAAAAAAAGAAAATGAAACTTGATAT
>JBHAFG010000076.1:0-13136 GCA_041855945.1 Treponema sp. | reverse complement strand
CTGATTCCAAAATCTGAACTTTTGAAGGGCGTAACAAAAACGTCTGTCAATACGGACGACATTTCCGTTGTGTTCCGTTCCATAAGCAAAATGGAAGGAATGTTGTATCACTTCAACGAAACAAAAAACGGCGAGGTGCTTTATAAAAAATCCTACATGATTGCAGGATTGAATTCCGAGGAAAGAATTCCCGACCAGACGGAAGGTTCTGCCGACGGAAAAGTCCTTTACTGCTATCAGCGTGACAACACATACGGACATACAAAGTATATTCTGAACTACCACCAGAGCGACGATATGCTTTACGTAAATTTTGAGAACACAATTCCAATGACATATCTTGGAGTGAAGGCCGTTCCTGCAGGAAATCTTAGGCTGAACGTGCTTTCAATTGACTGCGGAAATGATTTGCTTTTGTATTTGACCACGGACTGCGACGCAAAATCAGTTCCGCTGTTCAACGTAAGAAAGCAGATTCAAGATTCAATGACGGAACGAATGGAAGCGATTTACCGCTGGTTCATGGTTCAGTTCAAATAGATTTACAGCCAGGTCTGAATTCTTTACAGGACCTGCAAGGGAGAAAAAATGAAACATACAACAAAAAAATGTATTTTAGCCGTATTGTTCGGACTATCAATATTAACAGGCTGCTACAGTGCAGAAAAAGGAAAAGCAATGAAACAGATTGAAGGAAAAGACGGTCTTTTTGCCATAATGGATACGTCAAAGGGCGAAATTGCAATTGAATTGTATTACAGGGACGCGCCTCTTACAGTGTGCAACTTTGTAGGACTTGCCGAGGGAAAACTTGACGCCGCAAAGGGAAAGCCTTTTTACAAGGGACTTAAATTCCACCGTGTAATTGAAAACTTTATGATACAGGGCGGCGACCCGCAGGGAACAGGAGCGGGCGGTCCAGGATATAAATTTTCGGACGAAATGGTTCCATACACGTTCGACGGACCTGGCTATCTTGCAATGGCGAATTCAGGCGCGAACACAAACGGAAGCCAGTTTTTTATAACGCACGTTCCTACAGACTGGCTTAACGGAAAACACACGATTTTTGGCCACGTAGTTTCTGATTCAGACCAGAAGGTTGTAAATTCAATCGTTCAGGGCGATGAGATAAAGGGAATTACAATCGTAAGAAACGGAGATGCCGCAAAGTCGTTTGAAGTTTCACAGGCTGCGTTCAACAGATATTCGTCTGAAATCGCGGAAAAAACGGCCGCCGCAAAAAAGGCGCAGTTTGACAAACTTGTTGCAGGTTTTGAAAAGACGTCCAACGGAATTTACTGGAAGACTACAAAGCCTGGAAAGGGAAACAAGGCCGGAAAAGGAAAAACCGCTTCCGTTGAATACAAGGGCTATCTTGTAAACGGAAATCTTTTTGACGCTTCAAGGGGCTTCCACCCACAGGGACACGAACCTTTGGAATTCAAGACGGGCGCGGGTCAGATGATTATAGGCTTCGACCAGATGGTGCAGGACATGAAGATTGGCGAAGTTCGTTCAATGGTTCTTCCGCCTGAGCTGGGTTACGGTCAGCGCGGAGTTCCACAGGCCGGAATCGAAGGCGGCGCGTACATCTGCTTTGACGTTCAGCTGGTCAGCGTAAAATAAACAGTATTACATACAACGCCACGTACACCGCGGCGTGTATTTTTAGTTTGTTTACTGTAGGTTCATTCTTAGAACCTGTGAATTTCGTTCTGGAGTCCAGATTGATTTTCTTGCTTCCGGGAGTGAATCTACAGAATCTTTTTTAAAGCCAAGTTTTTCAAACCAGTCGGAAGTCTGCGTTGTAAGAATGAAAACGCTTTTTACACTACGCTCCTCCGCCCTCTTCAAAAGATTTTCAACAAGCATCGGTCCAATACCAAGATGAGAAAACGCTTCGTCAACGGCGACTGCGGATATTTCAGCCTGTAAATTTTCGTACACGTGCAGGCAGGCGCAGGCGCGTATTCCACCGTCAATTTCGTATACAACAAAATCAGGATATGTTTCCATGAGCGATTTTTCCGAACGCGGAAGAAGAATTTTTCTTTGAATGAAAGGACGCATGACCGCCAATACGGACGGAATGTCCTCGCGGTTCATCTGGCGCAGGAATCCGTAATTCTTGCTGTAAATCATGGTTCCGCAGCCCAGGTCGCTGAAAATTTCGCATGGCAGCGCGCCGTCAATCGCTCCGTTTACCAGATGAATTCGTGAAACTCCTTTTCTGCACGCGTTTTCGGCGGTCTTTAAAAGTTGAATCGTTCGCTGATGCCTTGAATTTCTGTTAAGTTCAATGAACTGCTGAACCTCGTCAAGATTCAGCGCGGGAACATCACGGTCTTCGGAAAGCCCGATGTTTTCTGGAATTTTAAAATTTTCCGCGTTTATTTCAGAACCGTTCATAAAAAAGAAAAGTTTGTCCGCGTTCAGCGCTATTGCAATTTCTTCCGCCAGCGTTACAGACGAAATATTGTAAGGCTTTCCCGTTATGCTCCAGCCGATACACGGAAAAATCGGAACAATTCCGTTCTCCAAAACCGCCTTTATCGAATCAATCTGAAGTTTGTCTATTACACCCGCAGAACCGTAGTCAACGCCGTCAATAATTCCCATGGCGCGCGAGCGTACCCAGTTTCCAATCGTAGCAGAAATTTGGTGCGACGCAAGGCTTGTCATGACGATGTTTGAAATGTCGAAGGCGGCCATTTTTATCTGCGGCATCGCCTGTTCGGATGTTATACGCGTGTTGTTGCTGTATTCCGATTTTAGATTGAAGTCCGAAAGAACCTGGTCTATACGCTTTCTGCTTCCCGGAACAAGAACAACCTTTATTCCAGCCTGATGAAGAACGCTAACATCGCCCATGTGGCTTGAAAAAAGCGGCGACTCTATAACCTCGTCGTCAAGATATATGACCACAAGCGCGTTTTTGAATTTCTGAATGTATCGTATTACAGACCTGATGCTCTGTGCTTTTTTGTATCGGTTCATCTCATTCATCAGAATATTCTCCGTATTCGCAGCCCACGTGTCCTGCAAGAACCTCGTCAATCAGTACAGGACCTTTTACAGTTCTTCTGTACAGTTTTACAGTGCCGGAACCAGTGCCGCCGTTCCAAAGCCGTCTGTGACGTTTTAAACCGTCGGGCGATTCATAGTTTATCAAAAGCATATCGGATTTTTGGCAGCGTATTTCAGTTTCCATTACGTGCCGCAGGGTTTTCTGGCGGACGAACCATGTAATATGCGATTCGCTTTCTGTTATAGACCCGGAATTACACATGAATTCCGCATGATTTTTTGCGTCCGCTTCAGAAACATCAACAGAACCTGTAAGACGGGTTTCTCCTGCAGTACAGTCTTCCGCCTGAAACAAAAATCCGTCGCAAGGCGTTTTTGCAATACGCGTATTTTTCCATGGAATGAACCTGTGAATCTGCGCCGCGTCTTTTCCCCACCAGCCCGCCTTTATCATAACGTAGGACGGACGTAATTTTTTTTCCCTGTTTTCGTCAAGCTGTCCAAGAACCGCCCTGCCGTCTGCAAACTGGTTTTTCAATTTTGGATTGCAGGTGTAATATTCAATAAAAAAAGAACGCTCTTCGCCCGTCTGGTCGTCTGTAGCCGTAAAGTTGTGCCACCACCAGTCGTAGCCCCGCCGCGCGAACCGTCCGTGTTCAATCATTTGGTAATTTCGTTTCAAGTCTGATTTATTCATGTGTATAATTTAATTCTTTTTGCGTTAAATGTCGATTTTAATTTTGTATTTTATATGGCGTTCGCCGTAAAACTCCAATCACGCAAGTTTGTAACACGTAAAACAGATTCTTCGCTCCGCTCAAGAATGAGGCGCAAATCACTGCGATTTGTGCTACGAGTTTGCGCTGCAAACTCGCGGAAGAATTGTACAATGCGGTTGTCATGAATGCAGGGGAAATCACTGTTTTCAGATTTACTGTTTTTTTGTATATTTAATCCGAGGTGCAAATGTATTATTACGGAATGGACTACACGTATTTGATTTATGTTCTTCCAGCGATAGTGCTGGGATTTTTGGCTCAGGCGTGGGTGAAAAGCAGTTTTTCAAAATACAACCAGGTCAGAAGCAGGCGAAACATGACGGGCGCGCAGGCGGCTCAAATTCTTCTTAAAAAAAACGACATCTACGATGTAAAGGTCGCAAGAATTTCTGGAAACCTTACGGACAATTACAATCCTGTAAACAAGGTTTTAAGCCTTAGCGATTCAACTTTTGCAAGCACGTCGATAGCGGCAATCGGTGTCGCCGCCCACGAAACAGGACACGCAATACAACATTCCAAAAAATACGCTCCATTGACGTTCAGACGGCTTCTTGTTCCTTTAGCGAATTTTGGCTCACGGTTCGGACCGCTTTTTGCAATCGCAGGCTACATTCTGGGCGCGAACGCATACGCAAATTCCGACGGTTCTCTTGCAGGAAATTCAGAGCTTTTTCAGTTGATTACAAATTTTGGAATTTTACTGTATGCGGCGGCGGTTCTTTTTTCTGTTGTTACGCTTCCAGTTGAATTCAACGCATCTCGCCGCGCGCTCAAGATTCTTAAAAACACGCAGATTCTGGACGATGAAGAACTTTCCGGCGCAAGAAAGGTTCTGTCCGCCGCCGCCATGACGTATGTCGCTTCGGCAATGTCTGGAATTGGAAATCTGTTGCGAATTTTCATACTTACAAACAGAAGATACGGCAGAAGATGACGGCGGATTGTTTTTATAAAGACGGACTTAATTTTGAATGTCAGCGATGTTCTTTTTGCTGCGGACATTCTCCGGGCTTCGTGTATCTTTCAAAACGCGACCTTCTTGCCCTTTGCGGACACTTCAACATGAAAATCGCAGACTTTGTGCAAAAATACTGCCGCTGGGTGGACTATTACCACGGAAAAACTGTCCTGGCCCTTCTTGAAAAAAAGAATTACGACTGCATTCTCTGGGAAAACGGCTGCTCCGCGTACAGTTCACGACCAATACAGTGTTCAACCTACCCTTTCTGGTCATGGATGGTTTCAGACAGAAAAACCTGGAACGACTGCGCGTCAGAATGTCCCGGAATGAACAGGGGAAGGCTCTGGTCGTTTAAAGAAATCGAGGAAAACAGGCGGAAATACACGGCGAACACGCCAATTACAAAGGAAGAGGTTCTTCTGCTGATTCAAGAAGACTGACTTTTACACCGCACGGACTTTTTATTGCACCGCTCCTCTGTGTAAAAAAACGCTTCCCGCCTTCAATACACCGCACGGACTTTTCAATACGTTTTTCCGAAAAAAAAATACGTTTGTTCTGTGTAAGAATCCATTTTCCGCAGATTGTATTGCAGTGCCTCGACTTTTCAATACACTTTCCCCTCTGTGAAAAATCTTCTGAAAAACGGAATAGACAGATTCAAACTTCCTTGATAAAGTTTAGTAGCAAAAAAGATAGATTCATCTATCCAAAAATACACAAAACATGAGAGGGATTACTGTTATGAAGAAAAACACATTTTTTTTAACAGCACTTGTTGCTGTCGGAATACTTTTTAGCGGCTGTATTGAAAACGACCTTAACACACACACGGCGGATTTTTACGCGTACAACTTTACAGATGCCGCGGCAAGTTTTGACGTTGAATACAAAGATTCCAAAGGCGTGTTAAGGTTCATCGTAAGAATGAAGAACGTCGCCGTTTCTGAAAAACAGGAACTTAAAAAACCTACGGCAACAAAATCATGGGTTCACGGAAAATATGAATCTGGACTTATTTACGACAAGGACAATTATTATTCGGCGGCCATAACAGTTTCCGATTCCAGTGGAACAAAAATCGCGCTGAACAATTACAGTCAGCCAAAATCCCAGTTGAGCGGAATCAGAAATGGACAGAGCGTAAACTTTGTTCTTGTAAAGACATTTTTAAATCCTGTAATGACAAAAGACGACTACAATTCAGTTTGCGCCGCCATTACAGACGAGGGCGCAAAAACTGCGTTCCAGAAGGTGTATGAAGATTCCAGTTATGGCGATTCCGTGTCGTCTTCAAAAATGGTCATGAATGAAAATCTGTATTACAGTTCGGCCGCGCTGAAAAAATACAACGATATTCTGGATGCGGAAGAAGCGATAAAAAATCACTATTCAGGCTCTTTGGTCAATACAGCCGACTCGTACTATATGCTTTTTGGAAGCGACTAAACTGCAAAAAGCCGTAAAATATTCAGCCAAAAAGGCTCAGTATTTTGCGGCCTCATTTCTTAAAAACGCAACGTAGTCTTTAAAAAGCCACGGAAGTCCGTTTATCCTTAATTTTTGAAGGTTTCTTGCAATTCCGCTAAGCGTTTTTTGATATTCTTCGTCGCTGATTGCCTTTGTTTTTCCGCTGATTTTTACGTCTATGTATGAATCTCTGTATTTGTTCAAATCCGCCACATAATAACTGAAGTTAAAATTGTCCGGGGAATTTTTAAAGGCGTTGCTGGCTTTTGCCAAAGTGTCCGAAAAAAGTGCCAGTTTGATGAACGCTTCCGCATTAAGTGTCTTGCTCATGTAAATATTCTAACAGATAAAACGCAGTAAAAGAATACCCCGCAACGTTGTTCTGAGCGCATGGCAACCGCATTGTAAAACTATCTTTATAATTTAGATTTACAAGTTGGTTTTTCTGTGCGTTCACTATCGAAAAATCTCACAGCAACCTGTACGATTCTTGAGCGCAGCCGAAGAATCTGTTTTACGCGCTGCAACATGAAGAACAGATGTTTCGCTTGCGCTCAACATGACGTGTGTAATAGATATTTCGCCGCACAAGGGAGATCCTTCGTTACACTCAGGATGACGCGGCTGCACGTTGTATTACACGACGCCCTGACGAGCCGACGCGTTGTCCTACACCTCGCCGCGGCGTTTTATTTTGCAAGCGGAGGCGTTACAGATTCTTCAAATTCACGCAGTTTTCGTTCAGTTGAATCTTCCGTGTATTCCTCAAACGCGTCTTCTCCAACTTCTTCCATCGTGTCGGTTTCCTCGTCAAACTCGTCCGACGAAATTACGTCCAGTTCTTCGCCGGAAACGTTTTTTTGTTCCGCAGGAAAAACATCCGCCTGCACGTCAGTGTTTTTTTGCGTCAAGTCCGACGAATCTGCGGCGTATGGAGTTTCCTGGTCGGAAGAAGCGTCCGTCGAATCGCTGTAAATTTTCGAATCCATCGTGTATTCGTCAAAATCCGAAAAATTGCCGCCGTCATTTTCAAATTCGTACACAGCGCCCTCTGTTTCAGAGTTTTCAAAATCGTCGTCGGGACTGTATTCAAATTCTTTTGGATTGAAAGACTCGGCTTCCCCGTCCGTTTTGGCAGAATCTTCTGTGTTTTGCGCCGTGTAAGGCTCTTCAACAAACGGAACTGGATTTGGCTTTTCTTTTTGAACGGAATTTTCAATTTTCTTTACAGGCTCAGTTTTTTTTGTAAAACCAGAATTTATCCGTTCAGATTTCAGTTCATTTTCCGACTTTTTGGAAATTGGATTTTCCCTGGAAGAATTTTGTTTTGCATCGGAAATTTTGTTCTGTTCTGCTTTTGGAAAAAAATATGGAACGTTTCTAAAAGCGTCTTTTCCAATTTTGGTGTTTTTTTCAAGGTTTTTTACGTATTTCAAGCCCGTACAGTCTGCAAAGGCTTCCTTTCCTACAACTGTAACGGAAGTTCCAAACGAAACGCTTACAAGTTCCCTGTATCCCGAATACGCGTACGGTTTTATTTCCGAAACGCTTGAGCCGAACGACAGCGCCCTTACCGTGTTTCCGTTCAGATTGAACGCTTTTGCATGACGCAGCGGATTTGCGCCGGAATTTTCAAAGTCTATTTTGTTCCACGCGCCGATGTTTTCTATGTTCACGGCAAAAAGATTTGTACAGTCCGCGAACGCGTCACTTCCAATTTTTGTAATTGTCCGTGGAATTGTAATGGACTTCAGTTTTTTGTTGCCAGCAAAAGCGTTTGGCGCGATTTGTGTAAAATTGTCTGAAATTATCAGGTTTGACTTTGAGCCAAAATATGAAACGAGCGTTTTTCCGTCCGTTGAGATGAGTCCTTTTCCTTTTTGTATCGCCCTGAAATTTTCATTGCGCGAATCGACTTTTACAGAAATTTTCGGACAGTCGGCGAACGCTCCCCTTTCTATGACTTTTACGTCTTTTGGAATTGTAACAGATTCAAGATTCTGCAGAGCCGCAAAAAATCCGCCAGGAATTTTCTGCATTTTTGCAGGAAGTTTTACAGTTTCAAGACTTTTACAGCCTGTCAAAATTCCCTGCGCGATTGAAGTTGCGTTATCAGAAAAAACAAGTATTTTAAGACTGTCGCAATGCGAGAACGCGTTTGTTTTTATCTGTGTAACGCTGTCTGGAATACGTATTTCTGTAAGGCTGTAGCAGTTCGCGAACAGGCTTTCTTCGATTACAGTGATGTTTGACGGAAGGCGGATTTTTTTAAGGTTTTCCGCGTATGCAAATGCGTTTGCTCCAATCTGTGTAACGCTGTCTGGAATTTTTATTATTTCAAGACCTGTACAGTTGTAGAACGCGCGAAGTCCGATTTTTGAAACAGTTTCTGGAATTATTACAAACGAGATTCCCCTGTTTCCCGAAAAAGCCTCGTCGCCTATTTCTAGGACTGGAATTCCTCCGATATTGCTCGGAATCGTTACAATCTGGTCTTCACCCCTGTAGCCTGTAACAACAAAACCTTCGATTCCGTCGTTTTCCGCTTCCAAAACTTCAACGTCAAATCCCTGATAGGACAGGGCGTAAACCGGCAGCAACAAAACGCTCGCCAGCAATGTAAAACAAGTTTTCTTTAAATTTCCCACGGATATCATTTTCACCACCTTATAAAGCCTAAATAGAGAAAATTTATGAACAAGTCATACTCAATTATCGGCAGGTTTCAAAAAAAATTTGATAGTGCAGGAAATTTTATATTGCGTTGCCATGCGCTGCAAATTACACAGTGATTTGTGCTACCGCGTCATCCTGAGTGAAACGAAGGATCTCCCCTGTGCAGCGCAAACTCGCGGAAGAAAACCTACACGCGGCGGTCTATGCCTGCCGCCCTGTAATACGCGTTTTTGTTTTCGTACATGACCTTGTCGGCGTGTTTTATCAACTGCGACAAATCCATGTGCGGATAGTCTTCCATCCTTACGCCGCCGAAAGAAACGGAAAGCGAATCTGTAAGTTCTCCCTTCCACTTTGCGGCAAGCCTGCAAAATTCAGAGATTTTTTGTGTAAGTTCTTCCGCATCTGAATACACTATGCACACAAATTCGTCGCCGCCAATTCTGAAAATCTTGTCGCCGCGGAACGCCAGGCTAAGACAGTCCGCCGTTCCGCGTATGAGTTCGTCGCCGGCGGCGTGTCCGAAAGTGTCGTTTGTTTTTTTAAGCGCGTTCAAGTCCATTACAATGTATGAAAAACTTTTTTGCGTTGGAACAGGACTAAGTTTTTCAAGTTCCTCTTCATACGCGCGGCGGTTAAGAAGTCCCGTCATGCTGTCCTTGTGTGAAATTTCTTGAAGATATGCGTTTTTTCTTGTCTTGATTTCGAACGTTGCAAAAAGCGAGATGATGAGCGTTACAAGTAAAAGCTGGAAGAACGAAACAAGAACTATGTGTTCCTTTACAAATTCAAGAAGCGAATAGTTTTTTGTTTCGGCATAGGAATACGTTGAGGTTATCGCAAAACCCTTGTCCAAAGAGTCTATTCCGCGGTTCAACAGCGAAAGCAGGCTGATGTCCGTATTTTTTACGCCAAAGCAGTTCACCTCAAGGTTTGGAAGCGTAACGTGCTTTAAATACGTGAACGCGTTTTCCCTTAAAAGGTCGCGCGTTCTAAGTCCGCTCAAAATCGTGCAGTCCGCCTCGTCGTATACAACTGCGTTCAGACATTCGCGGATGCTTGAGTAATACTTGTAATGGCGGGCGGGAAAATACGTCATTGTATAGTCGCCCTGATTTTTGTTGTGTTTGTTTATGGCGATTGTGCGTATTTTGTCCTGTGAATAATGACCCTTGTACACAAGGTCTGCCGTTGCGGAAATTATTTCTTTTGAATGGAACACGCCAATCTGTTCCAGAAAATACGCGTGTTCAGAAACAGGAAATATTACGTCAACCTTGTCTAAAAGCAGCGCGTCTTCCATTTCGCGTGAATTTTTAAATCCCCTGTACGAAACTTTCAGCCTGTCGTCAATGCCAAGATTCAGCATTATTTTTTCTGTAACATCTTTTACGATTCCTGTAACGTTTTCTTCCGAATCTGTGTCGCAGTATGGAAGATAGTTGCTGAAATATCCGATTCTTAGTTCGGTGTTCTGGTCGAGCCATTTCTCTTCCGAGGGTGTAAGGGCAAGCCTGGATGCTGTTTTATTGAAATATTTTTTTGAAAGTTCAGAAATAAAATATGGATCTTTCATGTTAAGTTCCGAAAGAGCCTTGTTCAACTGGTCAAGCAGGTCGGGCCTGTATTTGGAAACACAAAGATAAATTGGGCTGTTTTCAATCTTTACAATCGAACGGATTTTTTTAACGTCCATGCCCGACGTGTTTCCGCTTAAAATTGCGTCAACCTCGCCGTTTTCCAATGCAAGATTTCGTTCCCGCTGTGTAAAATATATCTTTAAATTTGCGTTTATCGAATTTTTTGAAAGCCAGTTTATCAGCATTTTTTCCATTGAACCTGACAGGGTTCCAATCGTTTTTCCCTGAAGGGTGCCAAGGTTTTCATTGATTCTTGAATTTTTTTCCGACACGTATATGAAGTTGCTTTCGTAGCCCTGCGGAAAATCCGGAAAGAGCATTGCGTCCAGCCGTTCATACGTAAATTCAATTCCGCCAAAAATGTCTATCTCGCCAGACAGAAGAGATTTGTACAGGTCGTCCCAACTTCCATACACGTACTCGTATTTCCAGCCTGTAATGGAAGCCACGCGCTGTAAATATTCGTAGCCGTAGCCTGTTTTTATCGCGCCTTCAGACGCTCCGTCCTGAAAAAGACAGTCCTGGCAGTAACCTACCTTTACTTTTTTAAAATCGGAATTTTTTTCGCCTGTAAAAATCGGGGTGCATGAAAGTGCAAGTAAAACACACAAAATCATGGAAACTTTTTTACTTTTGGAAAAGTAAAAATACATAAGGCCCTCCTCGGTTTTTCTGACTGTATTATAATATGAAGAATGAAAAATTTAATCCTTTTTTAAATTAATAAATTCAAAATTTTAGGAAAATTTTAGAAAACTGCAAGATTTCGCCTTAAAAACTGCATGGAAGTGTATTGCTCGAAGTTTTACAGCAGCGGAATAATTTTATGTGCATGGAAATCTTTGCAAAATGTGTTAAACTTTGGCGATGTTCCGCAGGAATTCCGTAATTGTTTTTCTTCTTTCTTTGATTTCTTCGTACTTGCCTGGACTTACAGTTCCAGATTCTGTCGAGCCGTATTTTTTGTACAGAAATGCAGACGGTTCTGTAAATGTTCAGGAAAACCTTTTGCCCGACGAAATAATCCGCCTTTCATTTATTTTTGGACTTTGCAGGGAAGACAGCGACGAATGGAAGTCCGCGTGGAATACATATAAAAACCTCAGGCAGAAATGTGTGGACCTTGGAATTCCAGATTTGGACGAAATGCAAAAAGGCGACGGAATTCTTTTGGCGATGTATGAAAATCTTCTGTACAGGTACGATTTCAACCAGACAAGAACCCATACAATGTTGAACGAAGGAATTTACAACTGCGTTTCTTCGTCGCTTTTGTATCTTGCGCTGGCAAAGGAATTTGGACTGGACGCGCGCGTGCAGGAAACTCCGCGGCACTCTTTTATAATAGTCCATACAAAGGACGGCGGCGAAATTACAGTGGAAACTACAAATCCATACGGTTTCAATCCGGGGCAAAAACGTATTGTTTCACAGTCCTCGCGTGAAACTCGATACGCAGTGATTCCTGCAAAAAATTATGCGAACAGACAGGAAATTTCGGAGCGCAGGGCAATCGCGCTTGTGTCAAACAATCTGAACGGAGAATTCAACAGGCTGCAGGATTTTGCATCGGCCGTTCCGCTTGCGAGCGCGAATTGTTTTTTTGTTCAAAAAGAACGCGAAAAAGCGAGGCGTGAGTTTGAGGCAATCTGTTCAAATTTTGCGGTTTTTGCCGACAGGTCCAAAAAATCGGACGAGGCGTTGGACTTTCTTGAAAAGATTTTTGAACGTTACGGAAATACAAAAACAGTCGGTGAAACTTACGATGGCATCGTCCACAACATGGCGGCTTCAAGTTTGAACAGAAAGGATTACAAAGGCGCGGACGAAATATTACAGAGGCGTAAAAATCATCTTTCACAAAAGGAAATTTCGCTTCTTGAACGCATGATAGACGAAACCCGCTTTGTAACTCTTGCGCAGGATTTTGCAAAGAAAAACGAACATCTGCAGGCGGCAAAAATCTGCGGCGAAGGATTATGCCTTGTTCCGGACAGCGCAAATCTTAAAAACCTTAGACGCGTTAGCCTTGAAAACCACGGAATTGAAATACACAACAGGATTACGCCGCTTGTAAATTCCAGACAGTATGGAGCCGCACTGGAAATTCTTCATAACGCCCTTGCCGAAAACCCTGACAACAGGACTCTTAAAAACGACCTTGTACAGCTGAACAGAATTACAGGCCGGAATCCGTAGGATTTTATTTCCAGTTTTCCCAAATTTTTTGCTTGAGTCCTACAGTCGCGGAATTTTTTCCGTTTCTGCATATCGGAAGTTTCAGAAGATTCAACTGGTTTTCAAACAGTTTTTCTTCTTTTTCGGAGTCGTTAAGATACGCTATTGAAGAAAAATCCTTTGACTTTGTGTCCGTCATTGCTTCAACGGCTGAAATTCGGCTTCCAACTTCTTTTGCAATTGAATCTACGACGCTGTAAAATTCGCCGGGCGACATCTGTTTTTCCTTCAAGTCCACGAACTGAACGGGAATCCGCCGCTCGCTGAACCATCTGAGAGCGGTCTTGCAGTCGAAATTTTTGTTTGTTCCAAAGATTTGTATCATTTTAGCCTCTGGGT